>NZ_JAVAJK010000011.1:0-229917 GCF_052112325.1 Pseudomonas sp. Yb2C2 | reverse complement strand
GTGTTTATGAGGACGTTAAGGCGTGTGATTAAAAGGCGCGACAGGGGGGGCACGGACCGTCAGAAACAAGAAAGCCCGCACAGGGCGGGCTTCTTGGGGTGTTTCGCAGACTGTCTGAGACAGCCCGAGACTGCTATATGGTGCACCCGGCGGGATTCGAACCCACGACCCCTGCCTTCGGAGGGCAGTACTCTATCCAGCTGAGCTACGGATGCTTGTGCGGGCGACATCATACCCATGTCGACCTTGGGCGTCCATGCCGGTCTTTGGCCGTTCAAACGTAGGCATTTGCCGCGCAGAGGCCCTGCGCCGGGCGCCGTTGGTCAACGCGGCGGAACGCGCTCAAATCACGCTGATCAGAAAAATCCGGCAAATGCGCCGTTTTCGTTCTTTTTTTCGAACAGACTATTGCCCTGTACCCCCATTGATCCTAGGATTCGTTTGAGATTTCAAACGCTCTGTCTCTCGTGCGCCATTCACTGATCGCGCGCGCGGGGGCTGATTTCCCTGACGGCAGCCCACAAGGCGCCTTTCAACAACTCTAATTCGCTCCGCGTGCGCGCGGTGCTGTTAAGGAAAGCCGACATGCAGCTCAAAGATTCCCAGTTGTTCCGCCAGCAGGCCTTTATCGATGGTGCTTGGGTGGATGCGGACAACGGATCGACCATCAAGGTCAACAACCCGGCCACGGGCGAGATTATCGGCACCGTGCCAAAGATGGGCGCCGCGGAAACCCGCCGCGCCATCGAAGCCGCCGACAAGGCGCTGCCGGCCTGGCGTGCACTGACCGCCAAGGAGCGCGCCAACAAGCTGCGCCGTTGGTTCGAGCTGCTGATCGAAAACCAGGATGACCTCGGTCGCCTGATGACCCTCGAGCAAGGCAAGCCATTGGCCGAAGCCAAGGGCGAAATCGTCTACGCTGCGTCCTTTATCGAGTGGTTCGCCGAAGAAGCCAAGCGCATCTATGGCGACGTGATCCCCGGTCACCAGCCCGACAAGCGCCTGATCGTGATCAAGCAGCCTATCGGCGTGACCGCCGCCATCACCCCGTGGAACTTCCCGGCCGCGATGATCACCCGTAAAGCTGGCCCGGCCCTGGCCGCCGGTTGCACCATGGTGATCAAGCCTGCTTCGCAAACCCCGTTCTCGGCCCTGGCCCTGGTTGAGCTGGCGCACCGTGCCGGTATCCCGAAAGGCGTGCTGAGCGTGGTTACCGGCAGCGCCGGCGACATCGGCGGCGAGCTGACCAGCAACCCGATCGTGCGTAAATTGTCCTTCACTGGCTCGACCGAAATCGGTCGCCAGTTGATGGCCGAATGTGCCAAGGACATCAAGAAAGTTTCCCTGGAACTGGGCGGCAACGCGCCGTTTATCGTGTTCGACGACGCGGACCTGGATAAGGCCGTCGAAGGCGCGATCATCTCCAAGTACCGCAACAACGGCCAGACCTGCGTCTGCGCCAACCGCCTGTACATCCAGGATTCGGTGTACGACGCGTTCGCCGAAAAACTCAAAGTCGCGGTGGCCAAATTGAAGATCGGCAACGGTCTGGAAGAAGGCACCACCACCGGCCCGCTGATCGACGAAAAAGCCGTGGCCAAGGTCCAGGAACACATCGCCGATGCCCTGAGCAAAGGCGCCAAGCTGTTGGCCGGTGGCAAGGTCATGGAAGGCAACTTCTTTGAACCGACCATCCTGGTCGACGTGCCGAAAAACGCCGCCGTCGCCAAGGAAGAAACCTTCGGCCCGCTGGCGCCGCTGTTCCGCTTCAAGGACGAAGCCGAAGTGATCGCGATGTCCAACGACACCGAATTCGGTCTGGCGTCCTACTTCTACGCCCGCGACCTGGGCCGTGTGTTCCGTGTGGCCGAAGCCCTGGAATACGGCATGGTCGGCGTCAACACCGGGTTGATCTCCAACGAAGTGGCGCCGTTCGGCGGCATCAAGGCTTCGGGCCTGGGCCGTGAAGGCTCCAAGTATGGGATCGAGGACTACCTGGAAATCAAATACCTCTGCCTGGGCATCTAAGCCCCGTAAGAGATTGCAGCAAACGCAAAGGGCACGAGAGCGCTGACCCTTTGCGTGTTTCACATCGTTATTCGTAGTGGCCGGGAAAGCTGTGGCAGTCGATCATCGCATGCTGCCGTAGTTGCCTCCCCGCCACGTATTCCTTGAGCAACGCCACCCGATGAGTGGCGAATGAGGACTTTATGAGCAAGACCAACGCTTCCCTGATGAAACGCCGCGAAGCCGCTGTACCGCGCGGTGTTGGCCAGATTCACCCGATCTTCGCCGAATCCGCGAAGAACGCCACCGTGACCGACGTTGAAGGTCGCGAGTTCATCGACTTCGCCGGCGGTATCGCCGTGCTGAACACCGGCCACGTGCACCCGAAAATCATCGCCGCCGTGACCGAACAGTTGAACAAGCTGACCCACACGTGCTTCCAGGTACTGGCCTACGAGCCGTACGTCGAAGTGTGCGAAAAAGTGAACGCCAAGGTCCCCGGCGATTTCGCCAAGAAAACCCTGTTGGTCACCACCGGTTCCGAAGCCGTTGAAAACGCCGTGAAAATCGCCCGTGCCGCGACTGGCCGTGCCGGCGTGATCGCTTTCACCGGCGCCTACCACGGCCGTACCATGATGACCCTGGGTCTCACCGGTAAAGTCGTGCCTTACTCGGCCGGCATGGGCCTGATGCCCGGCGGCGTATTCCGCGCGCTGTACCCGAACGAACTGCACGGTGTCAGCGACGACGACTCCATCGCCAGCATCGAACGCATCTTCAAGAACGATGCCGAGCCGCGTGATATTGCCGCCATCATCATCGAGCCGGTCCAAGGCGAAGGCGGTTTCTACGTCGCGCCGAAGCCGTTCATGAAGCGCCTGCGTGAGCTGTGCGACAAGCACGGCATCCTGCTGATCGCCGACGAAGTGCAAACCGGTGCCGGCCGTACCGGTACCTTCTTCGCCATGGAACAGATGGGCGTTGCCGCCGACCTGACCACCTTCGCCAAATCCATCGCTGGCGGTTTCCCGCTGGCCGGTGTGTGCGGCAAGGCCGAATACATGGACGCCATTGCCCCAGGTGGCCTGGGCGGCACCTACGCCGGTAGCCCGATCGCTTGCGCCGCTGCGCTGGCGGTGATGGACGTGTTTGAGGAAGAGCACCTGCTGGACCGCTGCAAGGCTGTCGGCGAGCGCCTGGTGACTGGCCTCAAGGCGATTCAAGCCAAGTACCCGGTGATCGGTGACGTGCGTGCCCTGGGCGCGATGATCGCGGTCGAGTTGTTCGAAGACGGCGACAGCCACAAGCCAAACGCCGCAGCCGTTGCCGCCGTGGTGGCCAAGGCGCGTGACAAGGGCCTGATCCTGCTGTCCTGCGGCACCTACGGCAACGTGTTGCGCGTACTGGTGCCGCTGACCTCGCCGGACGAGCAGTTGGACAAAGGCTTGGCGATCATCGAAGAGTGCTTCTCCGAGCTGTAAGCGGCAGTTGGCCTGATCGATAAGAAAAACCCGCTTCGGCGGGTTTTTTTGTGCGTCAGAAGCAAGCCAGCTCTTATCAAATTTAAAATAACTTACTGATTTTAAAGGGTAAAAAATTTCACTCTAAAATCTTGAGTTTTGCATAAATAATTTCAGGCAACCGCATTCTTGTGGTGAGCGGGCTTGTCCCGCGCTGGGGTGCGAAGCGCCCCTGATAAAGACAAAATGCGGTGTATCAGGCACTCCTCTGCGCTTGGTTTTGGGGCTGCTGCGCAGCCCAACGCGGGCGGAGCGACGATTCGACAAGCCCGCTCGCCACAGGTGACGGGTTGTCCGTTCTGTCCCTTAACTGACCGGCATTGGGGCAAGCCCCCTCCCACAGTGATCTGCATTCAGCCAGCGATGACGCGATTCTTGCCCAGGCGCTTGGCCTCATACATGGCGGCATCGGCGCGGGCGAACAGGCTGTCCAGGGTGGAGTCTTCCTCGGTCAGGCTGGCCAGGCCCTGGCTGATGGTCACGCTGAACGCCTGGCCTTCATAGCTGAAACTCAGTTCCTGGATCTCCCTGCCCAGGCGCTCAGCCACTTGCAGCGCCATCTCCGGCGCGCAACCCGGCAGAACGGCCGCGAACTCTTCGCCGCCAATGCGCCCGAACAGGTCGCCACGGCGCAGGACCCCGCGACCGCTCTCGGCGATACGCCGCAGCACCTGGTCGCCCTCCAGGTGGCCGTAGGTGTCGTTGACGTCCTTGAAGTCATCGATGTCCAGCAGCAGGAAGGCCAGCGGCGCGCCTTGGGCGCAGGCGCTGTCGAAGGCCTGGTTGGCGCATTCGAAGAAGTGTCGGCGGTTGCTGCTCTGGGTCAGCACATCGGTGGTGGCGAGACGGTGCAGCTCCAGTTCCAGCTGTTTTTTTTCCGTGATGTCTTCGGCCATGCCGACGACGATCACCGGCTCGCCGGGTTCGACCTGCTGGTTGATGTAGCACTTGTCGCTCAGCCAGCGGATCTGCCCGTCGGCGGTGATGATGCGGTACTCGCGGTCTTCCACGGCTCCCTGCTCCAGCACGCGCGCCAGGCTGTGTTCGGCGTAGTCGAGGTCTTCGGGGTGAATGCTGTTGCGCCATTCGCGGTGGTCGGCCAGCAGCAGGCCGGCGGAACGTCCAAAAATCCGCTCGTATGCCGGGCTCACGTAGAGCACGCGGCGGGTTTGCCAATCTATGGCCCACAGCACGGCGTTTACGCTGACCAGCAGAGAACTGAGCAATTGTTCGCGCTCACTCAGTCGCTCGACTTCGCCCTGGGCATGTACCAGTGCCAGCAGGGTTGCTGCCGCGGCCGGACGCGGAGGGTCAGCGGTAGGGCTGTCGGCGGTGAAGGGCTTTTCGAGAACCATCGGCACAACTCTCTCTGGGCGCGCCGCAAGATCGAGCAGCGGTCACTACAAGGGGCCACCATGATGGCGAAGTGTTCATTGAGAGAGGCGAATTGCAGTGAAGTTCCGTCAACAGGCTCGATTGACGGTGTCCGAGAAATGGCGCCAAAAAGCTGATGGGTGGGAGGGCAAGCCCTCCCACGCTACTGTCAGACCGCCGCAGGACGCAGCGAATAGGTCTTCAATTGGTGGGCAAAATCCCGCAGGGACTGGATGCCGCTGGCTTCGGCCTCGTGCACCCATTCCTTGATGGCGGCGAGCATGTCGTGGCCGTTGGAGCTGGTCTTGAGCCAGATCTGCTGCAGCGCCAGGCGTTTTTCGTAGATCACTTTCAGCGCCTGGCTGTGTTCCAGCATGCTCTGGATACGCAGGTGGTGGCGGTCATCCAGCAGGCTGGTTTCCCGCGACAACAGGCGTTTGGCGCGGTGGAACTGGTGGCGCACCGAGTGATCGACTTTTTCCAGCTCCTGCTTGACCAACGGGCCGATCACCAACTTGCGGTACTGGGCCATGATCTGGAAGCGGTTGTTGAGGATCGCCATGGCGGTGTCCATGTCCAGGTGACCCTTGCCTTCCACGCGGTGGGCAATCGGTGCCACGCGCTGCACCTTGGCCAGGCGCAGGAAGCTGAACACCTTGATCCATGCCCAGCCCAGGTCGAATTCCCACTTCTTCACCGACAGCTTGGCCGAGTTGGGGTAGGTGTGGTGATTGTTGTGCAGCTCTTCGCCGCCGACGATGATGCCCCACGGCACCAGGTTGGTGGCGGCGTCACGGCATTCGAAGTTGCGATAGCCCACGGCATGGCCCAGGCCGTTGATCACGCCGGCGGCCCAGAACGGAATCCACATCATCTGGATTGCCCAGATGGTGATGCCGATGGCGCCGAACAGCAGCAGGTCGATCACGCCCATGATCGCCACACCCAGCAGCGGATAAGGAGTGTAGATCTTGCGCTCGATCCAGTCGTCCGGGCAGTTCTTGCCGTAGATGCGCAGGGTCTCGGGGTTTTCGGCCTCGGCACGGTACAGCTCGGCGCCTTTGCGCAATACGGTGGACAGGCCCTTGATCACCGGGCTGTGCGGGTCGTCGACGGTCTCGCACTTGGCGTGGTGCTTGCGGTGGATGGCGGTCCACTCGCGGGTGTTCTGCGCCGTGGTCAGCCACAGCCAGAAGCGGAAGAAGTGTTTCAGGCCGGCATTGAGCTCCAGGGAGCGATGGGCTGAATAGCGGTGCAGATAGACCGTGACCCCAACGATGGTCACGTGGGTCATCAACAGGGTGACTGCCACCAGTTGCCAGGCCGACAAGTCAAGAAAACCGTTGTACCACATAGGCTGTATGGCCCTCAGATAAAGAAAAGAACAGCACACGCATTATCACTAAGCCTACAGAGAAAACCAGCGGCCCTTTCAGATAAGACTTACGAGATGTTACATATCCTATAATCCCCATTCTTTGTAGGACGATTCTGGGCTTTTAGTAAGGATTACTGGGCATATGCTGTTTTCATACCGAGGAGCCCTGCGTGCTGGGCTGGTATACCTGCTGGCTTCGAGCGTCTGGATAGGCCTCACTCATCGGGTATTGATCGAGTTTCTCGATAATCCGACCGACCTGCACCGGTGGTTGCAGGTGCGCGGTTATGTGTGGGTCGCGCTCAGTGCCTGGTTGATCTACCTGATCTGTGCCCGATCTGCCCGGGCCGACCAGCAGCAACCCTTGAAAGAGAACCGCGAGCGCCTGCGCCAGGCTGCTGCCGTGTTCGATTGCACCCGCGAAGGGGTGTTGGTCACCGACGCCAAGGGCCTGATCGTGCATGTGAACCGGGCCTTCATGGAAATCACCGGCTACCAGTGCGAAGACGTCATGGGCCGGCAGCCGAGCCTGTTCAAGTCCGGTCGCCATTCGTCGAATTTCTATCAACAGATGTTCCAGACCCTGGAACACACCGGTGAATGGAGCGGTGAAATCTGGAATCGGCGCAAAAGCGGTGAGATTTATCCACAGTGGCAAACCATTCGCGTGATTCACGATGACCTGGGCCATATCAGCCATTACGTCGCGGTGTTTTCCGACATCAGCGCCATCAAGGATTCCGAGCACGAACTGGCCCACCTGGCCCACCACGACCCGCTGACCGACCTGCCCAACCGCCTGCTGTTCACCGACCGTGCCGAGCAGGCGCTGGCCTCGGCGCAACTCCACAAGCGCGGCTGCGCCCTACTGTTGCTGGACCTGGATCACTTCAAGATCATCAACGACAGCCTTGGCCATAATGTGGGCGACCAGTTGCTCAAGCTGGTGGGCGAGCGGCTCAAGGCGCTGTTCGGCCCCGGCGTGACCCTGGCGCGCCTGGGCGGGGATGAGTTCGCGGTGCTCGCGGAAAACTGCTCACAGGTGGTGCAGGCGGCGGCTTTGGCACAGCGCATGCTGGATGTGATGAAGCAGCCGTTCATCTTTGACGGCCATCAGCTGTTTATCAGCGCCAGCATTGGCATCAGCCTGTTCCCCAATGATGCCCTGAGCGCCGAGCAATTGTTGCGCAACGCCGATTCCGCGCTCTTCAAGGCCAAAAGCGTGGGCCGCGAAGGCTACGCGTTGTACACCGAAGAACTCACCGCCCATGCGCAGAACCGGGTGGAAATCGCCAGCGAACTGCGCCGCGCCCTCGAACAGCAGGAGTTGCGCGTCTACTACCAACCGGTGCACGACTTGCACACCAGCCGCCTGATCGGCGTCGAAGCACTGGTGCGCTGGCAACACCCCGAGCGTGGCCTGGTGCCGCCGGGTGATTTCATCCCCATCGCCGAACGCACCGGGTTGATTGCCGAGATCGATGGATGGGTGATGGACCAGGCCTGCCGACAGATGTGCCGATGGCTGGCCGACGGCGCGCCGCTGAGCTTTATTGCAATCAATGTATCCAGCCGCCTGTTTGCCCGGCGCGAACTCTACGATCAAGTCGCCCAGGTGCTGCACGATACCGGTCTGGATCCGGCCTTCCTGGAGTTGGAAGTCACCGAAAGCGCGGTGATGGACGACCCCGAAGTGGCCCTGGAACAACTGCACCGCCTGCGCGAACTGGGCTTGCGCCTGGCCATCGATGACTTCGGCACCGGCTATTCCTCCCTGCTGCGCCTCAAGCGCCTGCCAGTGCAGAAACTCAAGATCGACCAGGGCTTTGTCGCCGGGCTGCCGTGGGACGAAGACGATGCCGCCATTGTGCGGGTGGTGATCGCCCTGGCGAAAAGCATGGGCATGCAGGTGCATGCCGAGGGGATCGAACAGGTGGAGCAGGCGCGGTTCTTGTTGGAGCAGCACTGCGATATGGGCCAGGGGTACTGGTTTGGGCGGCCGATGCCGGCGGACGAGATTGATTGGAACTGCGCACCCACTCTCCAGCCTTGAAATGCATTCAAATGTGGGAGGGGGCAAGCCCCCTCCCACATTTGGATATTCACAAGGCGTTATTTCAGCGCTTGGGCGCAAAACAAGCGCGCAACCCCACGTCCTGCCAGAAAATTCTTTCTGGTTATATAAACATTCTTAAATAGTATTTTTAAGAATATCCGCGCTTATCTACTATCGCCCTACGCCGCAAGCAGTGCCGCCACTGCGAGGCACTATTCATTTCAGGAGCGAGACCATGAGCGCATCTCTACGTAGCGTCGACGGCCAGGACGAAGCAGCCATTTTGCGCGAGATCCAGAGCGCCTTGCGCGATCTGCGGTTTGGCGCGGTGGAAATCACTGTGCACAACGCTCAAGTGGTACAGATCGAACGCAAGGAAAAATTCCGTTTGCAGAACCCGGGTAACAAACCGAGCTAAGCAATAACGGCGATAGACCCCGTCACTATAAGAAAAAGCCAACACCCAGAATTTTCAGGAGCTTCTATGTCGTCGATTCGCCGTTATGCCCTGGCCGCCCTGGCCAGCGCCGTGTTTGCCGGTTCCGCGGTTGCCAAGGACTACGAGTTGCTCAACGTTTCGTACGATCCTACCCGTGAGCTGTACCAGGACTACAACGCTGAGTTCACCAACTTCTGGAAACAGTCCCACCCCGGCGATAACGTCAAGATCCAGCAATCCCACGGTGGTTCGGGCAAGCAAGGCCGGGCAGTGATCGACGGCCTGCGCGCCGACGTGGTGACCCTGGCCCTGGCCGGTGACATCGACGAAATCGCCAAGCTGGGCAAGACCCTGCCGGAAAACTGGCAGACCCGCCTGCCGGACGCCAGCACCCCATACACCTCGACCATCGTGTTCCTGGTGCGCAAGGGCAACCCTAAAGGCATCAAGGATTGGGGCGACCTGATCAAGAAAGACGTTTCCGTGATCACGCCTAACCCGAAAACCTCCGGCGGTGCGCGCTGGAACTTCCTTGCCGCCTGGGCCTACGGCCTGAAATCCGGTGGCAGCGAAGCCAAGGCCCAGGAATACGTCAAGGAGCTGTTCAAGCACGTGCCGATCCTCGACACCGGCGCGCGCGGTTCGACCATTACCTTCGTCAACAACGGTCAGGGCGACGTGTTGCTGGCCTGGGAAAACGAGGCGTTCCTGGCCCTGAAAGAAGACGGCGGCGCCGACAAGTTCGACATCGTGGTGCCGTCCCTGTCGATCCTTGCGGAGCCGCCGGTGGCCGTGGTCGACAAGAACGCCGAGAAAAAGGGCAACACCGAGATCGCCACTGAATACCTCAAGCACCTGTACAGCCCGGCTGGCCAGGAGATTGCGGCGAAGAACTTCTACCGCCCACGGGATGCAAAAGTGGCCGCCAAATACGCCCAGCAGTTCCCGAAACTGGACCTGGTGACTATCGACAAAGACTTCGGCGGCTGGAAAACTGCCCAGCCGAAATTCTTTAACGACGGTGGCGTGTTCGACCAGATCTACACGGCGCAGTAAGCCAAAGTACCGGTAGGAGCGAGCTTGCTCGCGAAGATCGTCAACGATGACGCGGGCATTCTGAATGAGCGCGGTGCCCTTGAGGTCTTCGCGAGCAAGCTCGCTCCTACAGTGGTTTCTACCTTTAACCAAGGACTCTTATGTCGCGTCGTATTTCCCCCGTCATACCCGGCTTCGGGCTGACGCTGGGCTACACCGTGGTGTACCTCAGCCTGATCGTACTCATCCCCCTCGCGGCGATGTTCGTACACGCCGCTCAACTCACCTGGGATCAGTTCTGGAACATCATCTCCGCACCCCGTGTGCTGGCGGCGTTGAAGCTGAGCTTCAGCACCGCGCTGTACGCCGCCCTGATCAACGGCGTGATCGGCACGCTGCTGGCCTGGGTGCTGGTGCGCTACACCTTCCCCGGCCGCAAGATCATCGATGCGATGATCGACCTGCCGTTCGCCCTGCCCACCGCCGTGGCCGGTATTGCCCTGACTGCGCTGTACACGCCGACCGGCCTGGTGGGCCAGTTCGCCGCCGACCTGGGCTTCAAGATCGCCTACAGCCCCTTGGGCATCACCCTGGCGCTGACCTTCGTGACCCTGCCGTTCGTGGTGCGCACGGTGCAGCCGGTACTCGCGGATATCCCCCGGGAAATCGAAGAAGCCGCCGCCTGCCTGGGCGCCAAGCCGTTGCAGGTGTTCCGCTACATCCTCGTCCCCGCGCTGCTGCCCGCCTGGCTGACCGGTTTCGCCCTGGCGTTTGCCCGTGGCGTCGGTGAGTACGGTTCGGTGATTTTCATCGCCGGCAACATGCCGATGAAAACCGAGATCCTGCCGTTGCTGATCATGGTCAAGCTCGACCAGTACGACTACCGCGGCGCCACCTCCATTGGCGTACTGATGCTGGTGGTTTCCTTTGTCCTGCTGCTGCTGATCAACTTGTTGCAGCGGCGCATCGAACGTCCATAAGGAGGCGCGGAACATGTCCCAATCGTCTATTTCCGCGGCATCCTCGGCCAACGCAGCCCGCCGTGGCAGCGCTGTTTCCCGGCGCATCCTGATCAGCCTGGGCTGGCTGGTGTTCTTCCTGTTCCTGCTGCTGCCGCTGTTTATCGTGGTGTCCCAGGGCTTGAAGAACGGCCTCGGTGCGTTTTTCACCGCAATCCTTGAACCGGACGCGTTGTCCGCACTGAAACTCACGGTGATCGCCGTGCTGATTTCAGTGCCGCTCAACCTGGTATTCGGCGTCAGTGCGGCCTGGTGCGTGAGCAAGTACTCGTTCCGTGGCAAGAGCATCCTGGTGACGCTTATCGACCTGCCGTTCTCGGTCTCCCCGGTGATCGCCGGCCTGGTCTACGTGCTGATGTTCGGCGCCCAGGGCCTGTTTGGCCCTTGGTTGCAGGAGCATGACATCCAGATCGTGTTCGCCTTGCCCGGCATCGTGCTGGCGACCATCTTCGTCACCGTGCCGTTCGTCGCCCGCGAACTGATCCCGCTGATGCAGGAGCAGGGCACCCAGGAAGAAGAGGCCGCGCGCCTGCTGGGCGCCAATGGCTGGCAGATGTTCTGGCATGTCACCGTGCCGAATATCAAATGGGGCCTGATCTACGGCGTGGTGCTGTGCACCGCGCGGGCCATGGGGGAGTTCGGCGCGGTGTCGGTGGTGTCCGGCCATATTCGCGGCGTGACCAACACCTTGCCGCTGCACGTCGAGATTCTCTACAACGAATACAACCACGTTGCCGCGTTTGCGGTGGCGAGTCTGCTGCTGATCCTGGCGCTCTTCATCCTGCTGCTCAAGCAGTGGAGCGAGAACCGTATTAATCGCCTGCGCGCCAGTGCGGCTGAGGAATAAGTCATGTCGATCGAAGTCCGTAACGTCAGCAAGAACTTCAACGCCTTCAAGGCCCTGGACAGCATCAACCTGGATATCCAGAGTGGCGAGCTGGTGGCCTTGCTTGGGCCTTCCGGCTGCGGCAAGACCACCTTGCTGCGCATCATCGCCGGCCTGGAAACCCCGGATGACGGCAGCATCGTGTTCCACGGTGAAGACGTCTCCGGCCACGACGTGCGTGATCGCAACGTCGGTTTTGTGTTCCAGCACTACGCGCTGTTCCGCCACATGACCGTGTTCGACAACGTCGCCTTCGGCCTGCGCATGAAGCCGAAGAACCAGCGCCCGAACGAAAGCCAGATTGCGGCCAAGGTTCACGAACTGCTGAACATGGTGCAGCTGGACTGGCTGGCCGACCGTTACCCGGAACAACTCTCCGGCGGCCAGCGCCAGCGTATCGCCCTGGCCCGCGCGTTGGCGGTCGAGCCGAAGGTGCTGCTGCTGGATGAACCCTTCGGCGCCCTCGATGCCAAGGTGCGTAAGGAACTGCGCCGCTGGCTGGCGCGCCTGCACGAAGACATCAACCTGACCTCGGTGTTCGTGACCCACGACCAGGAAGAGGCCATGGAAGTCGCCGACCGCATCGTGGTGATGAACAAGGGCGTGATCGAGCAGATCGGCTCACCGGGCGACGTCTACGAAAACCCGGCCAGCGATTTCGTCTACCACTTCCTTGGCGACTCCAACCGCCTGCACCTGGGTGAAGACCGGCACGTGCTGTTCCGCCCCCACGAAGTGTCGCTGTCGCGCCACGAACTGGAAGATCATCACGCGGCCGAAGTGCGTGATATTCGTCCGTTGGGCGCGACCACGCGGGTCACCTTGAAGGTCGAAGGCCAGAGCGAGCTGATCGAAGCCGAAGTGGTGAAGGACCACGACAGCCTGACTGGTTTGGTACGAGGCGAGACCTTGTTCTTCAAGCCCAAGGTCTGGCAAAAAGCCTGAGCCCCAAACAAAAATCCCGATGTGAAACAGGTTCAATGTGGGAGGGGGCTTGCTCCCGATAGCGGTGTTTCAGCCAGCTTATCTGCTGCTGACCCACTGCAATCGGGAGCAAGCCCCCTCCCATATTCAGATCTGTCTCGGCTCCAGATCGCGGCGAACCACCGGTCCCGAGCGCTCTTCGATCTGCTGCTTCAAACCCTGGCGCAGCCCCAGCAAAAACGCCACCTCCGCCACCACAAACAGCGGCCCCACAATCAGCCCCGACACGTCATCCACAAACGCCGGCTTCCTGCCTTCGTAGTAATGCCCGACAAACTGAATCACCCAGCCCACCACGAACATTCCCACCCCGCTGCTGAGCCACACCATCGTGCTCTGCGCCGCCAACACGTGCCCGGCCCACACCGACAAGCCCATCAACACCGTCATCAGCGCGCCCAGGGCCAGTTCAAGCCGCAGGTAAAACCACGCGGAAAACAGCGCCACTATCACTGCCGGGGAAAGCCACAGCCCACCCACAGCCCATTCGGGGCGTGACAGCAGCACAGCCACGGCGACCACAATCAGCGGGATGCCGATGAAGTGGCTGGCGATATTGCGTGGGTCGCGGTGGTACGCGGCGTATTGACTGAGGTGATCGACGAGGCTTTTCATTGTTGTTCCTCCTGTAGGATGTTTGATCATGCCCTGTCAGCCTGGGACTAACTGTCAGTTGGGCGACAATCTTCGGAGTTCTCATGGATGCGACGCAATGGCACTCCCGGTTGGCCGTCGGCCACTGGTTCAGTCACCTGCCCGTACCTTTCCAGCATAGTCTGCTCGCCCATGCGCGGCTGCGGCAGCTGACGGCGGGTCAATACCTGTTCAAGCGCGGCGACCCCCCCTGCGGCTTGTATGCGGTGCTCGACGGCACGTTGCGTGTCAGTGCGGTGAATGAGCACGGCAAGGAAGCGCTGTTGAGCCTGGTGGGGGCGCCCTACTGGTTCGGCGAGATCTGCCTGTTCGACGGCTTGCCGCGCACCCACGACGCCTGCGCCACGGGGCCGTGCACGCTGGTGCAGGTGCCGCAGCAGGCTCTGCTGAAGATCCTCGATCAATCCCCTTGCTACTGGCGCGACCTGGCGTTGCTGATGAGCCAGAAGCTGCGCCTGAGTTTTATCGGCCTCGAACAGCTCAGCCTGATGCCCGCTTCGGTGCGCCTGGCCCACCGGCTGTTGATGATTGTTGAGGGCTACGGCGACATGGCGCCTTCAAAACGCGTGCTGCAACTGCCCCAGGAAGACCTGGCGGCGATGTTGAGCCTGTCGCGCCAGACCACCAATGCCTTGCTCAAGGACCTGCAAGCCCAGGGCATCGTGCGCCTGGGCTACGGCGAGATCGAAATCCTCGATGCGCAGCGGCTACGAGAGGCGGCGCACACCTGAGGGTGTTAGCCTGCAAACCTGATCAATCGAGGTGTGTTATGCGTGTGCTGTTAGTGGAACATGAATCCGAAGAGGCACAGCGGATGGCCCGGGGATTGAACGAGGCCGGCTACACCGTGGAAGTCGCGGCCAACGGCATGGCGGCGCAGCGCTTTGTCGAAAGCGCCGAATACGACCTGGTGATCCTGGATGTGATGCTGCCTGGCCTGAATGCCTGGAAGCTGCAGCAGGCCATCCGGCAGAAGGGTGAGACGCCGGTGTTGTTCCTGACCACGCCGGGCGGGATTGAAGATCGCCTGCGCGGCTTGGAGCTGCATGAGGATGATTACCTGCTCAAGCCGTTTGAGGCCAAGGGGTTGGTGATGCGGGTCAGGAAACTGTTGCGGCGGGATCGGGGTCGCTGATTGATCCCGTCACTGTAGTGCCTGAAAGATTGCCATCGGGAGCAAGCCCCCTCCCACAGGAGAACGCATTTCAAATGTGGGGGCTTGCCCCCGATGAGCATAGGTATCTACACAACTTGGGCTCAACACTGAGCGCCCGGCAGATAGGGCTGTTGTGGTGAGCGGGCTTGTCCCGCGCTGGGCTGCGTAGCAGCCCCAGTAAAGAAGAACGCGGTGTATCAGACACTCTGTAGAGGCTGGTTTTGGGGCTGCTACGCAGCCCAGCGCGGGACAAGCCCGCTCGCCACAGTGAGATTTGTCAGGGGCTGAAAAATTGTGTAGATACCCATGCCCCGATGAGACCTTCAGCCTCCCCACATATCCCCTTACCGCAACCCATCCCGAAACTGCCCCGGCGTCATCCCCGTCCAGCGCTTGAACGCCCGGTTAAAGCTGCTGGTATCGGCAAATCCCAACAGATGGCTGACCTCGGCCAATGAACACTGTGGATCACGCAAGTGGAGCAACGCCAAGTTCTGGCGACACTCATTGAGCAACGCATCAAACCGACACCCCTCATCCGCCAGATGCCGCTGCAAACTGCGCAAACTCAAGTGCAGCGCCTGGGCAATCCGCTCGGCACTCGGCTCGCCATCGGGCAGTTGCGCCTCGATGGCCGCGCGCACCTTGCGCTCCCAGGTCAGCGGTTGCAGTTGCGCCAGGGTGCGTTTGAGCACGGTTTCGTTGTGTTCGGCCAGTTCCGGGTTGGCGTCGTCCAGGTGGCTGTCGAAAGCGCTGGCGGCGAATTCGAGGCGGTCTTCCTCGGCGCCGAAAAACACCGGTGCGCGGAACACCGTGTGCCAGGGCTTGGGGTCGGCGGGTTGCGGGCGCCGCAGGTAAACCGCCAGCGGCGCATAGTCGCGGCCCAGGCGATTGCGGCACGTGCGCACATAGATCGCGGCAAACGCATCGATGGCTTCGAGCGCCGGCGCCGGGCTGCCTGGCGGTTGCAGCAGGCGAAAGCGGTAGCGCTCGCCATCGCCGCTGAGTTCCAGGCTCAGGGCATCGCTGACCACCTGGTGATACCGCACGATGCGCTCGAACACCTCGCGCAGGCTGCCGCTCGCCACCAATGCATAACCCAGCGCATGAAAGGTGGTCGGGCTGACAAACCGCGACACCCGCAACCCGATGGCCGGATCGCCGCTGGCCTGCACCGCCAGTTCCCACAGGCGCGTGGTGGCCGACAGCGGGTAACGCGCGTTGGGGTCGTCCATCTGCTGCGGATCAAGCCCGGCCTGGGCGCACAGCGCGGCGCTGTCGAGGCCCAGGGCATCGAGCTGCTTGCGCAGGGCGCGGGTCCAGCTGGCGAGGGAAGTCGGTTCGGTCATGGCGATTGGCGCTTGCGGTCAACAGGTTGGCGTGTGGGGCTAGCGTCCTGCAAGAAGCCCTGGTGCAGGATGTAACCCTCAATGAATAAGAGGATGGGAGCATGGACGGTACTTCTGCAAGTCCCCAGCAGATGAACGCGCAACAGCGTTCGGCGCATATCCGTGAAGTGGTGCTCGCCGAAGGCGTGCGCTTGCGTCGCCGGCACCCGTGGTTGCAGCATCAGGACGCCCTGGGCGCGGGTATCCTGGCCTTTGCCTTGCTCGGCATGATGGGCTCGGCGGCGCTCTATATCAGCGGTCATATGGCCTGGTGGACCTGCCTGCTGCTCAATGCGTTCCTGGCCTCACTGACCCACGAGCTGGAACACGACCTGATCCACAGCATGTACTTTCGTAAACAGCGCGTGGCCCACAACCTGATGATGGGCCTGGTGTGGCTGGCGCGGCCGAGTACCATCAACCCGTGGATCCGTCGGCACCTGCACCTCAATCACCACAAGGTCTCCGGCACCGAGACCGATATGGAGGAACGTGCGATCACCAACGGCGAGCCCTGGGGCCTGGCGCGGTTGCTGATGGTGGGCGATAACGTGATGTCGGCGTTTATCCGCATGCTGCGCGCCAAGACCTGGGGCCACAAACTCAAGATCCTCAAGCGCTCGCTGCTGGTCTACGCACCTTTGGCGCTGCTGCATTGGGGCGCGTGGTATATCTTCCTCGGCTTCCATGCCGCCAACGGCATCGCCAGCCTGCTGGGCACGCCGATCGACTGGTCCACCGGCACCTTGCAGATGATGCAGGTGATCGACATCGCCGCCGTGGTGATCATCGGCCCCAATGTGCTGCGCACCTTTTGCCTGCACTTTGTCAGCTCCAACATGCACTACTACGGCGATGTGGAACCGGGCAATGTGATCCAGCAAACCCAAGTGCTGAACCCGTGGTGGCTGTGGCCGTTGCAGGCGTTCTGCTTCAACTTCGGCAGCACCCACGGGATTCACCATTTTGTGGTGAAGGAGCCGTTCTACATCCGCCAGATGACGGCCAAGGTGGCACATAAGGTCATGGCCGAGATGGGCGTGCGCTTCAATGATTTCGGCACGTTTGCGCGGGCCAATCGGCTTGAGCCCATGGCGTCGCCCCAGGCCCGGCTCAATCCGGCTGAAACGGCGACGCGCTGAGCACCACGCCGGTTTCGTCGACGTACTGCTGCCAGTGGCCGATCAACGTGGCGAGCTTGTCCGGATGACTCAAGGCCAGGTCGTGGATTTCGCCGGGATCCTGGCCCAGGTCATACAGCTGCCAGGTCGCCGGGCCCACCGGGCCGGGGATGTACACGGCTTTCCACTGGCCCTGGCGAATCGCGCGGCGGCCGAACAGTTCCCAGCCGGTTACGGTGTTGTCGTCGTGCACCTGGGCGGTCTCGCCAGAGAGGAAGCCCAGCCACGACTTGCCCCGCAGCGGCGCCACCGGCTTGCCACGCCATTGTTTGCCCGGATGGCGCACGCCGGCCAGGTCGAGGATGGTCGGCGTGATGTCCATCACCGTGCCGAAACCATGGCTGATACGACCTTTGAGCGACAACTGCGGATAGTGCACCAGCGCCGGCACGCGAATCCCGCCCTCGGTGGTGAACGCCTTGAACAACCGCGACGGCGCCGTCGCCACCTGCGCCCATGACGGGCCATACCAGACATAGGAATTGGCGCGGCCGATATTGTCCAGGCTGTTGTCGTAATGCTGGTTGAGGTAGGTGAGCAACTGCGGCCCGAACTTGGGGAACGCCTCCAACAGCGCACCTTCGGCGCCGTTGTCGGACATGAACACAATGAAGGTATTGTCCAATTGCCCCTGCTGGCGCAGGTAATCCACCACTCGGCCGATGTTCCAGTCCATGCGCTCGACCATCGCCGCATACACCTCCATGGCCCGCGCCGAGACCTGGCGCTGTTCGTCGCTCAAGGCGGCCCACTGGGTGTTCAGTTCGATCAACGGATGGGGTTCGACATTGGCGTCGATCAGCCCCAATGCCTTGAGTTTTTCCAGGCGTTCCAGGCGCAGCACTTCGGGGCCGGCGTCGTAGCGGCCACGGTACTTCTCGACGATGTCCGCAGGCGCCTGCAACGGCCAGTGCGGCGCGGAAAACGGCAGGTAGGCGAAGAACGGCCGGGCCTGGTCGCGCTCCTTGAGATAGTGCAGCAGCTTGTCGCCGAAGGCATCGGAGGAATAGAAATCCTTGGGCAATTGCTCCACGAACCGGTCGTCTTCGATGTACAGCGCCGGGGTGGATTTGAGCAGGCCCGGGGTGTCGTCGTTATAGGTCGGTTCGAAGCCGTAGTGGTTGGCCGCCCCCGGCAGCAGCGAGAACGAACGCTCGAAACCGCGGGCGTGGGGCGCCAGTTCGGCGGTCAGGCCCAGGTGCCACTTGCCGCTCATCAGTGTCTGATAACCGGCCTCGCGCAGCAGCTCCGGCAGTGCCACCACCTTGTCATTCAAGTAGCCCTCGTAGCCGGGCTTGCCGATCAGCTCCGGGGTCAGTGCCTCGGCCATGGTGCCGATACCGGCGATATGGTGGTCGGTGCCGGTGAGCAGCATCGAGCGGGTAGGCGAGCACGTCGGGGCAGTGTGGAAGTCGGTCAGGCGCAGGCCGTTCAGCGCCAGAGCGTCCAGGTGCGGCGTGGAAATTTCCCCGCCAAACGCACCGAGGTCGGAGAAGCCCATGTCATCGGCCAGGATCACGAGAAAATTGGGACGTTGCGGCATCAAGGCACTCCTCATCAGCAGGCGGTTTTTCAGCAGGCGATAAACGCCAGTGGCAGGTCGCGGATCTGTTCGCGCGCGGGCGGCTGGTAATGGCCGTCGCTGGTCAGTTCATGCAGCAACTCCTCACGCAGCTGGTGGAATTCGAAACTGCTGCGCTGGCGCGGGTGGGGCAGGGCAATCTCGACGACCTGCTTGATCCGCCCCGGCCGGGGCTCCATCACCACCACGCGGTCGGCGAGGAAAATCGCTTCCTCCACATCGTGGGTCACCAATACCGTGGTGATTTTGGCGCGGGCGCGGATCGCCAGGAGTTCGTCCTGCATCTGCTGGCGGGTCAGGGCGTCGAGGGCACCGAAGGGTTCGTCCAGCAGCAGAATGCGCGGGCTGGCCACCAGGCCGCGGGCAATCGCCACCCGTTGCGCCATGCCGCCGGACAGTTGGTGCGGATAGGCGCGGGTGAAGTCGGTGAGGCCGACCAGCTCGATAAAATCGCTGATGCGCCGATTGCGCTCTGCTTCGCTCAGTGGCTCGTTGACCAGGCCCAGGCCGATATTTTCCGCCACGGTGAGCCAGGGGAACAGACGATGCTCCTGGAACACGATGCCGCGCTCGCCGCCGATGCCGCTGACCGCTTTGCCGTCGACGCGGATCTCGCCGCGAAACTGCGTATCGAGCCCCACCAGCAAACGCAGCAGGGTGGATTTGCCGCAGCCGCTGGAGCCGACAATCGCGACGAATTCGCCTTCGGCAATCTCCAGGTTGAATTCGCGGATGGCTTCCAGCTCGAAGCCGTCGACGTCGAAGGTCTTGCCCACATGGTTGAAGCTGACGATAGGTGCGTTCATGCGTGTCTCCAGCGGGTGGCGCGGGTTTCGATGCGCTGGCCGATCAGGTTGAGGGCCGCGCCGGTAAGGCCGACCAGGAGCATGCCGCTCATGATCAGGTCCATGCGCAGCAGTTGTTGGGCGCCGATCATCAGGCTGCCGATACCGCCGTTGGACGGCATGAAATATTCTGCACCGATGGTGCCCAGCCAGGCGTAGATCAGGCTCAGGCGCAGGCCGGCGAAAATGCCGGCTGCGGCGCCTGGCAGTACCAGGCGTCGCAGCCGTTGGAACAGGTTCAGGCGCAACACCTGCACCGCTTCGTTGAGCTGTGGCGACAGATTCAGCACGCTGCGTTGGGTGGCGATAAACAACGGGAAGAAGGCGGCGAGGGCGATAAACACCCATTTGGCCAACTCACCCAGGCCAAACCAGGCAGTGAGCAGCGGCACCCAGGCGAAAATCGCGATCTGGCGCAAGGCGGCCAGGGTCGGCCCGAGTACCCGCTCACTGCGCCGTGACAGTCCCAGCCACAGGCCCATGGCAAAGCCAAGGCCGCCACCGAGCAGCAACCCGCCCAGGCTTCGCCCCAGGCTGGTGCCCAGTGCACCGCTGAGGTTGCCATCCACCACCCCGGCGACGGTGGTGTGCAGCACCACCCATGGGCTGACCAGAATGTTCGTGTCGACCCAGCCTTGTTGCGTCGCGACCTGCCACAGCGCCAGCAACAGCAGGGGCAGCAACCACGGTTGCAGGCGCTGCCAGCCTTGATAGCGCGGGCCGCGACGAATCTGCGCCGTGGCCGGGTGGGGCCAGTGCACCCATTTGCGGTCCAGCCAGCCAATGCCACGGTCCATCACCACGCCGAATACGCCGATGACCACGATGCACACGAAGACGATATCGAGCATGAACAGCTGGCGCGCCCACACCATCAGGTAGCCGATGCCTTCGCTGGAGGCCAGCAACTCCACCGCCAGCAGCGAGGTCCAGCCGGCCGCCAGGGCCAGGCGCACGCCGGCCATAAAGGCGGGCAGCGCGGCAGGCAGGATCAGGCGCCGGATCAACAGGTGCGTGGGCAGGCGCAACACGCGGGCGGCTTCGCGTAACTGGGGTTGGGCGTCGCGCACGCCCACCAGGGTATGCAGGGTGACGGGCACCACGATCGCTTTCACCAGCACCACCAGTTTCAGGGTTTCGCCAATGCCGAAGAACACCATGAACAGTGGAATCCAGGCCAGGGTCGGTACCTGCGACAACGCGCTGAACGTCGGAAACACCAGGCGCTCGGCGCGCGCGCTGAAACCCAACACCGCCCCCAGCAGCGCCCCGGCGCCAATGCCCGCCAGCAACCCCCAGGACAGACGTTGCAGGCTGATCGCCAGGTGGCTCCACAGCTCGCCGCCGGCCAGTTCCACCGCGCTGCTCCACACCAGGGACGGTGGCGGCAGGATCTGCTCGCTCATCCAGTGATTGCGGCTGGCCAGCCACCACAGCGCAAACAGCGTCACCGGCAGCAACCATGGCAACAGCCGTTCACTGCGCAGCGGCCAACGTGGTGTGGCGCCGGGAGCCGCGAGCGGGAGGCTCAAAAGTGAGATTCGGGCCATGGAGGACCTCCGTTGTCGCCAAGGGCGTTATGTGATTTCGATCTTATAAAAACGTAATCAAGATGATTGGGGGATAAGAAAAGCCATTTAAAGCCTCGCCCCGGCACGCATCCAATGCATTCGAAGAATATTTTCGATGCTATTCATGCATAGCCCTCTGGAGCCTGCGTTTCCCTTCGCATAGTCCTAAAAGCTATTAAATTGTGAATTTATAGTATTTAAAGTTTTGACCAGGTTGTGCCTACTTTCTGCTCCCCAGGCGACCCTCGCCCACAAGGAGCTGCGCTTATGAAACTGCCGTTCAAACGTCTGATCACCCTGGTCGCAGGCACCGCACTGGCGGGCCTGGTACAGGCTGCCGACCTCAAGGAAATCCGCATCGCCGTGCCCGACCTCAGCGCAGGCAGCCAGCACAGCGGCGGGGGCATAACGGACGTGCTGCGCGAGCAGCAGATCTTCGAAAAAGCCTTTGCCGACCAAGGCATCAAGATCCAGTGGAATTACTTCAAGGGCGCCGGCCCTGTGATCAACGAAGCCTTCGCCAACGGGCAGGTGGACCTGGCGTACCTGGGCGACCTGGCGGCGATCATCGGCCGCTCCAATGGCCTGGAGACGCGCTTGCTCAGTGCTACCGCGCGGGACATCAAGCAGTACCTCGGCGTGGTACCGGGTTCTGGCATCAAGACCTTGCAGGACCTCAAGGGCAAGCGCGTCGCGGTGTTCCGTGGCACGGCCAGCCAGTTGTCGTTCGACAGTGCATTGGCCAGCCAGGGCTTGAGTGAGAAGGACCTCAAAGTCATCAGCCTGGACTACAACGCCGCCAATGCCGCGTTGGCCGCCAAGCAGATCGACGCCACCTGGGGCGGTTCGAACCTGACGGCATTGCAAGCCAAGGGGCTGGCTGAAATACCGCTGACCACCAAGGACCTCGGTGGCGCCGGCAGCGTCCAGGCGGTGCTGGTGGGCAGCAAGCAGTTTGTCGACGAGCACCCCGACGCCGTCGCCAAGCTGCTCAAGGCCCAGCAGCAGGCGGTGCAATGGTTGACCGATGACAACAACAAGCAAGCCTACATAGCGCTGGTGTCCGGGCTGGCCAGTTACCCGCCGGTGATCCTCACCAATGACTTGAAAGACCAGACCCTCAGCGAGATTTTCCCGTCGACCCTGGACCCGGTGTTCCTGGCTAAATTGCAGGGTTCGGTGGACCTGGCTTCCAAGGAGAAGCTGATTCGCAAGTCGTTCCAGGTGAGTGACTGGGTGGCGCCGAATCTGGCGGCGGCGGGGCTTTGAGTCGGGTGGTGCTGGGCTATCGCCATCGGGGCATGGGTATCTACACAACTTGAGCGAGCCTTCTGCGTAGATACCGTCTTATCCAACCCCATCAAGGCCTCCCGTAGCAGCTGCCGAGCGCAAGCGAGGCTGCGTGAGGCGCGCTGCCGATCCAAGATCGAGTCGCGGCCGACGCAGCCTCGCCGGGGCTCGACAGCTGCTACGCACTATTCTATTGAAGTTGTGTAGATACTCATGGCCATCGGGGCTTGCCCCCGATGAGGCCCTTCAAACCGCCACACTCACCTCCTGCCTGTCCACCTCCACCAGCGTCTCGATCATCGCCTTCGCCGCCGGCGACAACCGTGAACCGGTGCGGCTGACAATCCCGCAGCGGGCGCTCATGGTCTCCATGTTCTGCGGCAGGTTGCGCCAGTGCAGCAGCTTCAGCGTGCCCTGGGCGATGTCTTCGGCGAATGCCTCCTCGGTGCCCACGCCGATGGCATTGGACTGCAGTACGATCTTCACCAGCGCCGGGAAATGTTCGGTCTGGATGCTCGGGGAAAAATCCATGCGCCCGCTCAGGTTCGCCAACAGTTTGCGAATGCCCTGTGAGATCAGCGGCGCCGCCAGCGGGTAGTCGAACATGTCGTTGGTCGACAGGCTGTCCTTGGCCAGCAACGGGTGCCCCGGTCGGCAAAAAAATACCCCGCGCTTGGGGGTCAGCGCGCGGGTCTGGAAATTCGGGTCGGCTTCGAATTGGCGGATGTCGGCGATAAAGAATTCGATCTCTTCACGGCTCAGGGCACGGCTGAGTTTTTCCCAGTTATCCACCTGGAAACTGGTGCGGATTTTCGGGTGGGCGCTGATAAAGCGCGCCACCGCATCCGGCACCAGTTTCACCGCCGGGGCCGGGCCGCAGCCGAAGCGCAGGTCGCCGGCGTCGAGCTTGGTCATGCGCGTCACTTCACTGCTCAGCAAGGCGGCGCCGTGCACCAGGGACAAGGCATGTTGCAGCACCACTTGGCCCTCCGGCGTGGGGCGCAGGTCCTTGTGGCCACGGTCGACCAGCACGCAGCCGAACTCCTGTTCCAGCCCCTGGATGCTGCGGCTGAACGCCGGTTGGGTGATGCCCATGGCGTCTGCCGCACGCACGAAACTGCGGTGTTCGTTGAGGGCGATGAAGTAGCGCAGTTGGCGAAGATCCATATGCTTTCCCTGCATCTTAAAAATAGGTCGAAGGCATTTGCGACCACGGGAGCAGAGGTTTTAAATGCAAGCTCTTATTCCGTCAATGAAGCATTCGTTCATTTGCTAGACCTAAATTGCATATGGATAGAGCGTTGTCGGAAAGCGTCCCCATCAGCAGGCACAAGAGGGTCATCACCATGAGCAACGCCGCATTAGCTGTTCAACCCGTCGCCCAGGCGCTGGATATTCACCCGGTCGCCGGCCGCATCGGCGCCGAGATTCGCGGTATCAGACTCTCCGGCGATCTGGATGCCGCCACGGTCGAAGCCATCCAGCAGGCGCTGGTGCAGTACAAGGTGATCTTCTTCCGTGAGCAGACTCACCTCGATGACCAGAGCCAGGAAGCCTTTGCCCATCTGCTCGGCGAGCCGATTGCCCACCCGACGGTGCCGGTGCGCGACGGCACGCGCTTCCTCATGGAGCTGGACGGCACCCGTGGCCAGCGGGCCAATTCCTGGCACACCGACGTGACCTTCGTCGACGCCTACCCGAAAGCCTCGGTGCTGCGTTCGGTGCTGGCGCCCAAGTCCGGTGGCGACACGGTCTGGGCCAACACCTCAAGCGCCTACAACGACCTCAGCGTCGAACTGCGCGCCCTGGCGGATAACTTGTGGGCAGTGCACAGCAACGAATACGACTACGCCGCGCTCAAGCCGGATGTATCGGCCGAGCGACTTGAGGCATACCGCAAGGTCTTCACCTCGACGGTGTACGAAACCGAGCACCCGGTGGTGCGCGTGCATCCGGTCAGTGGCGAGAAAACCCTGCTGCTGGGGCACTTCGTCAAGCGCCTGAAAGGTTATTCCCAGGCGGACTCGACCCAGCTGTTCAACCTGCTGCAAAGCCACGTTACCCGCCTGGAAAACACCGTGCGCTGGCGCTGGAACACCGGCGACGTGGCGATCTGGGACAACCGCGCCACCCAGCATTACGCCGTCGACGACTACGGCACCCAGGAACGCATCGTGCGCCGGGTGACGCTCAAGGGCGATGTGCCGGTGGGCGTGCAAGGGCAGCGCAGCCAGACCACCAAAGGTCTCTAATGTGGGAGGGGGCAAGCCCTGATGCCAGTCAGTCAACGGCGAACACCGTACCTGTGGTGAGCGGGCTTGCCCCGCGTTGGGGTGCGAAGCGCCCCTGATGAAGACGAATGCGGTGTATCAGGCACTCCTCTGCGCCTGGTTCTGGGGCTGCTGCGCAGCCCAACGCGGGGCAAGCCCGCTCACCACAGAGGTACCCGTTTGCTGCGCGACTACGCTACTTCGAAGAGGTAGTGGGACCCCCCACATTCGATGTGTGGTTTACCACACGCCGATCTGCACCACTTTCTCCGCTTGCGGCTCACCGTAACGAAACCGTTGGCCACGCAGATCGATCTCTGCGTGGCTGATGGTGGTGCGTCGCTTCAGCCCGCGCAGCCATTCGAACAGATACCCCAAATGGGTTTCGCGCACTTCGGCATAGGCCGGGTGGTTGCCCAGGTCGTGCAGTTCCTGCGGGTCGTTTTCCAGGTCGAACAGCTGTGGGCGGAAGCCGTCGTACGCCAGGTATTTCCAGCGTTCGCTGCGCACCATGGTCATGCGGCAACGGTCGATGGGTTGCGCCAGGCGTTCGCGGGCCGGGGCCTGGAAGGCGTAGTCGTACTCGGCGATGGCGTAGCGGCGCCAGCGGGTTGCCTGGCCGTGCAGCAGCGGGATCAGTGAGCGGCCTTCCAGGCGGTGCTCGGCTGCGGGCAGGCCCAAGGCGTCGAGGAAGGTCGGCAGTGCATCAATGGTTTCCACCAGGCGCGCGTCCACCGTGCCACGGCTGGCATCGGCAGCGGCGCGTGGGTCACGCACGATCAGCGGAATGCCCACGGCAGGTTCCAGCAAAAATTCTTTTTCGCCGAGGAAGTGATCGCCGAGGAAGTCACCATGGTCGCTGGTGAACACGATCAGGGTGTCGTCCCAACGGCCATTGCCTTGCAGAAAATCGAACAGGCGTCCCAGTTGGTCGTCGACCTGTTTGATCAGGCCCATGTAGGTGGGAATCACCGTGAGCCGTACCTCCTCACGGGAAAAGTTCAGGCTCTCCTGGTGCTGGCGGAACGCCTGGTACACCGGGTGATCGCTGGTCTCCCCTGGCTGGATCGGTGCCTGGATATGCTCGGCGCCATACAGTGCGTGATAGGGCGCCGGTGCGATGTAGGGCCAGTGTGGCTTGATATAGGACAGGTGCAGGCACCACGGTCGTTCAGCCTGCTCACGGATAAAGTCGATCGCACGGTCGGTGGTGTAGACGGTTTCCGAGTGTTCCTCGGCCACGCGTGCGGGGCGGCCTGCATTGCGCATGTGCCAACCGCTGAGCACTTCGCCGTTTTCACCGGCTGCCGCATTGGCCCATTCGTGCCACGGGTTGGCGCCGCTGTAGCCCTGCTCGCGCAGGTAATGGGTGTAGGGCGCGGACTCGCGTTTATCCTCGAACAGCGGGCTGTCGGGGTAGATGCCGTCGTGACGCAGGTACGCCTCGAAGCCAACCTCATTCAATGGCTCGGCCTGCTCGCTGTCAGGGTCGATATTCAGGCGTTGCAAGGCGTCAACATTGGGTGTGGCGTGGGTCTTGCCGACCAGTGCCGTGCGGATGCCGTGGGGACGCAGGTAGTCGCCGAGGGTCAGTTCTTCCAGGGGCAACGGCACCGCGTTCCACGCCACCTGGTGGCTGCTGACGTAGCGCCCGGTATAGGCCGACATGCGCGAGGGCCCGCAGATGGTGCCTTGGGTATAGGCGCGGCTGAAGCGCACACCGGCGGCGGCCAGGCGATCGATGTTCGGCGTGTGCAAGTGGGCGTGGCCGTAGCACGACAGGTAATCGCGGCGCAGTTGGTCGCACATGATGTACAGCACGTTGCGCACGGGTTGGGGGTGGGACATGGGACTTCACCAGACGGAGGACAGGTGAGGTTTTTCGCCGTTCGGGTGGGGGGCTGGCAAGTGCATTTGGGGACTGGCTTTGATGCAGTGGATGCATGGCCTAGACGGCGACGTTCTCCAGCGCGCACACCTCTTCATCCAACTCATCGATCTGCTTGATCTGCTCGATCATCGCTTCGGCCAGCGGCGACAAGCGATACCCTGCACGGCTGACGACGCCGTAGCGGGTGTAACGCTCCTCCAGATCCTCCGCCAGGCCCTCGATCGTCAAGCACACCAGTTCGCCCCGGGCCATGTGCAGCACATCGCTGTTGGCGCTGACGATGCCGATGGCGTCGGAGCGCAGCACTACGCCCATCAGGCTATAGCCGTTCTCGCATTCGACATTGGGCAGGTAATCGGGCCGGCCGCTGAGGTCGACGATGACCTTGCGCAGGTTGGGCGGGCGGATGGTCACGGCCAGTGGGTAACTCATCAGCTCGGCGGCGCTTACGCTGCCACGTCCGGCCAGTGGGTGGCCGGCGCGGCAGCAGAAATACCAGCGGCGCGGGCGCAGGCGGTGGGTGTGATAGTCGGGGTTGGCTTCGAAGTGGCGGGTGTCGGCGACGAAAAACTCGAACTCTTCACTGAGCAGGCGTTTGCTCAGGCTCTGCCAGTCGTCCACCTGGTACTGCACCCGTGCCTTGGGGTAGCGCCCGATAAAACTGCCGATGGCGCGGGGGATCAAGCCGCTGGCCGGTGCCGGGCCGCAGCCGAAACGCAATTCCCCCGCCTCCAGGCCATTGAACTGGCTGATCTCGTTGGCCAGTTGCTGTGCGCCGCTGACCAGGCGCCGAGCGTGCTCCAGCAATACCTGGCCTTGTTTGGTCGGCGCCAGGTCTTTGCGGCCACGGTCAATCAGCTGGCAACCGGCGCTGTGTTCCAGGGCCTGGATACTGCGACTGAACGCCGATTGCGACAGGTTCACCGTCAACGCGGCGGCGACAAAACTGCGTTGTTCGGCAAGGGCGATGAAGTGACGAAGCTGGCGCAAATCGATATGCATTTTTCACATCAAAAATATCCGGGAAATGCATTGGCTATGCATTAGGTCGACTCCTTATAAAGGCTATCTCTTATGCAGTAAATGTTCGTAAAAACATAAATAAATAACCTAAAGGAATATCTGTCGATGGATATTTCCGGGTTCCGGAGCCGCTTATGAGTCTGTTGAAGTCCTTGCCCCTGGCCATTCTGGTGGCCGGCAGTTCCAGTTGGTCGCCGACCCAGGCCGCCGAAACGCCCGCGCCGGTAAGCAAGGGCGAGAGCGCCGGCGGCGAGTTGGAGACGGTCACCGTCACCGCCCGGCGGCGCACCGAAAGCGCACAGGCAGTGCCGACGCCCATGAGCGTGATCGGCGGCCAGGCCCTGGAGAGCCAACGGGTGTATCGGATTCAGGATTTGCAGCAACTGGTGCCCAGCGTCAACGTCGCTTATATGCATGCGCGCCAGTCCAGCGTGTCGATTCGTGGCCTGGGCAACAACCCGGCGAGTGATGGCCTTGAGGGCAGCGTAGGGCTGTATATCGACAACGTGTACCTGGGGCGGCCGGGCATGGCGGTGTTCGACCTGATGGACATCGAACAGCTTGAAGTCTTGCGTGGCCCGCAAGGCACCTTGTTCGGCAAAAACACCACCGCCGGGGTGATCAACATCAGCACGCGCGCGCCGAGTTTTACCCCGGAGCGCAGCATTGAAACCTCGCTGGGCGAGGACGGCTACTTCCAGACCAAGGGCACGATTTCCGGCCCGCTCACCGATGACCTGGCGGGGCGTTTCTCGGTCTATCGCACCCGCAGCGACGGCGACATCAAGAACGAATACAACGGCCATGACCTTAACGGCGGCTCGCGCCAGGGCTTTCGCGGGCAACTGCTGTACAAGCCCAGCGAGACCTTCAACCTGCGCTGGATCGGTGATTACAACGAAGAGGATTCCAGCGCCGGCACCCGGGTGCTGTACAGCACCGGGCCGACCATCAACGGCACCAACCTCTACCAGTCGCGGGCCAACGCCGCAGGCGCGACCCTGGTCGATGGCACCCACCGCAAGGTCAACCTGGACAGCGACCAGCACGTCACCGTGTTCCAGGGCGGCACGTCGCTGGAGTCCAACTGGACGTTGCCGAGCGATTTCACCCTGACCTCGGTCAGTTCCTATCGCTTCTGGAATTTCACCCCGCGTAACGACGACGGCCTTAACGTGCCGGCGTCGTATAACGCCGGGGTGTCGGTGGAAGATAAGCAGTGGTCCCAGGAGTTCCGGCTGGCTTCGCCTACCGGCGGTTTCTTCGATTACGTCCTCGGTGCCTACTACTTCGGCAACTCGCTGGACAACAAGTCCTTCAGCTATTACGGGCCTCAGGCCGATATCTGGAATGGCACGCCGGCCGGCGCACTGGCCAATGTCAGCAGCGTCGGCAACGGGCACATTCGCACCGACAGTTTTGCACTGTTTGCCCAGGGCACCTGGCACCTCACCGAGCGCCTGGATTTCACCGCCGGCCTGCGCGGCACCTACGAAGAAAAAAGTGCCTGGGTCACGCGCAACGCTCCCCTTGGCGGTGCGGCGGTCACCGGTGCTGCCGCGACGGCTCGACGTGGCCGCGCGGGGGCGTACGACTCCGGCGACCTCACGCAATACAGCACCAGCCCCTCGGGTTTGCTCAACCTGAGCTACCGCTTTAACGAAAACCTGCTGGGCTACGCGACGCTGTCCCATGGCGAGAAGTCCGGCGGGGTCAACCTGGCGGTAGGCTCAGCACCGACGGCCGGGGCCGACTCGCTGTTGATCGGCACCGAGCGCGCCAACAACGCCGAACTGGGTTTCAAAAGCACGCTGTGGGACCGGCGGCTGCAGCTCAATGCCAACCTGTTCTGGACCCAGGTCAACGGCTACCAGACCAATGCCTATGACCAGGACAACCGTGTGCAGTACCTGACCAACGCCGGTTCGGTGCGCTCGCGGGGTGTCGAGGTGGAAAGCACCCTGGTGCCGATCAAGGGCCTGACGCTGAACCTCAACGGCTCGTTCAACGATGTGAGCTACCTGTCTTACAAGGATGCGCCGTGCCCGCCGGAAGTCAGTCTGCGCCCCGGTGCGCCGGCCTCCTGCGACCTGAGTGGGCACCAAGTGGTGGGGGCCTCGAAATGGATCGCCAACGCCAACGGCGAATACAAGTGGAACCTGGATAACGGCTTCGAACCCTATGTCACCGCCAGCTATGCCTTCCGCTCCAAGGCCGTGGGCACGGTGGAGGACTCCGACTATGGACAGATTCCCGCCTACGCCGTGGTCAACCTGTCCACCGGCCTGCGCGGCAACTATGAGCAGGGGCAGTGGGACGTGTCGTTATGGCTGAAAAACGCCTTCGACAAGACCTACTACACCACGCTGTGGACGGGGGGGAACGGCGGCTACGAAGGCCTGCTCGGTACGCCGCGCACGCTAGGGGTGACCGGGCGCTATGACTTCTAGCCCCGTGCGATAGGTGGCCGGGCTGAACACGCGCGTCACCGCCAGCATCGCCACCGCCGTGACCGTCAGCACCACCCAGGCGCTGACAAAGTTGCCGGTCAGCCCGCGCAGCCAGCCGGTCAGCCACGGCGACACCGCATTGATCAAGAAGCCCACGCCTTGCACAAAGGCCGCCAGTTGCCCGGCCTGGCGTGGGTCGCGATGGTGGTCGAGGGTCAGCAGCAGGCTCAGGGCGAAACACGCGCCCAGGCCGAAGCCGCACAACGCCACCCAGAGGTGCGGATATTCCTGCGGCGCGACGATCAGGCCGAGGTAACCCACGGTCTGGGCCAGCAGGGCGATGCCCAGCAGCGGCCGACGGTCGATACCGCGCTGCGCCAGCACCGGCATCAACAGCGCGGCGATCACCTGGAAGATGGTCATGAACGCCAGCAGCGAACCGCTGGGCAGCACGCCCCAACCCAGTTGCTGATAGTAGGCCGGCAGCCACGCCACCAGGCTCATGTAGCCGCAATTGACCAGGCCGAAATACAGTGCCAGCAACCAGGCGCGGCGATTGCGCAGGTCCTTGAAGGCCGGCACCACCTGTGGATTTCTGGCCGCGCCCAGTGGCAGCCAGGCCCATAGCAGCAAGGCACCCAACGCCGGCAGCAGCCACACCCCCAACCCCGCCTGCCATTCCTGGAAATGCGTGGCCACCAGCGGGCTGAGCAGCGCAGCGAGCCCGCCGCCGGCCATCAGTGAGGCCGAGTACACACCCATCGCCACCGGCACGCGATGCCGGAATTCGCGCTTGATCATCGCCGGCACCAAGGCCTGGATCAGCGCCACACCCGCGCCGCCGAGCAGCGCCGTGACCAGCAGCGCCGACGCCTGGCCCATCAGCCAGCGTGCCAGGCACGCCAGCAGGATCATCATCAGGCCCAGGGCGATGCCACGCCGCTCACCCAGGCGGGCTTCCACGCGCACGCCCACCAGCGCCACCAGCCCCATGCACACCACTGGCAGGCTGGTCAGCAAGGCGCTGCTCTGGAAGCTCAGGCCGGTGGCCTGGCGGATCTCGCCGAGCAACGGGCTGATGGAACTGAGGATCGGCCGCAGGTTCAGGCCGAGCACCACCAGCAGGCCCCAGCCGGCGAGGGATTTATTCAGGGTCATGCAACGCTCTTGCAGTCGGTAAATGAGGCGTGAGTATGGTCAGTACCCAAGGTATTCTGAAATTAAATATAACCATGCCAACCAGTGGCAAAGAGAATGGTGACGCTGATGTTCGATCCCGTGTTGTTGCGCAGCTTTGTCGCCGTGGTGGACTGCGGCAACTTCACCCGCGCCGCCGAGCGCCTGCACCTGACCCAATCCACCGTGAGCCAGCAGATCCGCCGCCTGGAAGAGGCGGTGGCGTGCCAGTTGCTGGACCGCGACCAGCGCCGCGTGGTCGCCACCGCTGAGGGCGAACGCTTGCTGGCCTATGCGCGACGCATCCTCGCGCTGCATGAAGAAGCCACCGATGTGTTGATCAACCAACAGAGCGACGGCGTGCTGCGCCTGGGGGTACCGGAAGACTTTGCCGCCGAGCGCCTGATGCCGTTGCTGTCGGCATTTGTGCTCGCCTATCCACGGGTGCGCCTGGAGGTCACCAGCGGCCTGGGGCCCGAGTTGCAGCGTCAATACCGCAGCGGCGAGTTCGATGTGTTGCTGGTCAAGCAGATGGGCAGCAGCGATGACTGCCTGGCCTCGTGGCCCGAGCCGCTGTGTTGGGTAGACAGCCGCAGCACGCCGTGCCTGGGGCGCGACCCTCTGCCGTTGGTGGCATTCCCGGTGGGCGGCCTGTACCGCAATGAAATGTTGCACCACCTGGAAGTGGGCGGCTGGCGCTGGCGCATCGGTTATTCCAGCGCAAGCCTGGCCAGCGTGTGTTCGGCGGTGGCGGCGGGGTTGGGTGTGAGTCTGTTGCCGCGACGGGTCGTGCAGCCAGGGCATGTGGAACTGGGGCCGGACAGCGGTTTGCCCGTGGTGCAAGGCGTGCGCCTGGCGTTGTATGCCCGTCATGGCCTGAGTGCCGCGGGGCAGTGCTTGCAGGCTGAGCTGTTCGATTTGTGTGCAAACAGCCCCGTTGAGCCATGCCTTAACTGAATATTTTGTATGCCTGAAAAGCATCAAAAAAAACCACCTCGGCTCCAGGCCACGTGGGCCGGGGCTTTAGTGTTTGCAGAGCATTCCTTTATTCAAATTTGATCTATCTATAACTTCAAAGATTACTTTAAGAGATAAGCGTCTGGCCCCGATGATTCAGCCCTCGACGGCCTTCCACGCAGGCCCGTCGGTTTTTTTGTTTCGAAACCGTAGGGAGTCAATCAATGGGCAATGTCCAGACCGCCGCCAGTGCACCCGAGGCGCAATGGCGCCAGGCACCGAGTGGTGAGTTGGTCGACCTTGGCCGGCCGCACCGCGCGCCGTTGGGGCAATTGCGAACGCAGCAAACCCCGAAGCGCTTCTCCAGCCGCCGCGAAGGGATCCTGCTCGGTTTGTTGGTGTTGGCCCTGCACGGTGCAGTGATTTATTGGGTCAGCCAGAAACCCACGCCGGTGCTGCCGATTGTGCCGCCGGAAATTCCGCCGATGACCATCGAATTTTCCCAGCCGGCACCGCCCGTGGTGGAACCGCCACCGCCTGTGCCGCCACCACCGCCACCGCCTGTTGTCGAGCCGCCGCCGCCGGTGGTGGATGAGTTGGCCGCCAAGCCGGCGCCGCCCAAGCCGATTCCAAAACCTAAGCCCAAGCCGGTGCCAAAGCCTGAGCCCAAGCCCGCACCGAAACCGGTCGAGCAGGCGCCCACGCCACCGCAACCGGCGCCACCGGCACCCGCGCCCGCTCCGCCCGCGCCAGCCCCGGTGACACCGGCTTCGGCCAACGCCGCGTACCTCAAGAACCCGGCGCCGGAGTACCCGTCACTGGCGCAGCGTCGCGGTTGGGAAGGCACGGTTTTATTGCGGGTGCATGTACTGGCCAGCGGTAAGCCGGGCGAGATCCAGGTCCAGAAAAGCAGCGGTCGCCAGCAACTCGACGACGCCGCACTGACCGCCGTGAAGCGGTGGAGCTTCGTGCCGGCCAAGCAGGGCGATGTGGCCCAGGACGGCTGGGTCAGCGTACCGATCGACTTCAAGATTCACTAACTATTGCGCTGCGGTGTGCAGCACACGCCGCGACTTGTACAGAGGGAAAACATCATGGCATTAGCATCTCCACTTGAATCCATCGAAAGCGCGGTGATCTGGCTGCTGGTGGTCTTTTCGGTCGCCACCTGGGGCCTGGCCCTGCTCAAGGGCGTGCAGTTCGGTCGCCTCAAAGCGCAGGATCGCAAGTTCCACAAACAGTTCTGGGCGGCGTCGAGCCTCGACTCGGCCGCCGAGTTGGCCGAAACCCAGCCCGGCGCCGCTGCCCGTGTGGCCCAGGCCGGTTACGCCGCGATCCAGGTCGGGGAAGCGCCGCACGCGGCCGACCTGAGCCAGGCGATCAACCACCAGGACCGCCTCGAGCGTGCCCTGCGCCAGCAGATCGTACGTGAGCGCCGGTCCCTGGAAACCGGCCTGGCCGTGGTCGCCAGTATCGGCAGCACCTCGCCGTTTATCGGCCTGTTCGGCACCGTGTGGGGGATCATGGAAGCGCTCAAGGGCATCAGCGCCGCCGGCTCCGCCAGCCTTGAAACCGTGGCCGGCCCCATCGGTGCCGCCCTGGTTGCCACGGGCGTGGGGATCGCCGTCGCGGTGCCGGCGGTGCTGGTCTACAACTACTTCCTGCGTCGCCTGAAGCTCACGGCGGCGGACCTGGATGACTTTGCCCACGACTTCTACAGCCTGGCGCAGAAAAACTCCTTCCGTGTGCTGCTGCATCCTGCCCTGACTAAACATGCGCCGGGTAACCCGCAAAAAGTGAAGGAGGCGTCCTGATATGGCCTTCTCCACGCAAGACAGTGATGAGGTACTGAGCGAGATCAACGTCACGCCCCTGGTGGACGTGATGCTGGTGCTGCTGGTGGTGTTTATCGTCACCGCGCCGCTGTTGACCAACGCGATCCCGATCAACCTGCCCAAGACCGAGGCCGTAGCCCCGGTGGAGCAGAAGGACCCGCTGGTGGTGAGCATCGACGGCGCCGGCAAACTGTTCATCAACAAGGACGAAATCCAGCCGGACCTGCTGGAATTCAACCTGCAGGCGGCCAAGGCCAAGGACCCCGATGTGCGGGTGCAACTGCAGGCTGACGATGGTGTGAACTACGGCGAAGTGGCGCGAGCCATGGCGTCTATCGAGCGCGCGGGGATTACCAAGCTGTCGGTGATTACCGCACGTTAGTTGCAAAAGCCTCGACAATTTTTTGGCCGTTTCCTTGGCAGGGTGCGGCCTTTTTTTTTTGCCTGGAATTCAAGCCACACCGCCAAATCCCAATGTGGAATGTGGGAGGGGGCTTGCTCCCGATGGCGGAGTGTCAGTTGGCCTATTTGTCAGCTGACCCACCGCCATCGGGAGCAAGCCCCCTCCCACATTTGAACCTCATGCAGGTTTGAGTTTTTGGTTATTAATAAATAGCTTCTTATTCCTTAACGAATATAACCCTCGTCCCTATACTGTCCTACAACGTTAAACGCTGCAGGAGGGCACACCCATGCACAGCGAGTCGATTCGTTATCTGATCGTGCCGGGCTGGCAAGGATCGCCAGAAGATCATTGGCAAAGTCACTGGCAGAACAGCCTGCCCAACAGCGCACGGGTGGAGCAGGCCGATTGGCTGACGCCGCGCCGCGAGGACTGGGTGGCTGCGCTGGCCGAGGCGATTGCCGCCGACAGCACCCCGGTAATTCTGATCGCCCATAGCCTGGGCTGCATCACCGTGGTCCATTGGGCTGCCACCGCACCCGTGCAGTTCCTGCGGCAGGTGCGCGGGGCCTTGCTGGTGGCTCCGGCGGATGTTGAACGGCCAGCCTGCTCGCCGGCCTTGCGCAACTTTGCGCCGATCCCGACCGACCTGCTGCCGTTTCCCAGCCAGGTGGTCAGTTCCGATAACGACAGCGCCGTCAGCGCCCCCCGGGCCCTGGAGCTGGCGCGTAATTGGGGCGCCGAAGCCGGCATCCTGTCGGGGGCCGGGCATATCAATGTGAAGTCCGGTCACCAGCGCTGGGAGCAGGGGTTCGCCTACCTGTATCGCCTGCAAAGCCGCCTCGAGCATCACGCCCGGCGCACAGCCTGATATTTTTTCAACGCCCCGTCCCTGAGTGGATTTGGGGCGGGAGCCTGCCATGAGTCTGCATGAAACCTTCGGTCAGCCGCTGCTGACCTTCCCCGACGCCGAAAAAAGCCCGCTGAGCATCCGCGCCAAGGCGCTGGTGTTTGTCGACCCACGCTCGCGCAAGCTGCGCGAAGACCTGGAAAATCTCGCCCCGCGCGCCTTGCCTGTATTGATTCGAGGCGAGACCGGCAGCGGTAAAGAATTGCTGGCGCGGCATATTCACCGGGGCAGCGACCGCTCCGGTTTGTTTGTATCGGTCAATTGCGGCGCCATCAGCCCAACCTACGCCGACGCCGAACTGTTCGGCTACGCCGCAGGCGCCCACAGTGGCGCGGCCAGCAGCCGGGCCGGGTGGTTTGGCTCGGCGAATGGCGGCACTTTGTATCTGGATGAGATCGGCGACTTGCCGCTGCCGATCCAGGTGAAACTGCTGGCGGCCCTGGAAAACCATGAAGTCACCCGCGTGGGCGCTCACCAGCCGAGCCCGGTGGACGTGCGCCTGGTGGCCGCCACCAGCATCGACCTGGCCCAGGCCGTGGCCGCCGGCAAGTTTCATGAGCGGCTGTTCCATTACCTGAGCGAAGGCCAGCTGGATCTGCCGGCATTGCGTGAGCGGGTGGGCGATATCCTGTCGTTGGCCGAGTACTTCCTCGGTATCTACAGCCAGCGCCTGGACCTGCCGGTGCCGTTGATCAGCGACGCCGCCCAGCGCGTACTGGAACACCACAGCTGGCCGGGTAATACCCGCGAGCTGGAGAACGTCATCCACTTCGCCTTGCTGGTGAGCAGCGGCGACGAAATTCTGCCCGAACACCTGAACCTGCCGGTGGCGGGGTCGCCCTTGGAGCAAGTGCAGCGCATCTTCGCCAATGCCAGCCTGGCTGAGCGGGAAACCTTGCGCAGCTTTCTACGCGAGCAAGCAGCTACATGAGTAAAATGGAATATCAACGTGAATAAAAGATATTGTTCGGGAATAAAAAATCTAGGTATTGTCCATTCCACGCCGCGATAGCACTTCGCTGGCACACCACATAAAAAACGGTCGTCAGAGACGCCCCGGAATTTCGATAAGGACACTGCATGAAAAAGGTTCTGTTGTTTACCGCATTGGCGGCTGCCCTGACTGCAAGCTTCGCCCAGGCCAACGAGAAACTGGTGGTGGCCGCCACCCCGATCCCGCACGCCGAGATCCTTGAACTGGTCAAGCCAACCCTCGCCAAAGAAGGCGTGGATCTGGAAATCAAAGTCTTCACCGACTACGTACAGCCAAACGTACAGGTTGCCGAGAAGCGCCTGGACGCCAACTACTTCCAGACCCTGCCGTACCTGGAAAACTTCAACAAGGGCAAGGGCACCAACCTGGTCACCGTGGTTGGCGTGCACGTTGAACCCTTCGGCGGTTACTCGAAAAAGATCAAGAATATTTCCGAGCTCAAGGATGGCGCCACCGTGGCCATCCCGAACGAAGGCTCCAACAGCGGCCGCGCCCTGTTGCTGCTGCAGAAAGCCGGTGTGATCACCCTGAAAGACCCGACCAACGCCCTGGCCACGCCGAAAGACATTGCCAGCAATCCTAAGAACCTGAAGTTCAAGGAGCTGGAATCGGCCCTGCTGCCACGGGTGCTGGACCAGGTTGACCTGGACTTGATCAACACCAACTACGCCCTGGAAGCTGGCTTGAACCCGGCCAAGGACGCGCTGATCATCGAAGATGCCAAGTCGCCGTACGTGAACTTCCTGGTGGCGCGCCCGGACAACAAGGACAGCGACGCTATCCAGAAACTGTCCAAGGCCCTGACCAGCCCGGAAGTCAAAGCCTTCATCGAGAAGAAGTACAACGGCGCAGTCGTGCCCGCGTTCTGATGTAAGCCAAAACCCCCTTCAAGGTTTCAACGCCGGCGGCTACTACAGCGTCGGCGTTTTTTATGCCTGGAATTTGGAATGCAATAAAAATGTGGGAAGGGGCTTGCCAGTCAGAAGGCTTTTTGTAGGAGCGAGCTTGCTCGCGAAAAACTCACAGGCGCCGCGTTCATTCAGGAAGCACGCGTTATCGTTGACGTTTTTCGCGAGCAAGCTCGCTCCTACAGGAGGCGATGTACGCTTAACTGACTGGCATTAGGGCAAACCCCCTCCCACATTGGATCTACGGTGTTTTAGAGATCCCGGCTATTGATCGCCCTGCGCAACGCCACCAACCATTTCACCAGCTCCTGCGGATCAATCGGTTTCGCTTTGTTCATTGTTCATTCCCTCGAAACACTGACCCCCCAACCATAGCCGTCACCTGGAAAACCCGCGAATCCGTCGGTTATCTTTTTGGGTGATATCAATATGCTATTTCGGTATTTAAATTTTACTTTTTATACCTTTAAAGTTCGCGCTACCCGGCGTTACCCACGCCGGATCGGACGACGCTCGCCGCATTACCCCTGCGGTGTCATGGACTCACAATGACCTTCGATTTCGCTTTTATCCTCAGCACCCTGCCGGCGTTTCTGAAAGCCGTGGGCGTCACGCTGCAAGTGGGCCTGATCGCCATTGCCACCTCGTTGCTGGTGGCGCTGATCAACGCCGCACTGCTGGTGTTTCGCACGCCGTACCTGTCGCGCCTGGTGGCGCTCTATGTGGAACTGGCGCGCAATACACCGCTGCTGATCCAGCTGTTCTTCGTGTACTTCGCCTTGCCGGCGCTGGGTTTGAATATCTCCGGGTTCTGGGCGGCGATCATCACCATGACGTTCCTCGGCGGTGCCTACCTCACCGAAGTACTGCGCGCCGGTGTGGAAGCGGTGCCGCTGGCGCAGATCGAGTCGGGCAAGTCCATCGGCCTGTCGGACTGGCAACTGCTGCGTCATGTGATCCTGCCCCAGGCCGGCATCCTCAGCCTGCCGGCGTTGTTCGCCAACTTCATCTTCCTGCTCAAGGAGACCACCGTGGTCTCTGCCGTGGCAGTGCCGGAGATTCTCTACACCACCAAGAGCTACATCGCCCTCTACTACAAAACCTACGAAATGCTCGCCGTGCTGACGCTGATTTGCGTGCTGCTGTTCTTGCCGCTGTCGTTGCTGCTCAGCCGCCTGGAAAGGAGGCTCCAGCATGGCCAGTTCGGGTCTTGAGTTGTTGTGGGTGTCGTTGCCGCAACTGGGCAAGGGTGCTGCGCAGACCCTGTCGATTTCGTTGTTGAGCATCGCCTTCAGTACGGTCGGCGGCGTGTTGTATGGCGTGCTGCGCACCTTGAACAACAGGCTGGTCAACGCGGTGCTGCGGGTTTACCTGGAGCTGTTCCGGGCGATTCCGGTGCTGGTGTGGTTGTACCTGCTGTTCTTTGGCCTGCCGATCTTCTTTGGCCTGAGCATCCCCAGCTTCTGGTGCGCGGTGCTGGTGTTGTCGCTGTGGGGCGCCAGCGAAGTGGGCGAAGTGGTACGCGGCGCGTTGCATTCGCTGCCCCGCGGCCAGCGCGAAGCCGGCCTGTCGATTGGCTTGTCCGACCCGCAGTTGTACGGCTACGTGTTGCTGCCCCAGGCCCTCAAGCGCATGACGCCGCCGACCATCAACGTCTACACGCGCATCATCAAGACCAGTTCCCTGGCGGTGCTGATCGGTGTGGTGGACGTGATCAAGGTCGGCCAGCAAATCATCGAGCGCACCTATGAGTCGGTGTTGATCTACGGCGCGCTGTTCCTGTTTTTCTTCTTTATCTGCTACCCGTTGTCGGCCGCCTCCAAGGTGCTGGAACGGCGCTGGGCCCAAGCATGAGCGCATTGATCGAGTTCCAGGGTTTCAACAAATTCTTCGGCGACCAGCAGGTGCTCAAGGGCATCGACCTGAGTGTGCAAAGCGGCGAAGTGGTGGTGATCCTCGGCCCCAGCGGCTGCGGCAAAAGCACCTTGCTGCGCTGCCTCAACGGCCTGGAAGTGGCCCATAGCGGCAGCCTGCGGTTTGCCGGCAAGGAGTTGTTGGATAAAACCACCGACTGGCGCCAGGTGCGCCAGGACGTAGGCATGGTGTTCCAGAGCTACCACCTGTTCCCGCACATGAGTGTGCTCGACAACATCCTGCTCGGCCCGCTGAAAGTGCAAAAGCGCGAGCCGCGCGAAGCCCGCCAGCAGGCCGAGAAACTGCTGGCGCGCGTCGGCCTGGCGGACAAGCGCGACGCCTTCCCGCGCCAGCTCTCCGGCGGCCAGCAGCAACGCATCGCCATCGTCCGCTCGCTGTGCATGAACCCTCAGGTCATGCTGTTTGACGAAGTCACCGCCGCCCTCGACCCGGAGATGGTCAAGGAAGTGCTGGAGGTGATCCAGGGCCTGGCCCGCGATGGCATGACCCTGCTGATCGTCACCCACGAAATGGCCTTCGCCCGCGCCGTCGCCGACCGCGTGGTGTTTATGGAGGCCGGTCGCATCCTCGAACACAACACCCCCGAAGAATTCTTTACGAACCCGCAAACCGCACGCGCGCAGCAGTTCCTGGAGAAATTCTCCTTTGTCTCAACACTGCCCAAGAAAACCCAGGAACTGGAGCTGCTATGAAAAAGTTACTGCTGCCACTGTTGGCTGTCGCCCTACTGGCCGGCTGCGATAAAAAGGCCGAAGAGCCTGCTAAACCTGCTGCCGCCGTGAGCTACCTCGACAAGATCAAGGCGCGGGACAAGCTGATCGTCGGCGTATTCACCGACAAGCCACCGTTTGGCTTTGTCAACGAAGCCGGGCGCTACGTCGGCTTCGATACCGACATCGGTCGCCAATTCGCCAAGGACCTGTTGGGCGATGAGAACAAAATCGAATTCGTCGCCGTCGAGCCGGCCAGCCGTATTCCGTTCCTGCAAAGCGACAAGGTCGACCTGATCCTCGCCAACATGACCGTGACCCCCGAGCGCAAGGAGGCGGTGGACTTCACCAACCCCAACCTGAAAGTCGCGGTGCAGGCGTTGGTGCCCCAGGACAGCGCGGTGAAAAGCCTGGATGACCTGGCCACCCGCACCACCATCGTTACCACCGGCACCACTGCCGATATCTGGCTGACCAAGAACCACCCGGACTGGAAACTGCTGAAGTTCGAGAAAAACTCCGAGTCGCTGCAAGCGCTGTCGGCCGGGCGTGGCGATGCCTATGCGCAAGACAACCTGGTGCTGTTCAGCTGGGCCAAGCAGAACCCGGGCTACCGCGTACTGGAGGAGAAACTCGGTGACGAAGCGCCGATTGCCCCGGCGGTGAAGAAGGGCAATATCGAACTGCGCGACTGGGTGAATGCCGAGTTGGCGAAGCTGGGTGAGGAGAAATTCCTGCTCAAGCTGTATGACCAATATGTGCGCAAGGAGCTGAGCGATGACACCAAGCCTGAGAGTGTGATTGTCGAAGGCGGGAAGTGGCAGGGCTGATTCCTAGCTGATCGTTCCCACTCCGTGGGAACGATCAGCAATAATCCAGGCCCCTGTTCAATGGGTGATGTGGAATTTTTCGGAGTCGCCCATCTCGCCATTTCCCTGGCCGATTCGGATCATGTAGTGGATTTGCCGCTGGCCTATGTTCTTCAGCAATGCATCCCTGGGAATGAATGCCTGAATCTCCCGCGGCGGCTGATTGTTGAACTCTTTGTCCACCACGACTTCGCCATCGATGTAAATCTGCAGGCGATCATTGCTTGTGCCTATGTCGGTAGGCTGAATGACGGCGGTTGCTCCCTCGGGGGGCACATCCCTCAAGGACAGTAACCAGTAGTCTGAGGGGGGAGTCGGTGGTTTGGCCTCATTGATTTGCAGGGACGGAAGTTTTTTTGTCTTTTGGCTGCTCATTGGGTCTACCTCAGTACGGGTAAGTGAGGTGCTTGCACGGCAGCGCGTGGGAATGTCCGCGCAGCAAGACGGGAGCCAATATTTACGAGGGTTGGCGGCGGCCGTCTACTGTTAGAACTCACAGGTCTGGCCGGCCTGCGAAGCCTCGGGGTGCGGGAGCCCCATGCAGATAAGGAACCCTGAACTAAGCTCACAGTCGCATACACACTGGCACATCGCATCGCGCACAAGGAGTCTGCATGGGCGGTCGTATTTCCATCTGTATCGTCGGTCTGGGTTTAGTGGTGTTGCTGAGCGCGTGTGGCCAGGAAAAAGCTGAGCCCAAGGCCCATTCGCGGGTCTTTGTTCAAACCGTACAACCCGCCGATTTCGCCGCGGCCGTCACGCTGACCGGAGATATCCAGGCCCGCGTGCAAACCGATTTGTCCTTCCGCGTCGGCGGCAAGATCATCCAGCGCATGGTGGATGTAGGCGATCGCGTCAAAGCCAGACAGGTGCTGGCCAGGCTCGATCCCAAGGATTTGCAGACCAACGTCGATTCCGCCCAGGCCCAGGTCGTGGCCGAGCAGGCGCGGGTCAAGCAAACCGCCGCTGCGTTTGTGCGCCAGGAAAAGCTCCTGCCCAAGGGCTATACCAGCCGCAGCGAATACGATTCCGCCCAGGCCGCGCTGCGCAGCAGCCAAAGTGCCCTGGCCGCCGCGCAGGCGCAGTTGGCCAACGCCCGTGAACAACTCGGCTATACCGCGCTGATCGCGGATGCGCCGGGGGTGATCACCGCGCGCCAGGCCGAAGTCGGTCAGGTGGTGCAGGCCACCGTGCCGATTTTCAGCCTGGCCAGCGATGGCGAGCGCGACGCGGTGTTCAACGTCTATGAGTCACTGCTGGTTGAGCCGCCGCCGGATGCGCCGATCACCGTCAGCCTGCTGGATAACCCGAGCATCAAGGCCGTGGGTAAAGTGCGTGAAGTCACGCCTGCCGTGGCCGCCAATACCGGCACGGTGCAAGTGAAGATCGCCCTGCAATCGTTACCCGAAGGCATGCGGCTTGGTTCGGTGGTCAGCGCCACCGCCAATGGCCCGGCCAAGGCGAGTATCGAGCTGCCGTGGTCGGCGTTGACCAAAGACCTCAGCGAGCCCGCCGTATGGCTGGTGGACGGCGAGGGCAAGGCGCAACTGCACAAGGTCACGGTGGCGCGTTACCTCACAGGCAAAGTGATTGTTGGCGACGGCCTCAAGGGCGGCGAAAAAGTCGTGGTGGCCGGTGGGCAATTGCTGCACCCCGGCATGCTGGTCGAGATCGCCCAGCCAGGAGCCCAGCCATGAAGCGCCTGACGGTCGTACTTGCCGCCAGCCTGTTGCTGATGGCCTGTTCAAAGGAAGAACCGGCGCCCGAGCCCTTGCGCCCGGTGCTGTCCATGGAAGTGAAGTCCGAGGACCAGGAAACCCTCGGCCGTTTCGCCGGCGCCATCCAGGCGCGCTATGAAAGCAATCTGGGCTTCCGCGTCCCCGGTCGCATCGCCCGGCGTGCCGTGGATGTGGGCGCCGAAGTGGACAAGGGCGCCTTGCTCGCGGTGCTCGACCCTACCGACCAACAGAACCAGTTGCGCGCCGCCCAAGGCGATTTGGCGCGGGTGCAGGCGCAGTTCATCAACGCCCAGGCCAATGCCCGCCGCCAGCAGGAGCTGTTCAACCGTGGCGTCGGCGCCCAGGCCCAACTGGACGTGGCCCAGACCGACCTGAAAACCACCCAGGCCTCCCTCGACCAGGCCCAGGCTTCGGTCAACCAGGCCAGGGACCAGCTCAACTACGCCGAGCTGCGCACCGACCACGCCGGCATCGTCACCGCCTGGAATGCCGAGGCCGGCCAGGTGGTCAGCGCCGGTCAGCAAGTGGTGACCCTGGCGCGCCCGGACATCAAGGAGGCGGTGATCGACCTGCCCGCCGGCCTCGCCGAGCGCCTGCCGGCGGATGTGGTATTCCTCGTCGCCGGGCAACTCGACCCCAGCGTCCACACCACCGCCACCGTGCGCGAGATCGAACCCCAGGCCCAAAGCGCCACGCGCACCCGTCGCGCGCGCCTGACCCTGGCCGAAACGCCGCCCGCGTTCCGCCTTGGCACGGCGATCAGCGTGACCTTGAGTTCGGCCATCGCCCCACGCATCGAGTTGCCCCTGAGCGCCTTGCAGGAAGTCGACGGCAAGACCCGCATCTGGATCCTCGATACCCAAAGCCAGACCGTGCAACCGCGCGACATCACGGTGCTGAGTCGTGATGCTGACAGCGCCTTGCTCAACGGCGGCGTCAAACCCGGCGAGCGTATCGTTACCGCCGGCGTGAACAGCCTGAAGCCCGGGCAGAAAGTCAAAATCGACGAGGACAGCCCGCGATGAAAGGCAGCTTCAACTTATCCGACTGGGCCCTCAAGCATCAGTCCTTTGTCTGGTACCTGATGTTCGTCGCGCTGCTGATGGGCGTGTTCTCGTACATGAACCTGGGCCGTGAAGAGGACCCCTCGTTCACCATCAAGACCATGGTCATCCAGACCCGCTGGCCGGGCGCGACCCAGGAAGAAACCCTCAAGCAGGTCACCGACCGCATCGAGAAGAAGCTCGAGGAACTCGACGCCCTCGACTACGTGAAAAGCTACACCAGGCCGGGTGAATCCACGGTGTTCGTGTTCCTCAAGGACACCACCAGCGCCAAGGCCATCCCGGAGATCTGGTACCAGGTCCGCAAGAAGATCGACGACATTCGCGGCACCTTCCCCCAGGGCTTGCAGGGGCCGTCGTTCAACGACGAATTCGGTGATGTGTTCGGCTCGGTGTATGCCTTTACCGGCGACGGCCTGTCGATGCGCCAGTTGCGCGACTACGTGGAGCAGGTGCGCGCCGAGATCCGTTCGGTACCGGGGCTGGGCAAGGTCGAGATGATCGGCCAGCAGGACGAAGTGATTTACCTGAACTTCTCCACGCGCAAACTGGCGGCCCTGGGCATCGACCAGCGCCAGGTGGTGCAAAGCCTGCAATCGCAGAACGCGGTGACCCCCGCCGGCGTGATCGAGGCCGGTCCGGAGCGCATCTCGGTGCGTACCTCGGGGCAGTTCGCCTCGGAGAAAGACCTGGCCAACGTCAACCTGCGCCTCAATGACCGCTTCTATCGCCTGGCGGATATCGCCGAGATCAGCCGTGGCTACGTCGACCCGGCGCGGCCGATGTTCCGCTTCAACGGCAAGCCGGCGATTGGCCTGGCCATCGCCATGCAGAAGGGCGGCAATATCCAGTCGTTCGGTAAGGCGCTGCACACGCGGATGGACGAGCTGACCGCCGACCTGCCGGTGGGCGTCGGTGTGCATAAGGTCTCCGACCAGGCCGAAGTGGTGGAAGAGGCCGTCGGCGGCTTTACCAGCGCGCTGTTCGAAGCGGTGATTATCGTGCTGGTGGTGAGCTTTATCAGCCTGGGCATGCGCGCCGGGCTGGTGGTGGCGTGCTCGATTCCACTGGTGCTGGCGCTGGTATTCGTGTTCATGGAATACAGCGGCATTACCATGCAGCGTGTGTCGCTGGGGGCGTTGATCATCGCCCTCGGCCTGTTGGTGGACGATGCGATGATCACCGTGGAGATGATGATCACGCGCCTGGAAAAAGGCGAAACCAAGGAGCAGGCGGCGACCTACGCCTACACCTCCACGGCATTTCCGATGCTCACCGGTACGTTGGTGACCGTCGCCGGCTTCGTGCCGATTGGCCTCAACGCCAGTTCGGCAGGCGAGTACACCTTTACCCTGTTCGCGGTGATTGCCGTAGCGATGCTGGTGTCGTGGGTGGTGGCGGTGCTGTTTGCGCCGGTGATCGGCGTGCATATCCTCAGTGCCAAGGTGAAACCCCACGACGCCGAGCCGGGGCGCATCGGCCGCGCGTTCAATGGCGGCATGCTGTGGGCCATGCGCAACCGTTGGTGGGCGATCGGCATCACCGTGGGCCTGTTCGTGGCGTCGGTGTTCTCCATGCAGTTTGTGCAGAACCAGTTCTTCCCGTCGTCGGACCGCCCGGAAATCCTCGTCGACCTCAACCTGCCGCAAAACGCCTCGATCAACGAGACGCGCAAGGCCGTCGACCGCCTCGAAGCGATCATCAAGGACGACACGGACATTGCACGCTGGAGCACTTATATCGGCCAGGGCGCGATCCGTTTCTACCTGCCCCTCGACCAGCAACTGGAAAACCCCTACTACGCGCAACTGGTGATCGTCAGCAAAGGCCTGGAAGAGCGCGGTGCCCTGATTGCGCGCCTGCAAAAGCGCCTGCGCGACGACTTCGTGGGCATCGGCAGTTTCGTGCAGCCGCTGGAAATGGGCCCGCCGGTGGGGCGTCCGATCCAGTACCGCGTGTCTGGCAAAGACACCGACCAGGTGCGCAAACACGCCATCGAACTGGCGACCCTGCTGGATAAAAACACCCACCTGGGCGAGATCATCTACGACTGGAACGAGCCGGGCAAAGTGCTGCGCATCGACATTGCCCAGGACAAGGCGCGCCAGCTCGGGCTGTCCTCCGAAGACGTGGCGCAACTGATGAACAGCGTGGTCAGTGGTGCTTCGGTAACCCAGGTGCACGACGATATCTACCTGATCAGCGTGGTCGGCCGTGCCGAAGACGCCGAACGTGGCACGCCGGAAACCTTGCAGAACCTGCAGATCGTCACCCCCAACGGCACCTCGATTCCGCTGCTGGCCTTCGCCACTGTGCGGTATGAGCTGGAGCAGCCGCTGGTGTGGCGTCGCGACCGCAAGCCGACCATCACCATCAAGGCCTCGGTGCGCGATGAGATGCAGCCGACCGATCTGGTCAAGCAGCTGAAACCCGATATCGACAAATTCAGCGCCGGCCTGCCGGTGGGCTACAAGGTTGCGACGGGCGGCACCGTGGAAGAAAGCGGCAAGGCCCAGGGCCCGATTGCCAGCGTGGTGCCGTTGATGCTGTTCCTGATGGCGACGTTCCTGATGATCCAGCTGCACAGCGTGCAGAAGATGTTCCTGGTGGCCAGTGTCGCGCCGCTGGGGCTGATCGGCGTGGTGCTGGCGCTGATCCCCACGGGCACGCCCATGGGCTTTGTGGCGATCCTCGGCATCCTGGCGCTGATCGGCATCATCATCCGCAACTCGGTGATCCTGGTGACGCAGATCCACGAATATGAAGTGGCCGGCTACACGCCGTGGGACGCGGTAGTGGAAGCCACCGAGCATCGGCGCCGGCCGATCCTGCTCACGGCGGCTGCGGCGAGCCTGGGCATGATCCCGATTGCCCGCGAAGTGTTCTGGGGGCCGATGGCCTACGCGATGATTGGCGGGATCATCATCGCTACCTTGCTGACGCTGCTGTTTTTGCCGGCGCTGTATGTGGCCTGGTACAAGATCCGCGAACCAAAGCAGGAACAACACGGTTAAAAATGTGGGAGGGAGCAAGTCGAATCGTCGCACCGCCCCTCCCACAATTGATCTCAGCTGGGCATTTGAGACGTGGGAAATTTCCGGAAGTGACGCCTGTTGCCCTGGCCAACCGTTGAGTGCTTTACCCTTCGACCTCCACCTCTCAACGGTCGCCTGCCATGAACCGTCTGCGTCTTACCTCGCTGATCTGCTGCTTGTTCCTGTCGCCCCTGGCCTTTGCCGGCACCGTATTGGAAAACCCGTTGTGGCGAGTCGAACTCGATCCGGCCACCCTCGCCATCCGTGTGACACCCAGTGGCCAGCCGCAGGTGCAGGCCTCCAACGGTGTAGCGGCGCGTGCTGTCAGTCAACCTGCACAAAACGCGCAACAGGCCAGTTGGCAATGGGATGACGGTGCCTATCGCGTGACTGCCAGCCTTGAGCAGCGCGACCTGGTGCTGTCGATCACGGCGCGGGAAGCCGGTGAGCTGCCGATTCTTCTGCAACCGCCGAGCGCCATGGGCCGAGGGTTGATGTGGCCGTTGGCCGAAGGGCATTACGTGCCGGCCGGCAATGCCATGTGGAACGCTTTCCTGGTGGCGCAAGGTGACATCAACACCACCCAGGACCTCAGCCTGCCGCTGTGGGGCGTCGATCACGGCGCCTTCACCCTCAACTGGCTGCTGACCAATCCCTATAACAACCGCCTGCGCTGGCGGGGCCAGGCGTTGTCGCTGGCCCATGAGTTCACCTCGCTCGGGCCTGCCGCCCCCATGACCCTGCTGTTGCACCTGGGCGAAAGCGATCCGCTGGCCGGGGCCAAGCGCTATCGCCGATGGCTGGTCGAGCAGGGGCGCTATGAACCCCTGGCAGACAAGCTGCGGCAAACCCCTGGGGCTGAAAAGCTGCTGGGCGCCAGCCATGTCTACCTGTGGGGCAATGACCTGCTGGCGCCGGAGGATGTGCGTGATTGGCCGTTGTTGCTCCAGCGCTTGCGCGCTCATGAACTCAGAGGCCTGTTGGACAAGGACTCCGCAGCGCTGCTGGCGCAGCCCCGCGCCTTGAATCGCTACGAGCAAAGCGTGCTGTTACGCGGCCTCAATGCCGCGATCAATAGGAAGGCCCGGCAGAGTTGGCAGGTGGACGAGCCCGATATGAGCCGTCTTGCCGCGCGCTACGGCGAGTTGCGTCGCGAATTGGCCGTGGACTTTGCCGGTGCCCTGCGCGATAGCCCCGGCACCTGGGGCAGCCAGGTGGTACAGACGCTGCGCGACGCCGGGCTGCCACGCTTGATGCTGACCCTGGGCGAAGGCTGGGAAGGCGGCCTCTGGCACCCCGAGACCATCCGCGCCGGTGTCGACGCCGGCTACCTGATGGCGCCCTACGACTCCTACCAAACCGCGTTGTCCGCCACCGAAAACCCCGACTGGACCACCGCCCACCTGGGCAGCCAGGCTTACCGCGACTGCGCCATCGTGTTGAGGGACGGCACACCCAAGACCGGCTTCCAGCAGTCCGGCCACTACACCGACCCGCGCTGTGTGCGACCTCTGTTGGAGGCGCGGGTGAAAGCCGTGCAGGCCGTTGCCGGCTTCAACGCCTGGTTTCTTGATGCGTACGCCACCAGCATGCTGTTCGACAGTTACCGCGACAGTGCACCGATGACCCAGGCGCAAAACGCCGAAGGCAATATCGATGCAGCCCGTTGGCTGAACACCACGCTGCAATTGCCGACCGGCTCCGAAGACGGTAACGCCATCACCGCCCAGGGCATCCTGTTCGCCCATGGCATGCAAACCCCGGTGCTGGGCTGGGGGGATCGCGACATGACCCAGGACAAACAGTCGCCCTACTACGTGGGCAACTGGTACCCGCCGGAGCAACCGGCGGTGTTCTTCAAGTCGGTGCCGCTGAACGAGCCGTTTCGCACCCTCTACTTCGACCCGACGCTGCGCCTGCCGCTGTATCAGGCGGTGTTCCATGGCTCGGTGATCACCACCCATCACTGGCTGTTCGACAGCCTCAAGCTGAGCAATGTACGGGCTGAAAATGAGCTGACCCAACTGCTCTACAACGTGCCGCCGCTGTATCACCTGAGTGCTGCGACGCTCAAGGCGCGGCTGCCGCTGATCCAGCGCCAGGATCGATTTTTCCGACCGTTGCATGAGCGCCTGGCCACCCAGGCGATGACCGGGTTTCGCTGGCTGACGGCGGATCGGCAGGTGCAGGAAACCACGTTTGCCGATGGCACGCGGTTGGTGGCGAATTTTTCCACGGGGTCGAGAGAGGGGTTTGCGGCGAGGAGTGTGACAGCGGTGGTGGATGAGAAATCGGTGGTGTATCAGGTGCAGTAGTGGTGTGTATCAGTCCGTCATCGGGAGCAAGCCCCCTCCCACAGGGGAATGCATTCCAAATGTGGGAGTGGGCTTGCCCAGACTTAAACCTTGCGCCAAACGCTGGCCAACCAGGGCTGCTGGGGTCGAGGCAACCCGGCGGGTCGGTAGTAATGCTCCAGTTCTACGAAGCCGGCGGCGGTGAGCAGTGCCTGCCACGCCTCGAGGTCGTGATAGGCGCCATAGCGCGGCCCATTCCAGCCTTCCTGGTTCTCACCCCGTGGATTGGAGCTGAACAGCACACCGCCGGGCTTCAACGCCCCATGCAGTTGCTTGAGCACACGGGGCAGTTCCTGCTTGGGGATATGAAACAGCACTGCATTGGCAAAGATCCCGTCAAAGCGTTCGGCGGGTAAATCCAGCTTGAGGAAGTCCTGCTGCAACACCTCACAGCCGCTGTCTTCGCGCGCCATCTGCGCAAACCGCTCGGAACCATCCAGGCCGACGGCGATATGCCCCAGGCGCGTAAAGGTCTGCAAATCCCGCCCCGGCCCGCAGCCGAAATCCAGCACGGTAAAGGGCGCCGAGCCCTGGATATGGCGCAGCAGCGCGTCGATGTTCTGGCTCACATCGTGATCGCGGGTGCCTTCACGGAAATCCTCGGCCACCTTGTTGTAGTGGCCGAGGGTGGTGGACGTGATCTGGTCGAGGTCGTCGGGCTTGAGGGGCATGGTGATGAATACCGGGCGCTGAGATGGCCCGACTATACCTCACCTCTTGTTCAGCACTCGCGCCAGGCGATCGCCGCCGAGTTGAATCACCGCCACCAGGATCACCAGCAGCACAATCACCGTGAGCATGATCTGCGTATCAAAGCGCTGGTAGCCATAGCGATAGGCAATGTCGCCCAAGCCACCGGCCCCGATCGCCCCGGCCATGGCCGACGAGTTGATCATGGTCACCAGGGTGATGGTGAACCCGCCGACAATCCCTGGCAGCGCTTCGGGCAGCAGCACATGCCAGATGATGTGCCAGCGTCGGCAACCCATGGCCTGGGCAGCTTCGATCAGGCCGTGGTCGACCTCGCGCAGACTCACTTCGGCGATCCGCGCAAAAAAAGGCGTGGCGGCGATGGTCAGCGGGACGACCGCCGCCCACACCCCATAGGTGGTGCCGACGATCAGCCGCGTGAACGGGATCAGCGCCACCATCAGGATCAGGAACGGAATCGAGCGGAACAGATTGACGAACGCCCCCAGCACCCGATTCAGCGCCGGCGCCTGGTAGATGCCGCCTTTGTCGCTGGTCACCAGAAACACCGCCAGCGGAATGCCCACCAGCAAGGCGATCAACGATGACACGCCGACCATCAACAAGGTGTCGATGGCGCCTTGCACCAAACGATCAAACCACATAGCCCAGCACCTCCACCTGTTGTGCCCAGTTCGCAGCGCGGTTGCGCAGTTCTTCGGTGCCATGGGGCGAGCCATTCACCGCCAGCAGCAGTTGCCCCAAGGCATGCCCCTGAATCCGCTCGACACCGCCCTGCAGCAGACGCACCCGCCCGCCGAGGGCGCTGAACAGCGCGGCCAGGTCCGGTTCATCGCTGGCACTGCCGGTGAACTGCAAGCGCAGCACCACGGCGGCGTCCGGTGATTCAGGCTGGGTGTGCAAACGGCTTTGCAGTTCTTCCGGCAGCCCATGTTGCAGCGGCGCCAGCAGGGTCTGGCTGACCTCGTGCTGCGGGTTGCCGAACACTTGCCACACCGTGCCTTGCTCGACGATGCGCCCGTGTTCCAGCACCACCACGCGGTCGCAGATGTCGCGGATCACCGCCATCTCATGGGTGATCAAGACGATGGTCAGGCCCAGGCGTCGGTTGATCTCGCGCAACAGGCCGAGGATCGATTGGGTGGTCTCCGGGTCGAGGGCCGAGGTGGCTTCGTCGCACAGCAGGATCTGTGGGTCGTGCACCAGCGAACGGGCGATGCCCACGCGCTGTTTCTGCCCGCCGGACAGCTGCGCCGGGTAGGCCTTGTGCTTGTCCTGCAAGCCGACCAATTCCAGCAGCTCACGCACCTTTTGCTCACGCTGGGGCTTGGGCACGCCGGCGACTTTCAGCGGCAACTCGACGTTCTGCCACACGGTCTTGGCCGACATCAGGTTGAAGTGCTGGAAGATCATGCCGATACGCCGACGCAGCGCCACCAGGTGGTCTTCGTCGAAGTCGCCGATGTCCACCTGATCGATCAGCACGCGCCCGCTGCTGGGTTGTTCCAGGCGGTTGATGGTGCGGATCAGCGAGGATTTGCCGGCGCCGCTGCGGCCGATAATACCGAACACTTCACCGTGCTGGATCGCCAGGTCGATGCCTTGCAAGGCATGCACGCCGCCGTCGTAGGTCTTGCCCAGGTTGATAAAGCGCACGTGCGCGCGGTTCAGGTCCGGATGCAGTTCTGTCTGTTCGGCGTCCCTGGGCGGTGAGCCCAGGTCGCGCAGTCGAGCGTGGGCGGCGGTCATTTTTTATCTTCCCAACCGACTTGGTAGAGCTTGCCGAGGGATTTATCCAGGGCGGCACGCACCACCGGCGAGTGCTGGTAGATGTCGACGAACTTGATCACGCGCGGGTCGGTTTTGCTTTTTGGCTGGATCACGAACTGGATCACGTATTCCGGGTGGTCGAGGCCGTCGAACAGCAGCGCCGACTCGGCATCGAAGGTCTTGGACAGGCGGATGTAGGCCGGGTAGCCCTGCACCAGGTCGGCATCGTCATAGGCGCGCACCAGTTGCACGGCCTCGACTTGCAGGATCTTGATGTTTTTCGGGTTGGTGACGATGTCTTCTTCGGTAGCCTTGTAGCCCACGCCCGGCTTGAGGGTGATCAAGCCGGCCTTGGCCAGCAGTTGCAGGCCGCGACCGCTGTTGATCGGGTCGTTGGCAATCGCCACGCTGGCGCCCTGGGGCAGGTCGTTGATGCTTTTGTACTTTTTCGAGTACAGGCCGACGTTGTTGATGATGCCCGGCGCGTACGGCACCAGGTCAAAACCGGCGGCGGCCTTGGCGTTTTCCAGGAACGGGATGTGCTGGAAGTAGTTCACGTCAATATCGCCGGCGGCCAGGCTGACATTGGGGGCGATCCAGTCGGTGAACTCCACCAGCTCGACCTTCAAGCCTTGCTTGCCGGCTTCGGCGACGGCGGCTTCCAGGGGAATCGCGAAGGCGGCGGTAGTGCCGATTTTCAACGGTGCATCGGCGGCGAATACGGCCGAGCTGAACAACCCGAAGGCCAGGGCCAGTGCTTTGACTGGGTGGGAGAGCAGTGTTTTTTTCATGGTCGATTTCCAGTCATAAGGTATTTGTACAAACAGTGGAGATCCACTGTGGGAGGGGGCTTGCTCCCGATAGCGGAGTGTCAGCAAACCAATCCGGTGACTGATACACCGCTATCGGGAGCAAGCCCCCTCCCACATTTTTCAATCAGTGGCGGTAGGTCGAGCCGGTGTGTTGTTCGGGTAGACGGGCGCTGCCTTGGAAGACTTTTTCTCTTAACGTTCCTTGCTCATAGGCGGTCTTGTACGACCCCCGCCTCTGCAACTCCGGCACCACCAGATCGATAAAGTCCACATAGCTTTCCGGCGTGACAATGCGCGTGAGGTTGAAGCCATCCAGCCCGGTTTCGCTGATCCAGGATTCCAGCTCGTCAGCGACCTGTCCGGGGGAGCCGACCAGGGTGATATAGCGCCCGCCGAGGGCATGCTGTTCGAGCAGCTTGCGTCGGGTCCAGTCGTTGTTCTGCAGGTTCTTGGTGGCCGACTGGATCGCGTTGCTCTTTACGTACTGGATCGGCTCGTCCAGTTCGTATTGGGCAAAATCAATCGCGGTGGAGGCCGAGAAATGCGCGACGCCGGCCTCCGCGCTGGCATAGCTCAGGTACTCGGCATGCTTGGCCCAGGCCAGTTCTTCGGTGGCGCCGACGATCACGTTCAGCCCCATGAACACCTTGATGTCATCCGGATTGCGCCCGGCCTCGACCGCGCTGGCGCGCACCTTGTCCACCTGCACCTTGGTCGCGGCCTTGTTCTGCCCGCTGATGAATACGCACTCGGCATGGCGCCCGGCGAACAACAGGCCACGGTCTGAACTGCCGGCCTGGAACAGCACCGGCGTACGCTGCGGCGACGGTTCGCACAGGTGATAACCCTCGACCTGGTAGAACTCGCCATGGTGCTCGACCTTGTGCACCTTGCCCGGCTGCGCGTAGACCCGCGCCTGCGGATCGTTGAGCACCGCGTCGTCTTCCCAGCTGCCTTCCCAGAGTTTGTAGAGCACTTCCAGGTATTCATCGGCCTGGTCGTAGCGCCGGTCATGCTCGACCTGTTCGGTGAGGCCCATGGCCTTGGCGGCACTGTCGAGGTAGCCGGTGACGATGTTCCAGCCGACCCGGCCACGGCTCAGGTGGTCGAGCGTGGACATGCGCCGGGCGAACAGGTACGGCGGCTCATAGGTGAGGTTGGCGGTGAGGCCGAAGCCGAGGTTGCGGGTCACGGCGGCCATCGCCGAAACCAGCAGCAGCGGGTCATTGACCGGCAGCTGGATCGACTCCTTGAGCGGCACATCGATGGAGTTCTGGTACACGTCATACACGCCGACGATATCGGCGATGAACAAACCGTCGAACAGCCCGCGCTCCAGGGTTTGCGCGAGGTCGGTCCAGTACTCGATGCTTTTGTACTGGGTGGACGTGTCCCGTGGATGGGTCCACATACCGTGGTTGATATGCCCGATGCAGTTCATGTTGAAGGCATTGAGCAGGATCTTTTTCTTTGCCATCAAATGGTCCCCCGCAGTGGCGGGTTTTCAGCGTTGAGGTAGTAATTGCCCACAGCGTGGTACTTCCAGCGCACCGGGTCGTGCAGGGTGTGCACGCGGGCGTTGCGCCAGTGGCGGTCGAGGCCGTGCTCGGCCAGGGTGGCCTGGCTGCCGGCCAGCTCGAACAGGGTGCTGCCGGCGGCCAGGGAGATCTCGGTGCTCAAGGCGCGTACTTCAGCGACGGCGATGGACGCTGCCGCAACGGTCTCTGCATTGCTGTCGGCCTGGGCGCGATCGAGGTATTCAGCCGAACGCTCCAGCAAGGCTTCAGCGGCGTGCAGGCGAATGCTCAGGTGGCCGAAGCTCTTCAGGGTCAGCGGGTCTTCGGTGGCCTTGTCGTTGCCGGAGTCAATCCACGGGCGGGTCTTGGTGCGCACAAAGTGCAGCGCATCTTCAAAGGCGGCGCGGGCGATGCCGGTGTCGATGGCGGCGTGAAGAATCTGCGCCAGCGGGCCGACCGTGGTCGGGCGTTCGAAAGCGCTCTGGAACGGGATCACGTCGTGGGCGGCGACCCACACGTTATCGAACACCACCGAGCCGCTGCCGGTGGTGCGCTGGCCGAAGCCGCTCCAGTCGTCAATGACCGTCAAGCCTTCGCTGTCGCGGGGCACGAAGGCCAGTTGCTGGATGCCGTGTTCGTCCACCACCGAGGTAGGAATGCGCTGGGCATAGATCGCACCGGTGGCGTAGAACTTGCGGCCGGTGATACGGAAGCCGTCGCCGTCGCGGGTGATGGACGTAACACGGTCGTGGGCGGTCCTGGTGCCCAGTTCCGCCAGGGCGTTGCCGAAACGCTGGCCGGCGAGTACTTCGGCGTACAGGCGTTGTTGCTGTTCAGGGCTGCCATTCACGCGCAGCACTTCGAGGGCATAGAAATGGTTTTGCGGAATCTGGCCCAGGGAGGCATCCGCCTGGGCGATCAGGGCAATGACCTTGGCCAGGGTGACGTTGGACACGCCCGCGCCACCGTACGCCTTGGGCACACTGATGCCCCACAGGCCGGAGCGCGAGAACACGTCCAGTTCGGGCAGCGGCAGGCGGCGTTCGCGGTCGCGCTGGGCGCTGTCGCGGCGCAAGTCTTCGGCCAGGTCGCTGGCGACAATAAGGGCTTGTTCGTCGCTGGTGATAACCGCGACACGGTGAGAAAAGGTCATGAGTTTCTCCAGAGGTCTGGTCGGTTAAATCCAGGAATGGCGAGCCGGCAACGTGCCGTTCAAGCGATAGGCGCCGACGGCGTGATACTTCCAGCGCACCGGGTCGTGCAGGGTGTGCACCCGGGCGTTGCGCCAGTGACGGTCGAGGTTGAATTCGGCGAGGGTGGCGCGGCTGCCGGCCAGTTCGAAGAGCTTTTCGCTGACCAGCAACGACACTTCAGTGGTGAGCACCTTCGCTTCGGCCACGGCAATCGACGCTCGCGCGGCGGACTGTGCGGTGATCGGCGCGGCGCTGACCTGGTCCAGCACTTGCCCGGCCTTGCGCAACAGCGCCTCGGCGGCGTGCAGTTCGATCTTCAGCTTGCCGATATCGGCGATCACGTAGAGGTCATCGCTGGCGCGCTCGACCTTGGCATCGATCCACGGGCGCGAACGCTCCCGCACAAAGGCGATGGTGTCATCCAGCGCGCCACGGGCGATGCCGGCGTCGATGGCGGCCTGGATCAGTTGGGAAACGGCGCCCTGGATAGTCGGGCTTTCGCCGATACGCCAGTTGTCTACGACCAGTTCGGCGTCCACGGGCACGCGGTCCAGCAGCACGGTGCCGCTGGCGGTGGTGCGTTGGCCGAAGCCCGACCAGTCATCCACGATGCGCAGCCCTGCGGTGCCACGGCGTACAAACGCCATGACCTGCCTGCCGTCGTCGTTCAGCGCCTTCACGGCCACCCAATGGGCAAACAGTGCGCCGGTTGAATAGAACTTCTGGCCGCTGATCACGTAACCGTCGCCTTGGGCGGTGATGCGCGCCTTGAGCTCCAAGGTGTTCCTGGTGCCGCGTTCCGGGCCGCCATTGCCGATGCGCCAGCCGTCGAGGACGCTCTGGAACAGTTGCTCTTTCTGGCGCTCGGTGGCGGCGCCCTGCAACACCTGCAGGATGCCGAAATGGTTCTGCGGGATCTGCCCGAGGGCCGGGTCTGCCGCGCTGATGATCGCGAACACCTCCGCCAGGGTGGTGTACGACACCTGTGGGCCGCCGTATTCGCGGGGGATGGAAATACTGCCCAGCCCACTGCGGGTGAATTGTTCGATCTGCGCCCACGGCAGCTTGCGTTGCTGGTCACGCTGGGCGGCGTGCAGGCGCGCGGCCTGGGCCAGCTCATGGGCAGCCTGCAGCGCCTCTGCATCGTTGCGCAGCACAGCGGCCGGCAACAGCAGGGGAGCAACGTCCAGATCACGCTGGGGGGGTGTTAGAGCCAAGTTAGACATCAGCGCCGCTCCTTGGCTGCACGTAATGCCCTGGCGTTATGCACCGGGGTAATTCTGACCATACCGACCTCGCATTCAATGAAATAAAAACAGAAAAATCAGAGATGTCCGGTGGTCCGGTGCATATACCCTAAGCGTGTTAAATATTTAAATAAACTAACTTTTGGGAATATGCATAGAAGGTCTGTCACCCCGGTTCACAGGGCGAGCCGAGGGGCCGTGGTTGGTAGACCCGCGCGGTCCCGGCCGGCTGGCTCGGCGCGCAGGCGGCAATGCGTAACGTGCGCGTGGGCGCCCAGCGTGAATTGTTGCCGACACGATCGAGAATGCAGTACGTCACCTCCAGGCGGCTGTCATCACCGGCCTCGACAATCACCGTCGAAGGCACCCACACCTGCACGACCACCCCGACGGCCTTGGCCTGGATCCGTGGCAGGTCCATGCGTACATCTCCCCAGCGCAGGGTGATGGCATCGCCCGTGGCCATGTTCAGGTAAGGCGCGATGGTCAGCGGAATACCCCGTCGCACCTGGCGACCGTTGACGCCGTAGCGACGGATGGTCTCGGGCAAACCGACGGGGGCGAGGTTGTGGTTTTCGTCGCTGTACAGGGGGGAGGGCTGGCCACCGGGGTATCGGGTCTTTACACACACACCTTTCACGGCCGAGCGGGCAGGTGCACGACCGACTTGCATGACCTGGTAATGCACCTGGGCCAGGCCGTCCTGCACAAAACTTTCCGGCACCCGCAGATGGGTCGGTGAGCCGACCTTGCACGCGCTCACCCTGCGTGAGGCGGCAAAGCAGTTGTTCCAGAACAGTTCGATCAAGTCGCCCTCATCCATGCCGGGGTAAGGCGCGATGTCCACCTGCAGTTGACTGGCCGCCAGTGCGTTGATGCCGTGCCGGTTAGCCTGGGGCAAGGTGGGGGCTGTGAGCAGGGCCGGGGTTGCAGTGCGCGTCATAAGTAATCTCCTTGATGCAGCCAGCAGCAATCGTTCCAGCCCCGCGGCGCGGGTGCGCAGGTGGGCTGAAAGGAACGATTCAGTGAGTAGCCGGGATAGGATCCAATCCTCTGGACGCTAGATAAGAGGGTTGGCCAAGGAGCGTCAATGGCGGCAAAAGGCTAAACGGCGGGTTGGAGCAGATTCAGAAGGGTCTGACCGGGCAGGGGATTTTTGGAACGGGGAGACGGCGGGTTTACGCGTGGATGGCGAGGATTTCCTGTAGGAGCCGATTGTGTGATGAGGGAGCAAGCTCCCTCGGCACATCAGTGGGCGAGGAACTTGCTCAGGAACTGCCGGGTGCGTTCTTCCTTGGGGTTGGCGAACAACGCCTTGGCTTCGCCTTGCTCCACGATCACGCCCTTGTCGAAGAAGATCACCCGGTTGGCCACATCGCGGGCAAAGCTCATTTCGTGGGTGACGATGACCATGGTGCGGTTTTCTTCGGCGAGGCTGCGGATGGTCGCCAGCACTTCGCCCACCAGCTCCGGGTCCAGCGCCGAGGTGGGTTCGTCGAACAGGATCACCTCCGGCTCCATGGCCAGCGCGCGGGCAATCGCCACGCGCTGTTGCTGGCCGCCGGACAGGCGCCGTGGGTAGGCGTCTTCCTTGCCCGCCAGGCCAACCCTGGCTAGCAGCTTGCGCCCAAGGGCAACAGCGGCTTCACGGGGCATCTTCTTGACCACGGTCGGCCCTTCGATGACGTTTTCCAGCGCTGTGCGGTGGGGGAACAGGTTGAAGTTCTGGAACACAAAACCCACGTGCTGGCGCAGGCGCCGCACCAGGCCTTGTTGCTGGTTGAGCGGTTTGCTGCCGTCGATCTGGATGTCGCCCACCTTGATCCGGCCGCTGGTGGGTTCTTCGAGGAAATTCAGGCAGCGCAGGAAGGTGGTCTTGCCGGAACCGCTGGGGCCGATGATGGCGACGACTTCGCCTTCCTTGACCTCCAGGTCGATGCCGTTGAGCACAACCTGGCCGTTGAACTGTTTGGTCAGTTTTTCAACCACGATCATGCTTCAAGACTCCAGGTCATGCCGGTTGACCCGGTCTTCCAGGCGGTTTTGGAAATGCGCCAGGATACTGATGAGTACCCAATAGATCAGGGCGGCCGACAGGTACATGGCAAACATTTCGAAGGTCCGCGCAGACACCAGTTGTGCCTGGCGCAACAGCTCCGGCACTTGAATGGTTGCGGCCAGCGAGGTGTCCTTCACCAGTGAGGTAAAGCTGTTGCCCAGTGGTGGCAGTGCCGTACGCATCGCCTGCGGCAGGATCGCCCGGCGCAGGGTCTGCACACGGGTCATGCCGATACTGGCAGCGGCTTCCCACTGGCCGCGCTCGATGGAGCTGATGGCGGCACGCAGGGTTTCACAGATATATGCGGCCATGTTCAGCGAGAGGCCGATCAGGGCGGCGGGAATCGGGTCCAGCTCGATGCCCACTTGCGGCAGGCCGTAATACATCACGAACAGCTGTACCAGCAACGGCGTGCCGCGAAAGAACGACACGTAGACGCGGGCGATCCAGCTCACCAGCCTGATGCGCGAGAGGCGCATCAGTGCCAGGCCGAAGCCCAGCAGAAAGCCGAAAAACATTCCGCCCAGGCTCAGGATGACGGTGAAGTACACGCCCTGCAGCAAGAAGGGCGTGGAATCCAGGACGAGTTGGAGCTTTGCTTCCATTATTGAGTAACGTCAGCGTTGAAGTACTTATCCGACAGCTTCTTCAAGGTGCCGTCAGCGCGCAATTTGTCGAGGGCCTTGTTCACCGCCTCAAGCAGTTCAGGTTCGCCTTTGCGTAGGGCAATACCGGCTTCCTGACGGGAGAAGGCAGCACCGGCAGCGACGGTGTCCGGGGCTTTCTTGGCATATTCCAGGGCCGCCAGGCGGTCGATCAGGATGGCGTCGATGCGGCCGATGCGCAGGTCCTGGAACTTGGTAGGATCATCTTCGTAGGTACGGATATCAGCGGTAGGCACATTGGCTTTTACCCACTCCTCGTAGTTGGTGCCCAGGCCGACACCCACCTTTTTACCGGCCAGGTCGGCGGCTGATTTGATGTTGAGCTTGTCTTCGTTCTTTTTCAGGACCAGCGCTTGAATCCCGGAAACGGTGTAGGGCTCGGAGAAGTCGTATTTTTTCTTGCGCTCGTCGGAGATGGTCACCTGGTTGATCACTGCATCCAGACGCTTGGATTCCAATGCCGCCAGAATGCCGTCCCATTTGGTGGCCTGCAGCTTGACCTTCACACCCAGTTCTTTGGCCAGCGCTTCGGACAGCTCGACTTCGAAGCCCGCCAGTTTGCCTTTCTCATCCTGGAAGCTGAACGGCGGGTAGGTGCCTTCCAGGCCGATTTTGATCTCGCCGGCCTTTTTGATGTTGCCCAGTTGCTCGCCGGCAACCGCCTGGCCCAGCCAACCGGCGCCGAGAGCCAGACCCAAAGTGCCAACCAGCAACGTGCGACGCAATACAGAAATAGTCATGAAGAGCCCCTGTGTTTTTTATGTTGAGCGAAGCAGGTGACGCGGTAGTCGTATCCTGCCTTAAAGCGCGTAGCGCGTCTTCGCCTGCGGCGCGATGATAAAGTCGGGTTTTAAGACTTGAAAATAATATTAAACTCAATGGATATTCTATTTTTGAATATGTGTTGAGTCTAATGTGGGAGGGGGCAAGCCCTAATGCCAGTCAGTTAAGCGTACATCGCCTCCTGTAGGAGCGAGCTTGCTCGCGAAAAACGTCAACGATAACGCGTGCTTCCTGAATGAACGCGGCGCCTGTGAGTTTTTCGCGAGCAAGCTCGCTCCTACAAAAAGCCTTAACTGACTGGCATTAGGGCTTGCCCCCTCCCACATTTGGCCCGCATTTATTCAGTTGAAAACCGAGTCATAGGCAAACAACGCCGGTGCCCCGCCGGTATGCAGGAAAATAATCGGCCCGTCTTCAAAACGTTGACGCCCGATACCGTCCAGCAAGCCGGCCATGGCCTTGCCAGTGTAGACCGGGTCCAGCAGCAGGCCTTCCTGGCTTGCCAATAGCTTGACCGCCGAAAGGGTGCCGGCGTTGGGTTCGCCATAACGGGGGCCGAAATACTCGTCCCACAGGATCACCTTGAACGCGTCGGGGATGTCCACACCGAGCAACTCGGCCGTGCGTTCGGCCAGGCCCTGGACTTTCGGGAACTGCACTTCTTCGGTGCGCGATACGGTGATGCCGATCACGGGCAACTGCGGCAGTACTTCGCTTAATGCCAAGGCCAGGCCGCTGTGGGTGCCGGCACTGCCGGAGGCCAGCACCACGGCGGCGAATTCGATACCGCTGTCTTCGATCTGTGCGGCCAGCTCCAGGCCGGCGCGCACGTAACCGAGGGCGCCGAGGGCATTGGAACCGCCGATAGGCACCAGGTACGGCTTCTTGCCGTTGCTGCGCAGGCGATCGGCAAGGGCGTTGAGTTGGTCGTCGACGTTGTCGAGGTTTTCCACCAACTCTACCTTGGCGTCGAACAACTCCAGCAGCAGGCGGTTGCCGTTGCCCAGGTAGTTGGGGTCTTCGGTGCCGGTGGGGTTTTCCAGCAGGGCGACGCAGCCCAGGCCGAGCCTGGCGGCGAGGGCGGCGGTCTGGCGTACGTGGTTGGACTGGATCGCGCCGGCGGTCACCAGGGTGTCGGCGCCCTGGGCGATGGCATCGGCTGCCAGGTATTCGAGTTTGCGCAGCTTGTTGCCACCCATGGCCAGCGGCGTGGTGTCGTCGCGCTTGACGTAGATGTCGCGTCCCAACCAGGTCGACAGCCGTTCGAGTTTTTCCAGGGCGGTGGCGCCGCCGAGCAGTTCCAGGCGGTTAAAACGGTCGAGCTGTTGCTTGATCATGGCTACGCACGGTGGCTAAGGGATGGAGCGACTATAGGCAGGCACTTTTCATCGGGCAACCGTCAATCGCTTATGCCTGATGGTTCTTAGCATCACACCATTGGTTCTTAAGGGCGGCCAGGGTGGATACCGTAAAGTGATGGCCATTACGTCAGGAGTGAATACCGTGAGTGAGCGTTCCAGCCATTGGCAGTTACAGACCATCGTCAGCCAACTGCGCAGCGCCCGTGACCAGTGGCGAACACGCAATGGCCGCTTGAGCGGCGAGCATGGCGGTCGCGAATTGCCGTCCCGTGAAGCCGTTGCCCAGATTCTCGAGTCCCTCTGCGGTGCGCTGTTTCCGATGCGCCTGGGGCCGGCGGACTTGCGTGAAGAAAGTGAAGATTTCTACGTCGGCCATACCCTCGACGTCGCCCTGAATGCCTTACTGGCCCAGGCGCGCCTGGAGTTGCGTTATGCCGCGCGCCAGGGCGGCGAGGATGACAGCCAGATCGACGCCCATGCCATCCGGCTGATCCAGGATTTCGCCCTGGCCTTGCCGTCCCTGCGCAGCCTGTTGGACACCGACGTACTCGCCGCCTACCACGGCGACCCGGCCGCGCGCAGCGTGGATGAAGTGCTGTTGTGCTACCCGGGGATCCTCGCGGTGATTCACCATCGCCTGGCCCACCACCTGTACCGCGCCGGCTTGCCGCTGCTGGCACGGATCAGCGCGGAAATCGCCCACTCGGCCACCGGCATCGATATCCACCCCGGCGCGCAGATCGGCCCGAGCTTCTTCATCGACCACGGCACGGGCGTGGTGATCGGTGAAACCGCGATCATCGGCGAGCGGGTGCGCATCTATCAGGCCGTCACCTTGGGGGCCAAGCGCTTCCCGGCGGATGAAGATGGGCAACTGCAGAAGGGCCATGCGCGCCACCCGATTGTCGAGGACGACGTGGTGATCTATGCCGGGGCGACGATTCTCGGACGCATCACCATCGGCAAGGGGTCGACCATTGGCGGCAATGTGTGGCTGACCCGCAGTGTGCCGGCGGGGGCGAATATTACGCAGGCGAATCTGCAGCATGACGACGGTGCGCAGAAGTAGAGCCCTACGCAGATCCCCTGTGGGAGGGGGCTTGCTCCCGATAGCGGAGTGTCAGTTGGTACATCCATTGACTGACACACCGCCATCGGGAGCAAGCCCCCTCCCACATTGTTAGCCTCATTCCAGATTTACCCCGCAATCACTGAACGATTTACCTCTTCCACCCGTCATACCAATCCTTGAGCTAGTGTAGGAATTATCTACCACTCAGCCCTGCGATTAGTCCCAGACCGCCTACCTATGTTTAACTTGAACGTTCGTTCAAGTTAAACCCGGTGGTTCGCTGCCCGCTCACAACAGGAGGCTTACCTTTGCTGAGTCCGTTTTATACAGCCACATCCCTCACCCTCGGGGTGCATCGTTCATGAGTGCATCGTCCACCCCATCCAGCGGCCTGGTGCGCATGAATGCGCCGGTCTTCTACTTTGCCGCCACCTTCATCTTGCTGTTCGGCATCACTGTCATCGCTATCCCGCAACAGGCCGGGGCCTGGTTGCTGGCGGCGCAAAACTGGGCGGCCAACACGGTCGGCTGGTACTACATGCTGGCGATGACCCTGTATCTGGTCTTCGTGGTGGTCACCGCGCTATCGGGCTACGGCAAGATAAAACTCGGTGCCGACCACGACGAGCCCGAATTCAGTTACCTGTCCTGGGCCGGCATGCTGTTCGCCGCCGGAATCAGCATCACGTTGTTCTTCTTCTGCGTGTCCGAGCCGCTGACGCATCTGGTGCAACCGCCCCAGGGCGAGGCCATGAATGCCGACGCCGCGCGCCAGGCCATGCAGGTGCTGTTCCTGCACTGGGGCCTGCACGGCTGGGGCGTGTTTGCGTTTGTCGGCATGGCGCTGGCGTATTTCGCCTACCGGCATAACCTGCCGCTGGCGTTGCGCTCGGCGCTGTATCCGCTGATCGGCAAGCGCATCAATGGCCCTATCGGCTATGCGGTGGATGGCTTCGGCATCATTGCCACGGTGTTCGGCCTGGGTGCCGACATGGGCTTTGGCGTGCTGCACCTCAATTCCGGCCTCGACTACCTGTTCGGCGTTGCCCACACCCAGTGGATCCAGGTCGGCTTGATCACCCTGATGATGGGCGCGGCGATCCTGGTCGCCGTGGCCGGCGTCGACAAGGGCGTGCGGGTGATGTCCGATATCAACATGCTGCTGGCCTGCGCGCTGCTGCTGTTCGTGTTGTTCGCCGGGCCGACCCAGCACTTGCTCAATACCCTGATCCAGAACATTGGTGACTACCTGGGCGCATTGCCGACCAAGAGTTTCGATGTGTACGCCTACGACAAACCGAGCGACTGGCTGGGCGGCTGGACGGTGTTCTACTGGGCCTGGTGGATTGCATGGTCGCCATTCGTAGGCCTGTTTATCGCGCGCATTTCCCGTGGCCGGACCATCCGCGAATTCGTGTTCGGTGTGCTGCTGATCCCGCTGGGTTTCACCCTGGCGTGGATGTCGATTTTCGGCAACAGCGCCATCGACCAGGTGCTCAACCACGGCATGACTGCACTCGGCCAGTCGGCCATCGATGATCCGTCGATGAGCCTCTACCTGCTGCTGGAAACCTACCCGTGGAGCAAGACGGTGATCGCGGTCACGGTGTTCATCAGCTTCGTATTCTTCGTAACTTCCGCTGACTCGGGCACCGTAGTGCTGTCCACCCTCTCTTCCAAAGGCGGCAACGCCGATGAAGATGGGCCGAAATGGCTGCGGGTGTTCTGGGGTGCGATGACCGCGCTGGTCACCAGTGCCTTGCTGTTTGCCGGCAGCATCGATTCGCTGAAATCGGCGGTGGTGCTGACCTCGCTGCCGTTCTCGCTGATCCTGTTGCTGATGATGTGGGGGCTGCACAAGGCCTTCTACCTAGAGTCGCAAAAGCAGATTGCGCAGTTGCATTCGCTGGCGCCGGTGTCCGGCTCCCGCAAGGGCACCGGCGGTTGGCGCCAGCGTTTGAGCCAGGCCGTGCATTTCCCGTCGAGGGACGAGGTGTACCGGTTCCTTGAGACCACGGTGCGTCCGGCGATCGAAGAAGTGACGGCGGTGTTTGTCGAAAAAGGCCTCAACGTCGTCACCCAGCCGGACCCGTCCAACGACAGCGTCAGCCTGGAAATCGGTCACGGCGAAGAGCATCCGTTCGTGTACCAGGTGCAGATGCGCGGCTATTTCACGCCCTCATTTGCACGCGGCGGCATGGGTTCCAAGCAGCTCAACAATCGCCGCTACTACCGCGCGGAAGTGCACCTGAGCGAGGGCAGTCAGGACTACGACCTGGTGGGCTACACCAAGGAGCAGATCATCAACGACATCCTTGACCAGTACGAGCGCCACCTGCAGTTCCTGCACTTGGTGCGCTGACGTTAAACTCCCCGCAAAGCCCCGTTCTACGGGGCTTTCTTAAACTTAATTTCATCCGTCAAGACGCTGTTTTGACGCGTAACTGTCATCTGGCCACTGCGTAATTGTGTGAAGCGTTTGACGCTTTCATTTCAGAACAGTGACGGAGACCGGTACCCATGAAGACGTTTTTAAGCCCTGTGGTGGGAGCCGCCATGGCGAGCTTTATGCTGTCCGCCCACGCCGATTTTATCGATGACAGCCACGCCGACGTGACCCTGCTCAACCGCTATCTCAACCAGCAGGGACGGGACGTGGTGGGCAGCAATGCCAAGGCCCATAGCATTCGGGATTGGGGCCAGGGTTTCGAGTTCAACTTCAAGTCCGGCTACACCGAGGGGCCTGTGGGCTTCGGCCTCGATCTACAGGCGTTCTACGGCCTGAAACTGGACTCCGGCGGCGACCTCAACGACAAGGATCACCAGGGCCGCTACCCCGGCAGCATGTTCCCACTGGACAATGGCAAGTCCGCCGACCAGTTCGGCGTGTTGAGCCCGACGTTCAAGATGCGTTTCGCCAAGGATGAATTGCGCGTCGGCACGCTCTACGGCAACAACCCGATACTCGCCAACACCGACGGGCGCCTTTACCAGCAGACCAATACCGGTGTGCAACTGGTGTCCAAGGATCTCAGCGACTTCACCTTCACCGGCGGCGATATCTTCAAGACCAAGATCCGCAACGAAACCGGCGACCAGGGCATGATCACCGCTGGCGGGACCAAAGAAAGCGACCGCTTCCTGTTCGGCGGTGCGGATTACACCGGGATACAGAACACCACTGTCAGCCTGTGGTACTCCAACCTTGAGGACTACTACCAGCAGTTTTTCCTCGGTGCCAAGCGCCATGACGCCTTGTCGGTCGGTGCGATCGATACCGACGTGCGCGTGTTCCGCAGCCTGGGTGTGGGCGGCAACGCCGACGGCGACAAGGACTTTGCCGCAGCGGGCCTGTATGGCGACGGCGTGAACAAGGGCCGCATCAACCAGTCCACCGTCAGCCTGCTGGAAAGCTACAGCCTGGACGGCCATACCGTCGGCCTGGGCATCCAGAAAAACAGCGGCGACAGCGACTTCCCGTACCTCGACTCCGGCCTTAACAGCGGTGACGCGCGCCAAGGCCCAGGCTCGGGTGCCGACACCCCGGCGCTGACCAACATGCAGTTGAACAAATTCCAGCATGCCGGCGAACGTACCTGGCTGGCGCAGTACAGATATGATTTGGGCAAACTCGGCCTCAACGGCCTGACGTTCTCCGCCGCCTACGCCCACGGCGATGACATCCGCACCGCCCAGGGCACCACCAGCGAATGGGAGCGAAACGTGGCGGTGGCGTATCAAGTGCCGACCGGTACCCTCAAAGGCCTTGGCGTCACGTGGAAAAACGCCCACGCCAGTCCGGACATTACCGGTGCCACCGTGCAGGATGAAAACCGCTTCTATGTCAGCTATGTCGTTCCACTCTGGTAGGAAATTGCTGTAAAACGGAAGGGCAGACTTAAGCGATTCAGCTGGTTAAAAGGCCTGGGAATATCGTTATTCCCAGGCCTTATTTGCCTACGTCCAAGAGAGGATTCGATGACTTACATTGCTGCCGAAAACCGCTATGAATCTATCCCGTATCGCCGCGTAGGCCGCAGTGGACTGGTGCTGCCGGCACTGTCCCTGGGGCTGTGGCACAACTTTGGCGACAGCACCCCGATCGACACCCAGCGCGCCCTGCTGCGCACCGCGTTCGACCTGGGCATCAACCACTTCGATCTGGCCAACAATTACGGCCCACCCTACGGCAGCGCCGAGATCAACTTCGGTCGTTTGCTGCGCGAAGACTTCAAGCACTACCGCGACGAATTGATCATCTCCAGCAAGGCTGGCTGGGACATGTGGCCGGGCCCTTACGGCCAGGGCGGCGGCTCACGCAAATACGTGCTGGCAAGCCTGGACCAGAGCCTGCAACGCCTGGGCGTCGACTACGTGGACATTTTCTACTCCCACCGTTTTGATGCCGATACGCCCCTGGAAGAAACCGCCAGCGCCCTCGCCACCGCCGTGCAACAGGGCAAGGCGTTGTACATCGGTATCTCGTCTTACTCCGGGGTGAAAACCCGCGAAATCGCCGCGCTGCTCAAAGAGTGGAAGGTGCCGCTGCTGATCCACCAACCGGCCTACAACCTGCTCAACCGCTGGGTGGAAAAAGACCTGCTGGACACCACCGAAGAACTCGGCGCCGGAGTGATTGCCTTCACGCCACTGGCCCAGGGTTTGCTCACCGACAAGTACCTCAATGGCGTGCCGGCCGACGCACGGGTCAACCGCCCGGGGGGTGGTTCGTTGCAGGCCAAGCACCTGTCCGAAGCCAACATCGCCCACGTGCGTGCGTTGAACGAAATCGCCCAGCGCCGTGGCCAGAGCCTGGCGCAATTGGCGCTGGCCTGGACGTTGCGCGACCCACGGGTGACCAGCGCGTTGATTGGCGCGAGCCGGCCGGAGCAGATCATCGAGAACGTCGGCGCGTTGAAGAACTTGAGCTTCAGTGCGGAGGAACTGGCGGAGATCGATCGGTTTGCGCAGGAAGGTGGGATTAACCTGTGGGAAAAGCCATCCAGCGCGGAATAACCTGACAGCACCGGGTCAATGTGGGAGGGGGCTACACCCCGATGGCGGTGTGTCAGTCACTTGATTAGTTGACTGACCCAGAGCTATCGGGGGCAAGCCCCCTCCCACATTTGATTTGCAGTGTGGTTTAGAACGGCACATCCCCAAGAATCGTCGCCCGATGCATCACCCGCCGTTGCGGCCGGTAGTCATCCACCGCGTAATGTTGGGTCACGCGGTTATCCCAGAAGGCCACGTCGTTCTCCTGCCAGCGCCAGCGGAGGGTGAATTCCGGGCGTGTCGCGTGGGCGAACAGCAGCTTGAGAATCGCCTCGCTTTCCGCCGGTTCCAGTTCATTGATCCTGGTGGTAAACCCATCACTGACAAACAGCGACTTACGCCCGCTCACCGGATGCGTGCGCACGACCGGGTGTGACAGAGGTGGGTTTTTCCTGCGGGTTTCTTCCCAGCGCGCCAGGTCTTCGGCGCTGTTGCCAAAGCGTTCCAGCGGGAAGGATTTGGTGAAGTCGTGGGTAGCCGTCAGCCCATCGAGCAACCGCTTCAACGGCTCGGACAACGCCTCGTAAGCCGCGATGCCACTGGCCCACAGCGTATCGCCGCCGTACGCCGGCAGCAGCTTGGCACTCAGCACCGCACCGAGGGCCGGGGTGGGCAGGAAGGTCACATCGGTGTGCCATACGGCGTTATCGCGCACGTCGGTGACGGCGGTGTCGAGGATCAGCACTTCGGGCTGTTCCGGCACGTTGGGGTAGATCGGGTGGATGTGCAGGTCGCCGAAGTTCGCCGCGAACCGCGCCTGTTGCGGCGGGGTGATCGGCTGGCCACGGAAGAACAGCACCGAATGGCTGAGCAACGCCTGTTCGATGGCATCGCGATGTTCGGTGCTCAGCGGCCGGGTAATATCCACGCCACTGATCTGGGCGCCCAGGGCGGTGCTCAAGGGGGTAACGGTCAGGCTGCTCATGCTGTTCTCACTCAATGTGCCTGGCCATGCCAAGGCACTAACTTACGCTGCAGGGCGCGCAGGCCCATTTCCATGGCGAAGGCGATCAGGGCGATCACCAGGATCCCCAGCACCACCACATCGGTCACCAGGAACTGCGCCGCCGATTGCACCATGAAACCCAGGCCGCTGGTGGCGGCGATCAGTTCGGCGGCGACCAGGGTCGACCAGCCCACACCCAGGCCGATACGCACCCCGGTGAGGATGTCGGGCAGGGCGCTCGGCAGGATCACATGGCGAATCAGCTGCGCACGGGTGGCGCCCAGCGACTGCGCCGCCCGCAGCTTGGCCGGGTCGACGGTGCGTACGCCGGTCGCGGTGGCGATGGCGATGGGCGCAAAGATCGCCAGGTAAATCAGCAGCACCTTGGACAGCTCGCCGATACCGCACCAGATCACGATCAATGGCAGGTAAGCCAGGGGCGGAATCGGCCGGTAAAACTCGATCAGCGGGTCGAGAATGCCGCGGGCGATGCGGTTGGCGCCGATGGCAATGCCTACCGGCACGGCGGTCAGCACCGCGAAGCCCAGGCCCAGGCCGATCCGGCTGAGGCTCGCGCCCAGGTGCTGCCACAAGGTGGAATCCATATAGCCCGTAGTCGCCAGCAGCCAGCCTTTTTGCAGCACGGCCGAGGGCGGTGGCAGGAACAACGGTTCGATCAGGCCGGTGGCGGTGACGGCCCACCAGAGGGCCAGCAAGGCGACCAGGGTCAACAGGCTGATCCAGCGTGTACTCAGGCTGCGACGCACAGGAATGACCGCGTGCGCCACCGGCTTGGCAGCGGTGGCGGGGAGTTCGTAGCTGCTCATGCGGACACCTGCCGTTGCGAGAACACTTTGCCCAGCACGTGTTCGCGGGTTTCGATAAAGCGCGGGTCGGACTTGATCGCCCGCGCCGACTCACCGGCCGCGTAGCGCTGGCCGAAGTCCAGGTGCAGGCGTTCGACGATCTGGCCCGGGTTGGGCGCCAGCAGGATCAGGTCGGTGGCGAGGAACACCGCTTCTTCGATGTCATGGGTAATCAGGAACACCGGCTTGGCCGTGCGCCGCCAGACTTGCAGCAACAGTTCCTGCATCTGCTCACGGGTGAAGGCATCGAGGGCGCCGAAGGGTTCGTCCATCAGCAGCACGCGCGGGTCGGCGGCCAGGGCGCGGGCCAGGCCGACGCGTTGCTTCTGGCCGCCGGAGAGTTGCCAGATGCGGCGATTGTCGAAGCCGGCGAGATCCACCAGCGCGAGCATTTCCCGGGCGCGCACTTCGCGCTGCGCCTTGGGCACGCCGGCCAGTTCCAGGCCGAAACCGACGTTGGCCAGCACGTCCTGCCAGGGCAACAGCGCGTCGTCCTGGAACACCACGCCGCGTTCGGCGCTGGGGCCTTTGACCGGCACGCCATCAAGGGTGATGCGCCCGGCAGAAGGCTCGACAAAGCCGGCAATCAGGTTCAACAGCGAAGTCTTGCCACTGCCGGACGGGCCGAGGGCCACCAGCAATTGCTGGGGCCCCAGGTCGAGTGAAATGTCAGACAGTACCGGTTCTGTGGCGCCTGGGTACTGTGCGCTGATGCGCTCCAGTTGTAGCAAGGCCATCGCGATGAACTCCTTGAATCAGTTAGTGATGAACTTGGCGCTGACGTAAGGGGCGTAGTCCGGCAGCACGGCGTCGACCTTGCCTTGCTCCTTGAGGAAGGCAGCGGTATCGGTCACGGCCTTGGTGGTTGGTGCGCCCAGCAGGGTCACCTGGTCAGCGGCCAGCGGGTAGACGTTGCCTTGCAGCAGCAGCGGGATGTCGCTGGCCTTGGCGCCGGAGAGTTTCACCAGTTTGTCGACGTTGCCTGTGTCGGCGAGCCAGGCTTGTGGGTCTTTGCGGTAGGCGGCGTAGGCATCCAGGGTGACCTTGGCGAAGGCGGTGACGATTTCCGGGTGCTTCTGCGCGAAGTCCTTGCGCACGATCCAGGCATCGAAGGTCGGCGCGCCGAACTTGGCCAGCTCGCCGGAGGTGATCAGCACCTTGCCGTTTTCCTTGGCCACGCCCAGGGCCGGGTCCCATACGTAGGTAGCGTCGATGTCACCGCGCTTCCAGGCCGCGATGATCGCCGGCGGTGCGAGGTTGAGGATGGTCACTTTCGACGGGTCGATGTTCCAGTGCTTCAGCGCGGCCAGCAGGCTGTAGTGGCCGGTGGACACGAAGGGCACGGCGATTTTCTTGCCGATCAGGTCCTGGGGGCCGTTGATCCCGGAACCGTTGCGCGCCACCAGGGCTTCGGCACCGCCGATCTGGGTGGCAACCAGGAAAGTTTCCACCGGCACCTTGCGGGTGATCGCAGCGGTCAGTGGGCTGGAACCGAGGTAGCCGATCTGCACGTCGCCGGAGGCGATGGCGGCGATGATGTCGGCACCATTGTCGAATTTGCGCCAGTCGATCTTGGCGTTAGTGGCTTTTTCGTACGCACCGTCGGCCTGGGCAACTTTGGCCGGGTCTACGGTGGTCTGGTAAGCGATGGTTACATCCGCCGCCTGGGCAAACAGGCTGGCACCGGCGAGGGACAACGCGGCCATGAGGCGCAGAGGGGTTAACAGTTTCAAGGGGAAGCTCCTCAATCAGGCGGCCGAGGGTCGGCGTGTGAGGAGACTAAATGATCTAAGAATCCGAAAATAAATAACATTTTCGAATTAGCTTATGGGCGAAAGGTTGAAGCGAATCTTGAGCTTGATGAGGGCAAATGTGGGAGGGGGCTTGCCCCTCCCACCATGGACCGAGTTCGGTCTTAGTTACTGATCGCCAGAATACTCGCCTGGTACGAGCCGACAAACACATCAAAATCGCCCACTTCGTTCTGCTCCAGTTCCGCTTGCTGCGCCAGCGACGTGCGCGCCAGCTCTTCAAAGCGCGCCTGCTCTTCTGCGGGCAACGGCTCGCGGCGGAAGTACTCGGCGTGCACCTCGCTCTGATGCAGGGAGAACTGCGCGAAACTCTCTTTGCGCTCGGCCATCGCCGCCAGTACCTGCGCCGAAGGGGTCAGGGACGGGTCCTTGACCTTGGCCAGTTGGGCGTCCAGTGCCTGGCTGTGTTCGGTGATGCCGTGGCTTTCATCCAGCAGCGCAGCCAGCGGGGCAATCTTCTCCAGAAGCTCGGTGGCCCATTCCTTCATGTCCACGGCCTGGCCCTTGCGCTGCAATTGCAGGCCCGGGCGCCGGCCTTCCTTGACCACGCTGAGGAAGTTGGACGTGGCGTTGCCGCACTCGTTGTCGGCGAACAGCGGGCTGTCGTTCAGCGCGCAGTACAGCAGGAATGCATCGAGGAAACGCGACTCCGGCAGGTCGATGCCCATCGGCAGGAACGGGTTGATGTCCAGGCAGCGCACTTCGATGTACTGGATGCCACGGGCCATCAGCGCCTGGATCGGCCGCTCGCCGGTGTAGGTCACGCGCTTGGGGCGGATGTTGGAGTAGTACTCGTTTTCGATCTGCAGGATGTTGGTGTTGAGCTGTACCCACTCACCGTCCTTGTGGGTGCCGACTTCGACATAGGGCGCGTAGGGCGTTGCCACCGCTTCGCGCAGGCTGTCGGTGTAGCTGGCCAGGTCGTTGTAGCACGGCGTCAGGCCGGCCTGGGCGTTGCTCTGGTAACCCAGGTCGCTCATGCGCAGGCTGGTGGCGTACGGCAGGTACAGGGTGTCGGCGTCGAGCACTTCCAATTGGTGCGAGCGACCGCGCAGGAAACCCGCGTCCAGGGCCGGCGAGGCGCCGAACAGGTACATCAGCAGCCAGCTGTAGCGGCGGAAGTTGCGGATCAGCGCGATATAGGCCGTGGACTGATAGTCGCGGTCGGTGCCGACGAAGCCTTCAGTCTCCTTGAGCAGCGGCCATAGCTGTTCCGGCAGAGAAAAGTTGTAGTGGATGCCGGCGATGCACTGCATGGTCTTGCCGTAACGCAGGGCCAGGCCCTTGCGGTACACGTACTTGAGCTGTCCGATATTGGAGGTGCCGTAGTAGGCAATCGGAATGTCTTCCTCGGCCGGCAACGGGCACGGCATCGAGGGGCTCCACAGGTATTCACTGCCGAGCTTGGTGTAGGCAAAACGATGGATCTTGTCCAGGCTGCTCAGGGTGTCGGCCGGGTTGGGCAGGGCCGGGGTAATGAACTCCAGCAGCGATTCCGAGTAGTCGGTGGTGATCTGTTCATGGGTCAACGCGGCGCCCAGGGCTTCGGGGTGCGGCGTTTGTGCCAGGCGACCCTCACCGGTGACACGTAGGCATTCACGCTCGATGCCGTGCAAGCACTGCTCTAGCAGGGAGAGGTGTTCGCGCTTGCCGAGCAGGGCCAGGCGGCGGTTGAGAAGTTCGCTCAAGTTGGATTCCTTCACGCGTCAGTCGCCCCAATATGGGGGTGGGCAGGACGGTCTACAAGGGTGAAGTTAAAACTGGCGTGATCGCCTGGTTTTGAGTCGATTTGACCCGCGTTAAAAAAGCCTACTTCACTCCATGAATTGGGCTATAGCGCAGCAAGAAAATTCCGACGCTGTTATCGCAGCGCCGAAATTAACTCAAATCGGGGGCGGGGAGCTATAGGACAGCGAACGTGCCCTGTGCTTTTGCGACAAGTCTTTCGTCCTGATACACATCGGCTTCGACCACCAGCGTGCGCCGACCGGCGTGAATCACGCGGCTGGTACACAGCACGTCACCGTCTTCCACGGCGCGGATGTAGTTGATCTTGCATTCGATGGTCGCGCTCTGCTGGTCAAACCCATGGGCGCTGGAGCAGGCCAGTCCCATGGTGATGTCCACCAGGCTGAAAATCGCCCCGCCATGGAGCTTGCCCGCGCGGTTGCGCAGGTGCGGCTCCAGGGTCAGGGCCACTTCGGCAACGCCTTCTTCGAGGCGTTGCAGGCGGCAGCCGATCAGTTCGCTGAACGCGCTCTGGGTCAAACCGGCGGGGATTTCCATCAGCGTTTCTTCAACTGCTTGGCGTTGGCGAACAGCGAGGCCATGGCGTTGTTGCTTGGCGCTGCGGTGGCGGTTTCCTTGCGCGGTTGACTGTTTTCGGAGCGGTTCTGCGACTGGCGCGGTGCCGAGCCCGGACGTGCACCACGGGCGCCGTCGATTTTTTCCCCTGGGGTATCGCTCATGCGCATCGACAGGCCAACGCGTTTGCGCGGGATGTCGACTTCCATGACCTTGACCTTGACCACATCACCGGCCTTCACGGCTTCGCGCGGATCCTTGATGAACTTCTCCGAAAGCGCAGAGATGTGCACCAAACCGTCCTGATGCACGCCGATGTCCACAAACGCGCCGAAGTTGGTCACGTTGGTGACCACGCCTTCGAGGATCATGCCCAGTTGCAGGTCCTTGAGGTCTTCGACGCCGTCCTGGAACTCGGCGGTCTTGAACTCGGGACGCGGGTCGCGGCCAGGTTTTTCCAGCTCTTGCAGGATGTCGGTGATGGTCGGCACGCCGAAGGTTTCGTCGGTGTACTTCTTTGGGTCCAGGCGCTTGAGGAACGCGGCGTCGCCGATCAACGAGCGGATGTCGCGGTCGGTCTCGGCGGCGATACGTTGCACCAACGGATAGGCTTCCGGGTGAACGGCGGACGAATCCAGCGGGTTGTCGCCGTTCATTACGCGCAGGAAACCGGCGGCTTGCTCGAAAGTTTTTTCACCCAGGCGGGCGACTTTTTTCAGCGCGGCACGGGTTTTGAACGCACCGTTTTCGTCGCGGTGAGTGACGATGTTCTGCGCCAGGGTGGCATTGAGGCCGGAGATACGCGCCAGCAGCGCCACGGAGGCGGTGTTCACGTCCACGCCCACGGCGTTTACGCAGTCTTCCACCACCGCATCCAGGCCGCGTGCCAGTTTCAGCTGTGACACGTCGTGCTGGTACTGGCCGACACCGATGGATTTAGGATCGATTTTCACCAGCTCTGCCAGCGGATCCTGCAGGCGACGGGCGATGGACACCGCGCCACGGATCGACACGTCGAGGTCCGGGAATTCCTTGGAGGCCAGTTCCGACGCCGAGTACACCGAAGCACCGGCTTCGGAGACCATCACCTTGGTCATCTTCATGGCTGGGTATTTTTTGATCAGTTCGGCGGCCAGCTTGTCGGTTTCACGGCTGGCAGTGCCGTTGCCGATGGCGATCAGGTCCACCGCATGCTTGGCGCACAGGGCGGCCAGGATGGCGAGGGTCTGGTCCCACTTGTTGTGCGGCACGTGTGGGTACACGGTGGCGTGGTCCAGCAGCTTGCCGGTGGCATCGACCACGGCGACCTTGCAGCCGGTGCGCAGGCCCGGGTCGAGGCCCAGGGTGGCGCGCGGGCCGGCCGGTGCGGCCAGCAGCAGGTCGTGCAGGTTGTGGGCGAAGACGTTGATCGCCTCGGTTTCTGCGCCGTCGCGCAACTCGCCGAGCAGGTCGGTTTCCAGGTGGGTGTAGAGCTTGACCTTCCAGGTCCAGCGCACGACTTCACCGAGCCACTTGTCCGCAGGACGATTCTGATTCTGGATGCCGAATTGTTGGCCGATCATGCCCTCGCACGGGTGCATGGTGCCCGGCAGTTCGTCGCCGACTTTCAGCGCGGAGCTGAGAATGCCTTCGTTGCGGCCACGGAAAATCGCCAGCGCACGGTGGGACGGCATGCTTTTCAGCGGTTCGTCGTGTTCGAAGTAGTCGCGGAACTTGGCGCCTTCTTCCTCTTTGCCGGCGATGACGCGGGCGCTGAGGGTGGCTTCCTGTTTCAGGTAGTTGCGCAGTTTTTCCAGCAGGTTGGCGTCTTCGGCGAAGCGTTCCATCAGGATGTACTTGGCGCCTTCGAGGGCGGCCTTGACGTCGGCAACGCCTTTCTCTGCGTTGACGAAGCGCGCGGCTTCGGTGTCCGGGGTCAGCGAGGGGTCGTTGAACAGGCCGTCGGCCAGTTCGCCCAGGCCGGCTTCCAGGGCGATCTGGCCCTTGGTGCGGCGCTTCTGTTTGTACGGCAGGTAAAGGTCTTCGAGGCGGGTCTTGGTGTCGGCGAGCTTGATGTCGCGTTCAAGCTGAGGCGTCAGCTTGCCCTGCTCCTCGATGCTGGCGAGGATGCTGATACGCCGTTCGTCGAGTTCTCGCAGGTAGCGCAGGCGTTCTTCAAGGTGCCGCAGCTGGATGTCGTCGAGGCTGCCGGTCACTTCTTTCCGGTAACGGGCGATGAAGGGCACCGTGGAGCCTTCATCCAGTAGAGCGACGGCCGCTTCGACCTGTTGTGGGCGTACGCCGAGTTCTTCGGCGATGCGGCTGTTGATGCTGTCCATAAAACCACCTGAAATTCTGAAAAGCAGCCCGCAGGCCCGGGAAACAAGGCCTGGCGCGGCTGGTTGAGCGGCCCGACCGGCGCCGCTACCTGGGTCAAGAGGCAGCCTATTGACCCTCGAAATCGAAAAAATCACCACAAGCGGGGAAAAAAAGCCCGGCAGTAAACGGCAACGATCTGACGTTGCCCTGCACGAAGGCGCCGCATTATAACCAGCGTTCTGCCCTTGGGGGGTACTGCGCCAGTGGTTGGAAGGCGAGGGTTCGCTGGCAGTAGAGGAAAAATCTGCTAACAATGCACACGGTGCGTATAACGGCAGCTACGCCATAATGCGCGCCGAGATAAGAGGAGCATCCAATGAGCAGCACTGCACAAACTGCTGAAGGCGAAAAAATTCTCATCGTTGATGACGATCCGGGGCTGAGCAGCCTGCTGGAGCGTTTCTTCAACTCCAAGGGCTACCGTGCCCGCGCGGTGCCGAACACCGAGCAGATGGACCGTCTCCTGGGGCGTGAAGTATTCAACCTGGTCGTACTCGACCTGATGCTGCCCGGCGAAGACGGCCTCACCGCCTGCAAGCGCCTGCGCGGCGCGAACAACCAGATTCCAATCATCATGCTGACCGCCAAGGGCGATGAGCTGAGCCGCATCAAGGGTCTCGAGCTGGGCGCCGATGACTACCTTGCCAAGCCTTTCAACCCTGACGAGTTGATGGCGCGGGTCAAAGCCGTGCTGCGTCGTCAGGCGCCGCCGGTACCGGGCGCGCCGGGCAGCGAAGACGAAAGCGTCACCTTTGGCGACTACGAGCTGTCGCTGGCGACCCGCGAGCTCAAGCGTGGCGACGAAGTGCATATGCTCACCACCGGTGAATTCGCCGTGCTCAAGGCGCTGGTGATGAACGCGCGTCAGCCGCTGACCCGCGACAAACTGATGAACTTGGCACGCGGTCGCGAATGGGACGCCCTGGAACGTTCCATCGACGTGCAGATTTCCCGTCTGCGCCGGATGATCGAGCCGGACCCGTCCAAACCTCGGTATATCCAGACTGTCTGGGGTGTGGGCTATGTGTTTGTGCCGGATGGCACCGCAACCAAGTGACCGATGATTTGCAGGGCGGGCATCCTGGCGCTTGACTCCATGAGGGTCGACGGGATGCCCGGCGTCTGCAATTCTGCGAGCGCCGCTCGTTCCTGCAAGGTGTCCAGCTGTCTTCTATGAAAACCCCTCTGTGGTTCCCGCAAAGTTTCTTCTCCCGCACCCTTTGGCTGGTGCTGATCGTCGTGCTGTTTTCCAAGGCGCTGACACTGGTTTATCTGCTGATGAACGAAGACGTGCTGGTGGACCGGCAGTACAGCCACGGTGTCGCCCTGACGCTGCGTGGTTACTGGGCTGTAGACCCTGAGAACCGCGAAAAGGTAGCCAAGGCCTCGACGTTGACCCGCGTTGACGGGGCTGGTGTACCCGAGGGTGAGCAGCATTGGCCCTACAGCGAGATCTACCAGCGCCAGATGCAGGCCGAACTGGGCGAGGACACCGAGGTGCGCTTGCGCATGCATGTTTCACCTGCGCTGTGGGTAAGGGCGCCGAGCCTTGGTGATGCCTGGATCAAGGTTCCGCTGTATCCGCACCCTTTGCGGGGGCAGAAGATCTGGAACGTGTTGGGTTGGTTCCTGGCCATCGGCTTGCTTTCCACCGCGTCGGCGTGGATTTTCGTTCGCCAGCTCAACCAACCGCTTAAGCGCCTGGTGTTTGCCGCCCGCCAATTGGGCCAGGGGCGCAGCGTGCGCCTGCCGGTCAGCGATACGCCCAGTGAAATGACCGAGGTGTATGGCGCCTTCAACCAGATGGCGGAGGATGTCGAACAGGCCGGGCGGGAGCGCGAGCTGATGCTGGCGGGGGTGTCCCATGACTTGCGCACGCCCTTGACGCGATTGCGCCTGTCCCTGGAGCTGATGGGCAACCATAGCGACCTCACCGACGACATGGTTCGCGACATCGAAGACATGGACGCGATTCTCGACCAGTTCCTGGCGTTTATCCGTGATGGTCGTGACGAGGTGGTGGAGGAAGTCGATCTCACGGACCTGGTGCGTGAGGTTGTGGCGCCCTACAACCAGAATGGCGAGCAAGTGCGCATGCGCCTTGAGCCGATCCAGCCGTTTGCGTTGCGTCGGGTGTCGATGAAGCGCCTGCTGAACAACCTGATCGGCAACGCTTTGCACCACGCCGGTTCGGATGTTGAAGTGGCTGCGTATGTGTCTGGCGACAGTGCTGCGCCGTACGTAGTGCTGAGTGTGATGGACCGGGGGGCGGGCATCGATCCGGACGAGCTGGAGGGTATCTTCAACCCCTTCACCCGTGGCGACCGTGCCCGGGGTGGCAAAGGGACCGGCTTGGGGCTGGCGATCGTGCGGCGGATTGCGTCGATGCACGGCGGCAATGTCGAGTTGCGTAACCGCGAAGGCGGTGGCCTTGAGGCGCGGGTACGCTTGCCGCTTGGGCTGATGCTGCCCAGAGATGCGGTATAGAAACAGCTGCAAGTTTCAAGCTTGAAGCCGCAAGAGAAAGGCACACAGCTTTTGCCCTTTCTTGCAGCTTATAGCTTGAAGCTGACAGCTCCCGTCTCTAACCCTTGCCCTTGGTCCTGGTCATATTCGGTCCACCATTCTTCTCCAGATGTTGAATGATGATCCCCGCCACATCCTTCCCAGTGGTGGTCTCTATCCCTTCCAGGCCCGGCGACGAGTTCACCTCCATTACCAGTGGCCCATGGTTGGAGCGCAGGATATCCACACCCGCCACTGCCAACCCCATGACCTTGGCCGCCCGCAGCGCGGTCATGCGTTCTTCCGGGGTGATCTTGATCAGGCTGGCGCTGCCGCCACGGTGCAGGTTGGAGCGGAACTCTCCGGGCTTGGCCTGGCGCTTCATGGCTGCGATCACCTTGTCGCCCACCACGAAGCAGCGAATATCCGCACCGCCGGCTTCCTTGATGTACTCCTGGACCATGATGTTCTGCTTGAGGCCCATGAATGCCTCGATCACGGATTCCGCTGCGGTCGCGGTTTCACACAGCACCACACCGATGCCCTGGGTGCCTTCCAGCACCTTGATCACCAGCGGCGCGCCGTTGACCATTTCGATCAGGTCGGGAATGTCGTCGGGGGAGTGGGCAAAGCCGGTGACCGGCAGGCCGATGCCCCGCCGCGAGAGCAGTTGCAACGAGCGTAATTTGTCCCGCGAGCGTGCAATGGCCACGGATTCATTGAGGGGGAAAACCCCCATCATTTCGAATTGGCGCAACACGGCGCAGCCATAGAACGTCACCGAGGCGCCAATCCGAGGGATCACCGCATCAAACCCCTCCAGCGGTTTACCGCGGTAATGGATCTGCGGCTTGTGGCTGGCGATGTTCATATAGGCACGCAACGTGTCGATCACCACCATTTCGTGGCCACGTTCGGTGCCGGCCTCGACCAGGCGGCGGGTGGAATACAGACGCGGGTTTCGCGACAGCACAGCAATCTTCATGCAGCACCTGGGGCAGAAATAGTAGAGACCGGGAACACCGGCTTGTCTTGAACGTACTTGACGCCGGGATTGACCACCAGGTGGCCGTCAATCAGCGCCTTGGAACCCAGCAACAGGCGATAACGCATGGCTTTGCGGCAGGCCAGGGTGAACTCCACCCGCCATACCCGATCACCCAGTGCCAGGGTGGTGCTGATCACGTAGCGCACCTGCGCATGGCCATTGGAGCTCTTGATGGTTTTCATCGTCACCAGGGGCGCTTCGCAGCGGCGGTGACGCAGTTGCACGACGCTGCCCAGGTGCGCGGTAAAGCGCACCCACTTCTCGCCGTCGCGCTCAAACGGCTCGATGTCGGTGGCATGCAGGCTGGAGGTGCTGGCACCGGTGTCGATCTTGGCACGCAGGCCTGCCACTCCCAAGTCGGGAAGTGCCACCCATTCACGCAGACCTACAACGGTCAAATGGTCAAATGTCTTCAATATGGGTAACCGGTCAATTCGCCCACGCCTGAGGAGAAACCTCGGCCAGGGCTTTGAATGCAGGCTTGGCGAACCAGTAGCCTTGCATCAGAAATATTCCACAGTCAGACAGAAAGTCGCGTTCGCCGGCACTTTCGATGCCTTCGGCGATGACAGTAACGTTCAACTGCTCACAGATTGTGACAATCCCCTGGACGATCACCTGACGGACACGATCCTGGTCGACATCGCGGATCAGCGCCATGTCGAGTTTGATCAAGTCAGGTTGGAAATCAGCCAACAGATTCAGCCCCGAATAGCCCGCGCCGAAATCATCGATAGCGGTCTTGAAGCCGAATTCGCGGTATTCACGCAGAATATTCGTCAAATGGCGATAGTTATCTACATGCTCGCTTTCCAGTGTCTCGAAAATCAGTTGATCCAGCGGAAAATTGTGCGCGCGCGCCGCCTCCAGGGTGCTGCGGATGCACAACTCCGGACGGTACACGGCGTTGGGCATGAAGTTGATGGAAAGGTGGGTTTGCATCCCCAAAGCTGCAGCACCGGCAATCGCCTGGGTGCGGCAGCGCTGGTCGAAGCGGTAGCGGTTGCTGTCGTTGACCTGGTCCAGCACCGACAATGCCCCTTCGCCCTGTGTACCGCGCACCAAGGCTTCGTGGGCAAAAATCGAATGGTCCCGAAGGTCAACGATAGGCTGGTAGGCGAAAGCAAACTCGAAACCCAAGGGTTCGCTTTGCTGGCAGCCTGCGCAACGCTGTTCAGGCGAGGTGAGTGAAGTAGGAAAGTCGGTCACGGCGTATCCTCGCGAAAACAGGGTGCTACCTGGCGTATCTTAGGTGAGCCTTGAGGTTTATGCGTCGAAGGGTTTCAACGTTACAGTTGCGACATTTGTCAGAGCGAGGAATTCAAGTGGCTCAAAAGCAGGAAGAGGAAGAAAAGGTCCGTCTGGACAAGTGGCTTTGGGCGGCGCGTTTCTTTAAGACACGTGCCTTGGCCAAGGCCGCGATTGAGAGCGGCAAGGTGCATCATCGAGGCGAGCGCTGTAAGCCGGGCAAAGAGCCACGTGTCGGTGATGAGCTGCAGATTCGGATAGGTTTTGACGAAAAGACCGTCGTGGTTCAGGCACTTTCCATCGTGCGCCGTGGCGCCCCCGAAGCACAGGCGCTGTACACCGAAACCGAAGCCAGCATTGCCAGGCGCGAAAATGCGGCAGCCCTGCGCAAGGCGGGCGCCACGGGGATGACCACCGATGGCAAGCCGAGCAAGAAGCAGCGCCGCGACCTGTTCAAGTTTCGCGGCAGTGGCAATGATGACTGATTGCGCAGCGGCCCATTCAAATGTGGGAGGGGGCTTGCAGCGTTAAGGGGAGGTGCGCACGACGCTCAATCCACTGATCACTGGCAGCTTGCCAAGTAACCTGAAGATCGGCGTCGTCACGTGTAACAACGCGGCCGACACCTTCGCCGCAAACGGCGTGTAATAACCCCAGCCCAACGCCAACAGTGCCAGCAGCACCCCGCCGATATAATCGTCCTGCCCCCAATGCGCGCCCGCCACCAGCCGCGGCATCATGAACAACAGCGCCAGGCCCCAGATCACCAGCACCTGGCCGATACGTTTGGCGAACACGCTCATGAACATTGCCCAGATCAGCAACACCGAGGCGTGATCCCCTGGAAAGCTTTGGCTTGAGCGGTCCTTCAGCTCCCAGGTCTTCTCCAGCCCCGGGAAATAGTCGCTCATCTGGATCGCCCCGGCGATGACCATCGACGGGCTGCTGTGTTGCCAGCCCATCTGCGCTGCGAGTTTGGAAAACAGCATGCGGATAAACAGCAAGAGCAACAAAATACCGACAAAACCTAACAGGGCCTGGCGTACCTGCGCGGCTTTGAACACCCAGTCGCCGCGAATCATCAGCATCAGCAGGATCACCCCGACCACCGCATCAAACGGCCGCAAACTGGCCACGGCCCACACGTGCAGCCATGTCGCGTTGCTCGCCAGCGGGTCGTTGAGAAGGTGAAACAGCCACTCGTCGAAAATCACACACAGCATCTGCCCCGTGGGCCACAGCCAAAAACACAGCAGCCCGATAGCGAGTAGATTGCACAGAGCCCATCGCCGGAGGTTCCACTTGGCTTGGAACAAACCCGGATTGTTCATAAACTGTCCCTCTTCGCTCTAAATAAGCTCTCTGTTTCCAGGAGAAAGCCGCACCAAGATGGTGCTAAAGCGTTTAATTTTATAAACCTTGTAACCAATTTGTCATCAATTCAGATACCCAGACCTATGACTGATCTACCGGATACCGACTTCACCCAACGCTTCATCTTCGATGAGAGCGACGCCCGCGGCGAAATGGTTTCGTTGGAGCGCAGCTACGCCGAAGTCCTCGCCAAGCACCCCTATCCGGAACCGGTCGCACAACTGCTCGGTGAGCTGATGGCCGCTGCTGCGTTGCTGGTAGGCACCATGAAGTTCGACGGTTTGCTGATCCTGCAAGCCCGTTCCGAAGGGCCGATTCCGCTGTTGATGATCGAGTGCTCCAGCGAGCGCGAAATCCGTGGCCTGGCCCGTTATGAAGCCGACCAGATTGCCCCGGACGCCAGCCTGGCCGAGCTGATGCCCAGCGGTGTCCTGGCGCTCACCGTCGACCCGACCTCAGGCCAACGTTACCAGGGCATCGTCGACCTCGACGGCAAAACGCTGTCGGAATGCTTCACCAACTATTTCGTGATGTCCCAGCAAGTGGGCACCAAGTTCTGGCTCAACGCCGACGGCAAGCGCGCCCGTGGCATGTTGCTGCAACAACTGCCGGCCGACCGTATCAAGGACGACGAAGATCGCGCTGAAAGCTGGCGGCACTGCATTGCCTTGGCCGATACCCTGAAAGCCGAAGAACTGCTGGGCCTGGACAACGAAACCATCCTGCACCGCCTGTACCACGAAGACCCGGTGCGCCTGTTCGACGCGCAGACCTTGCACTTCCACTGCAGCTGCTCCCGTGAGCGTTCGGGCAACGCCCTGGTCAGCTTGGGCCTGGAAGATGCGCAGAACCTGGTGGTGGAACACGGTGGCAATATCGAGATCGACTGCCAGTTCTGCAACGAGCGCTACCTGTTCGACGCTGCCGATGTAGCGCAATTGTTCGCTGGCGCAGGCATCGACACGCCTTCCGACACCCGCCACTAAAACGTTTAAGCACAGGTAAATCACCTGTCAAATGCCGGATTAGAGGCGTTCTGACGGGAGGGCCCTACTCTTTTTGGGCTTTTCTGGCATAATCCGGCCCACTTTTTTCGCGGTAGTAGTGCGCAACTTTCTACTACAAAACGTTTGGAGCACTCGGCCACAGGCCGACGGGGAACCTCATGACGCAAGCCAATAACGCCGTATACACCGATCTGAGTGTTGACGATCTGGTCAAAGAAGCCCTGCAGCGCGGTGAAGGCGTGCTTGCCGATACCGGCGCGCTGGTCGTGGAAACCGGTCACCGTACCGGCCGTTCGCCAGTCGACCGTTTCATCGTTGAAGAGCCTTCCACCCAGGATTCCATCGCCTGGGGCCCGATCAACCGCAAGTTCCCGGCCGACAAGTTCGATGCCCTGTGGGCACGCGTCGAGGCGTTCAACAATGCGCAAGAGCATTTCGTTTCCCACGTTCACGTAGGGGCCTCCGAAGACCACTACCTGGCCGTGAAAATGACCACCCAGACTGCCTGGCAGAACCTGTTCGGTCGTTGCCTGTTCATCAACCCGGCCCAGTACAACCCGGCCGGTCGTGACGAGTGGCAAGTGCTCAACGTGGCCAACTTCGAGTGCGTGCCTGAGCGTGATGGCACCAACTCCGACGGTTGCGTGATCCTTAACTTCGCCCAGAAAAAAGTGCTGATCGCCGGCATGCGCTACGCCGGTGAAATGAAGAAAGCCATGTTCTCGGTGCAGAACTACCTGCTGCCGGCTTCCGACGTACTGCCGATGCACTGCGCCGCCAACATTGGCGAAGCCGGCGACGTGACCCTGTTCTTCGGTCTGTCGGGTACCGGCAAGACCACCCTGTCCGCCGACGAAAGCCGCTACCTGATCGGTGACGACGAGCACGGCTGGGGCGAAGGCGTGGTGTTCAACATCGAAGGCGGTTGCTATGCCAAATGCATCGACCTGTCCGAGAAGAACGAACCGGTTATCTGGAAAGCCATCAAGCACGGCGCCGTGTTGGAAAACGTCGTCATCGACGAGGCCAAGCACGCCGACTATGCTGACGTGAGCCTGACCCAGAACAGCCGCGCCGCCTACCCGCTGGAGCACGTTGCCAAGCGTTCCGAGAAGAACCTGGGCGGCGAGCCAAACGCGGTGATCTTCCTGACCTGCGACCTGACCGGCGTACTGCCGCCCGTGTCCATCCTCAGCGAAGAACAAGCGGCCTACCACTTCCTGTCCGGCTACACCGCACTGGTGGGCTCGACCGAAATGGGTTCGGGCAGCGGCATCAAGTCGACCTTCTCCACCTGCTTCGGCGCACCGTTCTTCCCGCGCCCGGCCGGCGAATATGCAGAGCTGCTGATCAAGCGCATCCGCGGCTTCGGCTCCAAGGTCTACCTGGTCAACACCGGCTGGACCGGCGGTGGCTACGGCGTTGGCAAGCGCTTCAATATCCCGACCACGCGCGGCGTGATCGCAGCGATCCAGAGCGGCGCGTTGATCGGTGCTGAAACCGAACACCTCGACACCATCAACCTCGACGTGCCATTGGCCGTGCCGGGCGTTGAGACCGGCCTGTTGAACCCACGTAACACCTGGGCTGACAAGGCCGCTTACGATGAAGCAGCGAAGGCGCTGGCTGGTCTGTTCATCGAGAACTTCAAGAAGTTTGAAGTGAGCGATGCGATCAAGGCTGCGGGTCCGAAGTTGTAAGATTCGGTCGCTGTTAAAAAGCCGCTCCTTGTGAGCGGCTTTTTTGTGCGCGAAAGGTTCGTCGACGATAGGCCGAACCATTGCCCCTCCACCTTTGACTTGCGGTGTACCTGGAGCCGGTATTCGCTCAGCTCAGGTTTTCCAGCGTCTGCGTGTCCCAGCTGTGGGTCTTGATGGCCAGGTAGAGCATGCCGATGGTCAACGGGACCTTGTCGCCATGCCCCTTGCCCCGACGCTTGAGGAACACGTCAAAGACCGGTGGGTTGAAGTAACGATAAGTGTCGTAGTCGCCCAGGTCGAGGGCGAACTCCTGCTCCAGCGCTTCCATGAGCTGCTTGGCTTCGCTGCCGTCACAGCCCAGGTCGAAATTGAGTGAGGTTTGCAGGCGGATGGTCTTGTGTTTCGGCAGGCCGACTTCTTCGTGCAGCAGTTGAAGGAGTTGCTGCATCACGGGGTCTTCGGGGAAGTTAGGGGCGAGGTTCATGGTGGGTGCACGCAGGAGTGGGTGAAGGGGCTGGTTGCGTTGGAGGCGGTATTTGTTTCGAGTGATGAAGAGCGCCAAGCCTATCAAGAATACAAAGACAGGTAGGAGGGGCATTCTGAGGATCACCGCTACATAGGGTAGTAGGAACGTCAAAATAAGGCCTGTTGTAAGAAATGTGACTGCGAAGTGCTTTCTGAGCATTGGGTCTGTGATTTGGTAGTGCAGCACCAAATAGATAATGAGAAAGGAAGCGGATTGAAGGTAAAGGGCCATGCCACTAAGACTCGTCCGAGTAGACATGCATTGAGAGTGTTGACCGCTGAGGCCCTATGCCTCCTCTCACACTGGCATCCAGACCGATGATGATGTCTCCAGCGTGATATCTACGAAGCTTGCCGGAAATCGTATCTCCAACGAATCCCGCGGTTACGGTTGAAATGGCAATCCCTGGTGCTTTAACCGCTCCGGAGATTATTTGTTTGATGAGTACGTTTTGGTCGTTTAACCGATCGGCCTGATTCCGTCTCAAAGGATGGGAAATCGCGACCGCCCTTTCGCATGGCAAGTCTCTGGCCAGCATTTTTTCGTACAGCCTACGTATCTGATCGCGCACTTGTCGCGCTGCCGTTTTTGTTTCAAGCAGGCATAGATTGGCCAAAGCATGCCGATTGTCAGGCACAACAGTGAAGCGAATCACTGTGAAGATGACGCCATAGTGGCCGATGTGTTGAGCCCTTTCGATGTTCACAGGTTTCTGCCGAGAAAGTTGAGACCGCGCTATTTTCATTCAGCTACGGGTAACTTCTGTAGAGGGTCAAGCGTGTGTTCGGAGCAGTTTGGGAAGGGGATGTCGCGTTGTTTGGAGGTTTCCTACAACGGTTTCCGGCATTTGTGGCTTGGCAGTGCTTTAACAGGCAACGCGGGTCAATGGTAGGAGCGAGCTTGCTCGCGAAAAACTCAAGGACGCCGCGTTTCTTCTGGCTTACCGCGTCATCGTTGATGATTTTCGCGAACAGGCTCGCTTCTAAAAAGGGTGTTGCTTAGATTTGTGCTTGTTCGGTTTGTAGTTGTACGTGTTGCGCCGCTTCCAGCAAATCACAGCCGTCTTGGACGAGCAGGTACAAGGCGTTGGTGATGTGGGAGATGTCTTTGAGGTCGGAGTGTTCGAAGGTCAGGCAGGAGAAGGTTTCCAGTAAGTCGGTGGCTGCGCGGATGCGTTGGTGGGCGGCGGACTGGATGTCTTCGGCTTTGGCTTGGGTGTCGATGAGAAGCGGATGGGTATCAGTGAAATTGGTGCGTAGATGACGATAGCGGTTCATCGTTTCAGGTATTTGCATTTGAAGGTGCTCGGTTTGCTGTTAGGTAACCGACATCACCGTGGCCAAACGGTGGGTGGCGGACTGTGCGCGGGTTGGCCAGCCGGAAACAGCACTCCGACACGTCCGAAGACGTCCCCCACACAGCCGCCATAGCACTGCTATACGAGACGATAGACGTTCGCAGAGCGAGTAATGGCACTTATGTGTGCTGTTTTCCGGGTGACCAAACCCGGCCGCTGATTTGGCAGCGACGGTGCGAACCTTAGAAGTGAGTGTGCGCTCGGGCAATAAACAGATGGTTTAATCGTTCGTGGTTCGATCAGGCGCTGGCAGGCCTGCTGACACACCGCTCAAAAATCGCCTCCAACCCCCGATAATCACACGCCACCGCATCAATATTCGCCGGTATCCATGCCGCGTGTTTGACCAGCCACCAGTTCACTGAAAACCCCGCATTGACGATGATCTGTTCGAACAAAATCCGCTGCGCCCGGCCGTTGCCCTCGCGGAAGGGGTGGATGACGTTGAGGTCGCCATAGGCTTCGGCAATCTTGCTCACCAACTCGGTTTGGCTGGCACCGACAAACCAGTTTGCCTCTTCCATCTGCCGGATGATCTTCGCGGCTTCCGGGGGGATGCGCTCCGGGGTGCAGAACAGGGTGTCGCCTTTCTGGATGTTCACGCTGCGCAACTCACCTGCCCAGTCGTAGATGTCACCGAACAGCGTGCGGTGGATGTGTTGCAGGCGGTCGAGGTCGTAGGGCGGGGGGAAGAGGGGGAGGCTGCCTACGGCGATTTCGGATAATTCCCGCTCGGCCTGGTGCAGGCGGGCTTCGTCGAGCAAATCGAGGCGGTTGCGCAGGACGCTGCTACCGGGATAGCAGTACGGATCCTGGCCCACCCCGTATTTGTCGAGCATCAGCGTGGGGTGTTGCGGTACTTGGCAAGGACGGCTTCGCGGGTCGGCAGGGGTTTGTCGACGTCGGCCGGTTGGGTGTCGAACCCTTCCAGGCGCAGGCTGGCCAGGTAATTGGAACGGCGGATCTTGTGGTAATGATCCTGTTTTTGCTCAAACGTCAGTTCGCTCATCGCAGCGCACTCCTGGGTAGCAAGGTTTGATTGTAGCGCAATGCTTCAACGGGAAGGCGGGATAAAAACCACGTCACATTCTGTACAAAAAATCCGCCGACACTCGGAATTCAGCGTATGTTTCACCGCAAAATCTTGTAGGGCGATTTCCGCCCGCTACTTAAAGGGAGTTAAGCATGGGTTTGCTTCGTGTTGCTTCGGCGATGTCGTTGTGTGCGGTGGCTTTTTCGGTCCAGGCCGGGCAGTTGCCGATCGAAGTGCTCAGTGCGGTGGTCAAGGACCAGAAAATCGCTGATGCCGAAGTGCTGCTGCAACGCAACGGCGCACAGAATGTGGTGGGCCGCACCAACGCCCAGGGCCAAGTGACGCTGACCAGTGAGGCCGCTGATGATGCGAGCAACCTGCTGATCATCAAGAAACCTGGCTACTCCAACCTGGTGGTGAAGTGCCCATGCGCGGGCATGACCTACGCCATCAGCCCGGTGATGGAAAACCTCGATGGCCTGCGTGTGGTGCTGACCTGGGGCAAGACGCCGAGTGACCTCGACTCCCACATGATTTTCCCCGGCAATAACATCTACTTCGAGAACCAGAAGGGTACTGACGCCGAGTTGGATGTGGATGACACCGACAGCTACGGTCCGGAAACCATCACCCTGCAGAAAAAGCACTACGGCGAAAGCTACGTCTATGCCGTGCACGACTACAGCAATGGCGGCAATCCAGGCTCGCGCCAGTTGTCCGACAGCGAAGCCAAGGTGTTCGTGTACATGGGCCAATCGCTGGTGCGTACCTACTACGTGCCCAAGAACCGCAGCGGCAACCTGTGGACGGTGTTCCGCATGACCGGCAGCGGCGACTTCCAGGACATCAACACTTTCAGTGGCGTGACCGTGAATGCGGCGAATGTGCTGAACGAAGTCAAACCGCTGCTGGATGACAGCGTGGCGGTCACCGCCGTCACCGTCAGCTCTTCCGTACAAACCGATGCGAAGCGTCTGAACCTGCAGGGTGAAGCGGCCTACCAGGCCGGCAAGCTGGACCAGGCCATCGACCTGTTCCGCCAGGCTATCGAGCTGGACAATGGCTTCGGCAAGGCCTACGGCAACCTCGGCCTGGCGTATCAGAAAGCCGGCAACACTGCCGAGTCGATCTGGGCCAATCGCAAGGCTATCGCCCTTGCCACCGGCGCCAATGCTGCCACCGTGCGTGCAGGTGCCTACTACAACATTGCGCGGATCTACGAAGCGGCGGGGCAGTTCCCGGATGCATTGCGTCACTACCAGTTGGCCAAGGAGCAGAAGGCCAACCCGGTGTATGACACGGCGATTGAGCGGGTGCAGAATCGCTGATTCAGCTGTAGCGCAGGTCTGAAATGTGGGAGGGGGGCAATCCCCCTCCCACATTTGGTTTGTGGTGTTCCTACAGCCACAGTCGAACTTGTCAAATTTGGCCCAAGGCCATTGCTGCACCCTGTGTATCATCCTGTCTCTTTTTTCCATGCGACCTTTCTCGATTCGCTGAGCTTGCTGGGCTACGTTTTTAAGCCACCTTCAGCGGTCAATGGAGTGACAGCCTATGCACGACACCCTCCAGCAGGTCTTTGGTTATCCACAGTTTCGTTTGGGCCAGGAAGAAACGGTCAGCGCCGTACTGGCAGGTCGTTCGGCTGCGGCCATTTTTCCTACGGGGTCGGGCAAGTCCCTGTGTTATCAGCTGTCGGCGGTGTTGCTGCCGCACCTGACGCTGGTGGTGTCGCCGTTGTTGGCGTTGATGCAGGACCAGTTGGGCTTCCTGCAACGCCACGGTATTTCGGCGGGCAGTATCGATTCGGCGCAAAGCCGCGAGGACGCCAATGACGTGATGGCCCGCGCGCGTTCCGGCGAGCTGAAAATCCTGATGATTTCCGTGGAGCGCTTGAAGAACGAGCGTTTTCGCCACTTCCTGCAAAGTGTGCAGATCTCGCTGCTGGTGGTGGATGAGGCGCACTGTATTTCCGAGTGGGGCCACAACTTCCGCCCGGATTATTTGAAGCTGCCGGACTACCAGCGCCAGTTCAAGATCCCACAAGCGCTGCTGCTGACGGCTACGGCCACGCCCAAGGTGATTGCCGACATGCAGGCCAAGTTCGCCATTGCGCCGGACGACGTGGTCACCACGGGCTTCTACCGGCCCAACCTCAACCTGTTGGTGGAGCCGGTCGCCGGTGCGGACAAGCATCGTCGCCTGGTGCAGTGGATGAGCGAGCGGGCCAGCCAGCCCAGCATCGTCTACGTCACCTTGCAGAAAACCGCCGAGCAGATTGCCGAGCACCTGAACCGCAACGGTATCCAGGCCGAGGCGTATCACGCCGGCTTGCCCCACGACAGGCGTGAGGGCATCCAGCAGCGCTTCATGGCTGGGCGCTCCAATTGCATCGTCGCTACCATCGCGTTTGGCATGGGTATCGACAAGAGCGATATCCGCAATGTCGTGCATTTTGACCTGCCCAAATCCATCGAGAACTACAGCCAGGAAATCGGCCGTGCGGGGCGTGATGGGCAGCCCTCGGACTGCCTGGTGCTGGCCAACCGCGACAGCCTCAATGTGCTGGAAAACTTCGTGTACGGCGATACGCCCGAGCAGGACGGTATTCGGCGGGTGCTGGAAGAGTTGCAGGCAGCGCGCAGTGAAGGGCAGTGGGAGTTCCTGCTGAGGTCGCTGTCGGACCACAGCAACATCCGCGAACTGCCACTGAAGACACTGCTGGTGCAATTGGAGCTCAGGGGCGTGATCGCGCCGCGCTACGCGTTTTATGCCGAGTACCGCTTCAAGTACCTGGTCGAGCCCGAGGCCCTGCTGGCGCGTTTTTCCGGCGAGCGCCAGCAGTTTGTCGCGGCGATCATCCAGGTGTGCAAGCGCGCGAAAACCTGGGCGACCGTGGATTTCGACGCGCTTTACCAACAACACAATGCCGAACGCAGTCGGGTGGTGAAGGCCCTGGATTACTTCCAGGAACAAGGCCTGATCGAGTTGGAAAGCAAGCAGATGACGGAGGTCTACAGCCTGCTGGATACCGAGTTTGATCCACAGGTGTTGAGCGCCGAGTTATACACAGGCTTCAAGCAGCACGAGGTGACGGAAGTGGCGCGGATTCATGCCATGCTCGATCTGTTCGCCACCGAACATTGCCTGGGGCAGCGCCTGGCGCGTTACTTTGGTGATGAAAATGCACCGCAGCGCTGCGGGCACTGCTCCGTGTGCCACGGCCACGTCGCGCATTTGCCGGCGCCGCCGAGCCTGCCGCCGCTTGTGGATAAAAACTTCATGGGGCTGTGCGGTGATTTTATCCACAGGCATCATGAGCACACCGGCCAACTGCCGGGCGCTGAGCGGCTGACACGGTTCCTGGGGGGTATCAGCGTGCCGTTGTTTACCAAGTTGAAGGCGCGGGGCATTCCCGGTTTCGCAGCGCTGGAAGACTACCCCTACGCCGACGTGCGTGAGTGGGCCCAAGCCCACTTGAGTGACCTGTAACCCTACTTTCATGAGACGTGCCCATGCCTGACTCAATGCCGCAACGCGCCGATTACCGTCACTTCCAGCCGATCATCACACGCTGGCACGACAACGATGTGTACGGCCATGTGAACAATGTCACCTACTACAGCTTCTTCGACACGGCGGTGAATACCTACCTGATCGAACAGGGTGGGTTGGATATTCATGACGGTGAGGTGGTGGGGTTTGTGGTGAGTTCGGCGTGCGATTACTTCGCCTCGATTGCCTTTCCCGACCGCCTGGACATCGGCCTGCGGGTGGGCAAGCTGGGCAACAGCTCAGTGCAGTACGAATTGGCGGTGTTCAAGGCAGGCGAAGAGGAGGCCTGTGCGGCGGGGCGCTTTGTGCATGTGTTCGTGGATCGGGGGACGAACCAGCCGGTGACGGTTCCGGGGATGTTGCGCGAGGCGTTGCAGCGGTTGGTGGTCTGACTTCGGCGTTGCAGGCACCACGGAACCCGATGTGGGAGGGGGCCAGCCCCCTCCCACATCGGTTTTTCAGTGTTCTTTAGCGCTTAGCGGTGACGGTAGTGATGCTTGTTCTTGCGATGCCCGTAGGCATGGCCGCGGCCGCGATGGTCGTCGCGGTCATAACGGCGGCTATCACGACTACGACGATCATCGTCATCGCTCTTGTTGCCCATGTAGTTGCCCAGCGCACCGCCCGCGCCACCGCCGGCCGCTGAACCGATCAGTGCCCCGGTGCTGCCGCCGACACTGCGGCCCACCACGTTGCCGCCGGCTGCGCCCAGTGCGCCGCCAATGGCTGCTTCGCCGCGGCTGCGCTTGTCTGCGCCGACCGCACTACCGCCTGCGCCGCCCAGGGCCGCGCCGATGGTCGAACCGGTGTTGCCGCCCAACTGCTGGCCGACAACCGAGCCTAGAACCCCGCCCAATGCGCCGCCCACACCGGCTTCGGTGGTGCCACCGGCCATGGCTGCGCCACTGACCAGGCCAAGGGACAACAAGAGAATCGAGGAGAACTTCATAGAGAGACCTCAAGAGGATGACGGCGCGATCCTGAGGCTGTATTGACATGGTTACAATAGAAATCCGACCAGTAGCACGAGTTGTACACAATTCTCTAAGTTACTGTTTTAGCTCTGGAACTTAAGTGGTTTTTGCGAGTCTTTAGCTACTTCGGAACGGCCGCTTTTATGCAAAAGCGGCCTTTTTTGTGTCCGAAATGATCAGTCAGGCCGAACGCGCCGTGATCAGCCCATTGTCACTGGCAGCTTCCAAACGTATCGCCACGAACTTCGACGTCGGTGTATGGCTGCCATCCCCGGTGCTTTCCAGCGGCACCAACGGGTTCACTTCCGGGTAGTAAGCCGCAGCCTGCCCCGCCGGAATATCAAACGCCAGCAAAGTGAAGCCCTTCACCCGACGCTCGCGGCCGTCTTCCCACAACGACACGATGTCGGCTTTCTGCCCCGGCTTGAAGCCCAGGCGGATGATGTCGGCTTCGTTGACGAACAGCACGTCACGCTGGCCTTTGACCCCGCGATAGCGGTCGTCCAGGCCATAAATGGTGGTGTTGTACTGATCGTGGGAGCGCATCGATTGCATGATCAGGTCCGGCACGTGGCCCGTGGCATGGGTGCGCTCGTGGATCAGGTCCTTGGGCAGGATGTTCGGGCGGAAGTTGGCACGGCCCGAAGGCGTGTTCCAGCGTCGGGCACCGGCGGAGTTGCCTAGGTAGAAACCACCGGGGTGTTTCAGGCGTTCGTTGAAGTCCTTGAAGCCTGGGATGGTATCGGCGATCAGGTCGCGAATGCGGCTGTAATCGGCCACCAACCAGTTCCAGTCCACCGGTTTGCTGCCCAGGGTTGCGGCGGCGATGCCGGCGAGGATGGCCGGTTCCGATTTCATCAACTTCGACAGCGGCTGCAGTTGGCCGTTGGAGTCGTGGACCATGCTGAACGAGTCTTCCACCGTCACCGCTTGCGGACCTTCGGCCTGGATGTCGATGTCGGTGCGGCCCAGGCACGGCAGGATCAGCGCGTCCTTGCCGTGCATCAGGTGGCTGCGGTTGAGCTTGGTGCTGATCTGCACGGTCAGGTCGCAATTGCGCAGTGCTTCGAAGGTGCGCGGGCTGTCCGGCGTGGCTTGGGCGAAGTTGCCACCCAGGCCGATAAACACCTTGGAGCGACCTTCAAGCATGGCGTGGATCGCTTCCACCACGTTGTGCCCGTTGGTGCGCGGCACCTGGAACTGGAAGCGTCGCTCCAAGGCGTCGAGGAACGCCACCGGTGGGCGTTCGTTGATGCCCATGGTGCGGTCGCCCTGCACGTTGCTGTGGCCACGCACCGGGCACAGGCCGGCGCCGGGGCGGCCGATGTTGCCGCGCAGCAGCATCAGGTTGGCGATTTCCTGGATGGTCGGCACCGAGTGGCGGTGCTGGGTGATACCCATCGCCCAGCACATGATCACGTTCTTGCCCTTGGCGTACATGCGTGCCGCTTGCTCGATCTCGACCAGGGTCAGGCCGGACTGTTCGACGATTTCATCCCAGGAGGTGTCGTCGATCTGGCCCAGGTAATCCAGCACGTTGGCCGTGTGTTCATTGAGGAAGTCGTGGTCGAACACCGCTTCCTTGCCTTCGGCCTGAGCCTGGCGCTCCCACAGCAGCAGGAACTTGGCCATGCCGCGCAGGATCGCCATGTCGCCACCCAGGGCCGGGCGGAAGTACGCGGTGTTGGTCGGCTTGTCGCCGTTGGTGAGCATTTCCAGCGGATGCTGCGGATGCTGGAAGCGCTCCAGGCCGCGCTCCTTGAGGGGGTTGATGCACACCACCTGGGCACCGCGTTTGACCGCTTCACGCAGCGGTTCGAGCATGCGCGGGTGGTTGGTGCCGGGGTTCTGGCCCCAGACGAATATCGCATCGGCATGTTCGAAGTCATCAAAGGTCACGGTGCCTTTGCCGACCCCCACGCTCTGCGCCAGGGCCACGCCGCTGGCCTCGTGGCACATGTTCGAGCAGTCCGGGAAGTTGTTGGTGCCGTAGGCGCGCACAAACAGCTGGTACAGGTACGCCGCTTCGTTACTGGCACGGCCCGAGGTGTAGAACTCGGCCATGTCCGGGCTGGGCAGGGCGTTGAGGTGCTTGCCGACCAGGTCGAAGGCCGCTTCCCAACTGATGGGCTGGTAGCGATCGGTTTCGGCGTCGTAGCGCATGGGCTCGGTCAGGCGGCCTTGGTACTCGAGCCAATAGTCGCTTTGCTCCAGCAGCGCGGTGACGCTGTGCTTGGCGAAAAACGCTGCGTCAACGCGGCGCTTGGTGGCTTCCCAGTTGACCGCCTTGGCGCCGTTCTCGCAGAACTTGACCATGCCGCTTTCCGGCGAGTCGCCCCAGGCGCAGCCCGGGCAGTCGAAGCCGCCGTTCTGGTTGGTCTTGAGCATCATGCGCAGGTTTTTCAGCGCGTTGTCACTGGTCAACCACGCCTGTGCCACGCTGATCAGCGCGCCCCAGCCGCCAGCCGGGCCCTTGTAAGGCTTGTAGCGCGGGGTTGGGGTTTGGTCGGCTTGATGATGATTGCTCACGGCTGGTTCTCCATCGCAGGGCTGTAGACCCGCGGCGCACTTTTCTGCGGCAGGTGGATGAGATTGAGGTTATGCCGGCGAGCCCATTGCAGGGCCAGGCCGGTGGGCGACGACAGGCTGACCAGGGTCTGTATGCCCGCGCGCAGGACTTTCTGGATCAATTCGAGGCTGCAACGGCTGGTGACAATCGCCAGCCCGCCGTCGGTGGGGATCCGTTGGCGGATCAGCGCACCGATCAACTTGTCGAGGGCGTTGTGCCGGCCGATGTCTTCACGGCCCATCAGCAATTCGCCCTGGTTATTCATGAACACAGCCGCATGCACAGCGCCGCTGCACTGGCCCAAAGGCTGGAACGCGCTGATGCGCTGGCGCAGGCCGTCGAGCCATTCGGCAGGCGGCAAGGGCGCGCCGGGCAGCACTTGAAGGTCCGGCAGGGCCTGTTCAACGGCTTCCACTCCGCACAGGCCGCAGCCGCTGGTACCTGCCAGCTGGCGGCGCTGCTGCTTGAGGTTCCAGAACGCACGGCTGGAGATCTGCACCTGAGCGTATTGGGCCGAACCCGAACCGCTGAGTTTCAGATCATAAATATCGCTGACGTCGGCGATAATGCCGCTGCCGATGCTGAACCCGACAATAAAGTCTTCCAGGTCCGTGGGCGTGACCAGCATGACGGCCTGGCTGATGTCGTTATAGGCAATCGCCAACGCCACTTCTTCCGCCAAGGCGGTGCTGGTGACTTCAGTGTGCTCAAGGTTGCAAAACTGGTAGCTCTGGCTGGCGACGGGCGCGGACGTTTCCGGAGCAGGCGCCGCGCAGACTGGGCGCTTGGCGTTCATGGGGCAGTACCACCGGCGGATTGATCAGTGTTTAGACTAGGCGCGACAAAGCGTCGCGTCTAATTGCCAGTACTGATCTACCGATAGATGACGTCGATCAAGACTCTGTTTGCGATTTCTGAAACAGCGCGAAACACGCCTCTGCCAATGCCGAACGCGGTGCGCTGCGCCGCATGATCAGGCCCAGGCGCGCCAGGGTGTGGGCGTCTTCGATAGGTTGCAGGCGCAAATGTTCGGTGAGGGCGTCCAGACCGCCGTCCAGCGGCATGACGGCGCAGCACAGTCCGCCATGCACAGCTTGTAACAACTGATGGACGGCGTCGGTTTGTAACAGCGGCTGCGGGTGCAGGCCCCGGCTGTGGAAGTTGTGGTCGATGGACTGACGGAAGTGCATGCCACTGGTGAGCATGCCCAGGGGCAGTTCGATCAATGCCTCCCAGCTCAGCGGCTTGTCGCCAAAACTGAAATAGCGCTGGTCGTAGAGCAGGCCCATGCGGGTATCGCCGAGGGCCAGGGAATCGAAGCGCTCGTTGTCCAGGCGGTCGAGATAGGACACGCCCAGGTCCAGGCGATTGCTCGCCAACTGTTCGAGGATCTGCTCGGAGCTGAGGGCCGAAAGCTCAAAGCGCAGGCTCGGATGCTCCTTGTGCAGTTGTTGCATCAACGCCAGCGGATCAAAGCTCGACAACGGCACCACACCCAGGCGCAACGTACCCACCAGGTTGCCACGGCAGGCGGCGGCTTCGGCCTGCAAGCCGTCATAGGCCGCCAGCACCGTGCGGGCCCAGGCCAGCACGCGCTCGCCGGGGGCGGTGAACCCTTCGAAACGCTGGCCGCGATTGACCAGCGGCAAGTCCAGCTCTTCTTCAAGGTTGCGCAGGCGCATCGACAGGGTTGGCTGGGTGATGTGGCAACGCGCCGCGGCCTGGCCGAAGTGACGGGTCTCGTCGAGGGCGATGAGGAATTTCAGCTGCTTGATGTCCATCTTCGCTCCAGGGCTTATTCCAATGGCGGGGGGATTCTAGCGCGTTTGCGTCTTTGGTCGGGCTGGAACCCAAGTCTGCCGGACTGGTCTAGTCTTGGGCATCTGGAAATCAACTACCAAGGAGAGCGCACTATGAGCATTTTCAGCTTTATCAAAGAAGCCGGCGAAAAGATTGTCGACCTGTTGACGCCGGGTAACGCCAATGCGAGTGAGCAGTTGAAGGAACACGTAGCGAAGGTGGGTCTGGGGAATCCGAATGTGCAGACCACGGTAGAGGGCGACAAGGTGACCGTGACCGGTGAAGTCGCCACCCAGGAAGAGAAAGAGAAGATTCTGCTGGCGCTGGGTAACATCCAAGGCGTGGCCAGTGTGGATGACCAGATCACCGTAACCGGCCCGGCAGTGACCGCCGCCCGTTTCGTCGTGGTGAAAAAGGGTGACACCCTCAGCGCGATTTCCCTGACGGTGTACGGCAACGCCAACCTGTACAACAAGATCTTCGAGGCCAACAAGCCGCTGTTATCCCATCCAGACAAGATTTACCCAGGGCAGACGCTGCGTATTCCTGAGTAATACACGGGCGAAAAGGTGGGAGGGGGCTTGCTCCCGATAGCTGAGTGTCTGTCGACATCAAGTTGACTGATCCACCGCTATCGGGAGCAAGCCCCCTCCCACATGGTTCAGAGCCCGGCAATGAGATCCCGGTAATCCTCGACCGCCGCAAATTCCCCGGTGTCCTTCGGCCCTTTTTGGCTGTCCGGCTCTTTCACCGCCAGTAAATGCCCCACGCCAAACGCCTGGGCACTGCGCAGGATCGGCAGGGTGTCGTCGATAAACAGGCTGCGAGCCGGATCGAACTGGATGTCAGCCTGCAAGGCATCCCAGAACTGCGGGTTTTCCTTGGCGAAGCCGTAGTCGTGGGAGCTGATCAATCGCTCGAAGTACGGCGCCAGTTCAATGCGCTCCAACTTCAGTGACAGCGAGTCACGGTGGGCATTGGTGATCAGGATCACGCGCTTGCCTGCCCGTTTGATCGCCGCCAGGAAGGTATCGGCATCCGGGCGCAGGGCGATCAGGTGGGCGGTTTCCAGCTTGAGTTCGCGCACCGGGATGTTCAGCTCCGCACTCCAGAAATCCAGGCAATACCATTGCAACTGTCCGGCGTTACGCTCGAACAGAGGCTGCAACTCCATCTCGGCCATGGCCCGGCTCACCCCGTGCAGCTCGGCGTAACGCTGGGGCAGGTGCTCCATCCAGAAGTGGTTGTCGTAATGCAGGTCGAGCAGGGTGCCGTCCATGTCCAGCAGGACGGTGTCGATGGCGTGCCAGGGCAAAGAGGGCATGGTGCGGTCTCATGTAAGTAAAGATATCCGACACAGACAATCGGAAAAGCCACGGTATAGTAACCCGATCACGCCAAGGAGCCGCTTATGCGCCAGAAACCCACCGTCCTCGCCCGCGAAATAGTCGCCAGTAGCCGTTTGTTCCGCGTGGAGGAAGTGCAATTGCGCTTTTCCAATGGCGTTGAACGGACCTACGAGCGCCTGGTGGGCCGCGGTGCCGGCTACGGCGCAGTGATGATCGTGGCGATGATCGACGAAGATCATGCGTTGCTGGTTGAAGAGTACTGCGGCGGTACCGATGAGTATGAGCTGTCCTTGCCCAAGGGCCTGATCGAACCCGGCGAAGACGTGCTGGCGGCAGCAGACCGTGAACTCAAGGAAGAAGCCGGCTACGGCGCACGGCAGTTGGAACACATTACCGAGCTGTCGTTGTCTCCTGGCTACATGAGCCAGAAAATCCAGGTGGTGCTCGCCACCGAACTCTATGAAGAACGCCTGGAAGGCGATGAGCCCGAGCCGATGCGTGTGGACCGGGTCAATCTGCGCGAGCTGTCGCAGCTTGCGCAAAACGAGCAGTTCAGCGAAGGCCGCGCCCTGGCGGCGTTGTACCTGGTACGAGATTTGTTGATTCAGCGTGGAGCGTTTACCCCATGAGCGAACTGTTTTTAGGCCACCCGTTTATCGCCCCTGTGATCGAGCTGGCCCGCCAGGCGGGTGAAGTGATCCTGCCGTACTGGCGCGCCGATGTGGCGGTGACCTCCAAGGCCGATGATTCGCCGGTCACGGCGGCCGACCTGGCCGCCCACCATCTGATTCTCGCAGGCCTCACCGCACTCGACCCGAGCATCCCGGTGCTGTCCGAAGAAGACGCCGACATCGACCAGAGCGTACGGGCCGGCTGGCAGCGCTGGTGGTTGGTGGACCCGCTGGATGGCACCAAGGAATTTATCGCCGGCAGCGAAGAATTCACCGTCAATATTGCCCTGGTCGAACAGGGTCGCGTGGTGTTCGGCGTGGTGTCCATGCCCACCAGTGGCCGTTGCTACTTCGGTGGTGCCGGCCTGGGGGCGTGGCGCTCCGATGTGAACGAAGCGCCCAGGCAGATCCAGGTGCGCGAGGCCCCAGCAGTGGGTGAGGCGTTTACCGTGGTCGCCAGCCGCCGGCATACCAGCCCCGAGCAAGAGCGTCTGCTGGACGGTTTGAGCGAAGGGTTGGGGGAGTTGAAACTGGCGAATATCGGCAGTTCGTTGAAGTTCTGCCTGTTGGCCGAGGGCAGTGCCGATTGCTACCCGCGGCTGGCGCCGACTTCGCAGTGGGATACGGCGGCGGCGCAGGGTGTATTGGAAGGGGCGGGCGGCGAGGTGCTGGAGTTGAGTGGCGAGCCGTTCAGCTATCCGGCGCGGGCGTCGTTGCTGAATCCGTTTTTCCTGGCGTTGCCGGCGAAGGCGGCGTGGCGTGAGCGGTTGCTGACCTTGGCCCGCTCTTAATACCTCAGCCGATCTAAATGTGGGAGGGGCGGTGCCCCTCCCACATTTGTTTTGTGTATTGGCTTCTAGCGGTGCAGGACGTATTGGCCGGTGAACGTAACGGCCCGCTCTTCACTGCCCTCATTCGCGATCCAGGTGTCCAACGCCAGCCGCGCCCGGCCATAGCGCTTGTAGGTCGCCAAAAAGCGCTTCCACACCTTCTCCTCCGGCGCCGCGCAAATGGCGGTCGCGTCGTGCGTCACCGGCAGCGGATAGCTGATCTGCCCTTCCTGAATCACGATATGCCCGTCTTCAATCCCTTCCTCGCGCAGTTGCAGGTGCATCCAGCCCCAACCCGCCAGCACCGCGCCGCAGTAGAGGCTGCCGCCGAACATGGTGCTCTTGTGGTTGATATTGGCTTGCAAAGGCAGGTGCAGCTGCAGTTGCCCGTCTTGCCAGTCGAGTACCTTGAGGCCCATTTCGCGGGTCAGGGGGATGTCGTGGTGGAGGATGGATTCCAGGTAACGGCTGTCACGGCTCATGGGGGCCTCTTGATGGGTGGGCAGGGTCATTCGTCGTCAGCACTTTGGTTGGCGAAGTTCAGGCCGTGCTTGCGCAGTTTGTCGTGCAGGGTCTTGCGCGGTACGCCGAGGGCTTCTGCGAGGCTGCGCATGGAGCTGTGGGGGCGGGTCAGTTCGGCGGCGATCAGGCTTTTTTCGAACTGCTCGACCTGTTCGCTCAAGCCGCCCGGCGTGGAAGTCAGCACGCTGCTGGCGGGATTGTCCGGGGTGCTGTCCAGCGCCAGCTCCAGGCCCAACGCAAAGCGCTCGGCGGCGTTCTGCAATTCGCGCACATTGCCCGGCCAGCTATGACGCAACAGCAGGGCACGCTGGCCCGGTTGCAGCTCGTGCAAAGGCAGGCCGTGGCGACTGCTGGCTTCGTCGGCGAAGTGCTGGAACAGCATCAACGCATCTTCACCGCGCTCGCGCAGTGGCGGAATACGCAACGGCGCGACGTTGAGGCGGTAGTACAAGTCGGCGCGGAAGCGGCCCTGGTCGGCGGCCTGGCGCAGGTCTTCCTTGGTGGCGGCGATGATGCGGATATCCAGCGGGATCAGCTGGTTGCCGCCGAGGCGCTCCACCACACGCTCCTGTAACAGGCGCAGCAGCTTGACCTGCACGTCCAGGCTCATGCTTTCGATTTCATCGAGGAACAACGTGCCGCCGTTGGCGAATTCGAATTTGCCGATGCGGCGTTTCTGCGCGCCGGTAAAGGCGCCGGGCTCATGGCCGAACAGTTCGCTCTCCACCACCGACTCGGCCAACGCCCCGGCATTGATCGCCACAAACGGCCCGCTGCGCCGGCTCGACAGGTCGTGCAGCGCGCGGGCCACCACTTCCTTGCCGGCGCCGGTTTCGCCGAGGATCAGCACATCCGCGCGGGTTGCTGCCAGGGCGCCGATCTGCTCGCGCAGGCGCAGCATCTGTGGCGAGTGCCCCACCAGGCGGGTGCTCAGTTGTTGGCGGTCACTGAGGGCCAGGCGCAGGCTGCGGTTGTCGAGCACCAGCCGGCGCAGGGCCAGGGCGCGGCGCACGCTGTCGAGCAGGGCGTCGCTGGCGAAGGGTTTTTCGAGGAAGTCATAGGCCCCCGCGCGCATGGCCTGCACCGCCAGCGGCACGTCGCCGTGGCCGGTGATCAGCAGCACCGGCAGGTCCGGATCCTGGCCGTGCAGCTCGGCCAGCAGCTCCAGGCCGTCCATGCCGGGCATGCGGATGTCGCTGACCACCACGCCCGGCCAATCCCGCGACAGGCGCGCGGTGAGGCCGGTGGCTTCGCCCAGGGGCAGGACGTTCAGCCCGGCCAGGTCCAGGGTCTGGCACAGGGCCTGACGCAAGTGTGGATCATCGTCGATCAACACCACCTGAATCTGGTTATCGATACTCATACACTGCGGTCCTCGGACGGTTGCAGACTGACGCCCGGCGAGCCGGCGCGCAATTTCAAGGTTAACAGCGCGCCGCCTTCCTTGTGGTTGGCAAACAGCAGTTCGCCGCCAAAGGCACGCATCAGGGTTTCACAGATCGCCAGGCCCAGGCCCAAGCCCTGGGTGCGGGTCTTGGTGGTGTAGAACGGTTCGCTGGCGCGGCCCAGGGCTTCCATGCAAAAGCCTGGGCCATTGTCGCGAATGTACAGGTTGACGCCCTGGGCGGTGGTTTCGGCACTCAGCCACAGTTTGCGCGGCGGGCCTTTTTCGGTAAGGGCGTCGAGGGCGTTGGCCAGCAGGTTGCCCAGCACCTGGCGCAGGCGGGTTTCGCCGGCCTGCACCCACAGGGTCGCTTCCGGCAAATCGCGGATCAGCTCGACTTCCATCGAGCGCCGCCGCTTGGCCAGCAAGGCCAGCGCATCGTCCAGCGCCGGTTGCAGGGCCACGCTCTCCGGGGCATGGCGATCGCGCCGGGCGAAGGCGCGCAGGTGCGCGATGATCGAGGCCATGCGCCCGGTCAGTTCGCTGATCAGCTTGAGATTGCCCCGGGCATCGCTGGTGCGCTCGTGGTCGAGCAGGATCTCGGCGTTTTCCGCATAGCTGCGGATCGCCGCCAGGGGTTGATTGAGTTCGTGGCTGATACTTGCCGACATGGTGCCCAGCGCTGACAGCTTGCCGGCCTGCACCAAGTCATCCTGGGCGCGCACCAGTTCCTGCTGGGCGTGTTCGCGCTCCAGCACCTCCTGTTTGAGGCGACGGTTGAGGCCTTCCAGATCGCTGGTCCGTTCGACCACGCGCATCTCCAGCTCGCGGCGGGCCTTGGCTTCGAAGGCGATGCGTTCCAGGTAGTGGCGACGGCGCTGCATCAACAGGCCCAGCAGCAGCATCAACACCAGCAACGTGGCGCCGCCCACGGCGACCACCGTGCGCACCGGGCGGCTGATCAAGGATTGCGGTGCAAGGATCTCCACATTCCAGCCGGTCTCGGCAATGGCGGTGGATTGGCGCAGCCATGCGCTGTTGCTCAGGCTCAACGGTTGCGGATCGCGCGTGGGGTAGGGCTGGATGGCGATGATGGCCTGGCGTTCTTCGGCGGTCAGCGGCCGGGTGGCCCGGAAGCGCCATTGCGGGCGTGACGTGAGGATCACCACGCCGTTGTGGTCGGTGACCAATAGTTGTTCCGGGGTATTGCCCCACAGGCTTTCGGTGTGGTCCAGGTCGACCTTGACCACCAGTACGCCTATGATCGTGTCGCCATCGCGCACTGCGGCGGCGAAGAAATAGCCGCGCTTGGCCGAGGTGGTGCCCAGCCCGAAAAACCGCCCCAGGCGCCCGGCCATGGCTTCGCTGAAATAGGGCCGGAACGAGAAGTTGCGCCCGACGAAACTGTCCTGCTTGTCCCAATTGGACGCGGCGAGGGTCTTGCCGGTGGTGTCCATCAAATACATCACTTCCACCCCGGCCTGGGCGGCGACGTCCTTGAGCAGCAGGTTGGCGTTGACCAGGTTGGTACTGACCTGCGGTGCGTCCAGTGCCGTGCGCAAGGCCGGCAAGTCGCCGAGGATCTGCGGCAGCACTTCATAGCGATGCAGGGTGCCCAGCAGGTTGGCGACGTACAGGTCGAGGGTCTGGCGGTTTTGCCCGGCCAGTTCGCTGCGATAGTAACGCTCGGCCAAGTGCTCCAGCGGCCACAGCAACGGTGCCAGGCACAGGGCCAACAGGGCGAGGCTGCGCCAGCGGGGTCTTCGCGGAAGGGGTGGAGTCATGGGAGTCGTGCGCCTGTGGGTACAGGCGCATTATGCCTAGTGCTGCCCGGCAAGACACTCGCGCAATGCGTCTTGCCACAAGGGCTGGCTGACGTGCCATTGCTGGCGCAGGTGGCTGCAATCCAGACGTGAGTTCAGCGGGCGCCGGGCGGGGGTCGGGTAGGCGCTGGACGGGATCGCCTCCAGTTCGGCACAGGCACGGCCGCTGGCGCGCAGATGCTCGCCAATCGCTTGGGCAAAACCGAACCACGACGTTTCGCCCTCGGCGGTCAGGTGATAGATGCCCCAGTTCCCGGCCTCGCCCGCCTGCCAACGCTCGATCAGGGCGCGCGTACTGGCGGCAATGGTCCCGGCCCACGTCGGCGCGCCGATCTGGTCGGCGACGATGCGCAGGTGGGGTTTTTCTTGCAGCAGGCGCTGCATGGTCAGCAGGAAGTTCTTGCCGTGGTTGGAGTAGACCCAGCTGGTGCGCAGGATCAGGTACTGGCCTCCCACTGCGGCAATCGCCTGTTCACCCGCCAGTTTGCTCTGGCCGTAGACGCCTAGGGGATTGGGTGTGTCAGCTTCGGTGTAGGGTGCAGGCTTGCTGCCGTCGAACACGTAGTCGGTGGAATAGTGGATCAACGGGCTGCCCAAGGCCTTGGCTTCCTCGGCGAGAATCCCGGGGGCGATGGCGTTGATGGCGAAGGCGAGGTCCGGTTCGCTTTCGGCCTGATCCACTGCCGTGTGGGCGGCGGCGTTGATGATCAGGTCGGGGCGATGGACGCGCACCTGCTGGCGGATGTGCTTGGCGTCGGCCAGATCGAGGTGCTCGCGGCCGAGTACAATCAGTTCGCCCAGGCCCTGGAGCTGCTGTTGCAGTGCCTGGGAGACTTGGCCATGTCGGCCGGTGATCAGGATTTTCATGGGAATAGATCGGCGTCTTTCAGCAGTTTTCCAGCCTGGTCCTTGGCGGACAGTTGCGGCGGTTCGCTCAGTTCCCAGTCGATAGCCAACGTCGGGTCGTTCCACAGGATGCTGCGTTCCGCACTGGGCTGGTAGTAGTCGGTGGTCTTGTACAAGAACTCGGCGGAGTCGCTCAACACCACAAAGCCATGGGCGAAGCCTTCCGGCACCCACAACTGGCGATGGTTCTGTGCCGACAGACGCACGCCCACCCATTGCCCGAAATTCGGCGAACTGCGGCGGATGTCCACAGCCACGTCCAACACTTCACCGGCGGTAACCCGCACCAGTTTGCCCTGGGTGTGTTCCAGTTGGTAATGCAGGCCCCGCAGCACGCCTTTTTGCGAGCGCGAGTGGTTGTCCTGGACAAACTCGCGCTTGAGCCCGGTGGCCGCTGCAAAGGCGCGAGCATTGAAGCTTTCGTAGAAAAAACCGCGCTCGTCACCGAACACCTTGGGCTCGATGATCATTACGCCAGGGAGTGAGGTGTCAACGACGTTCACCGGTTGTCTCCCGCCAACGTGTACAGGTATTGACCGTAGCCGGTCTTGCCGAAGTATTTGGCGCGTTCGAGCAGATGGTCGCGGTCGATCCAGCCGTTCCCATAGGCGATTTCTTCGAGGCACGCCACTTTGAGGCCCTGACGGTGTTCGATGGTCTGCACGTACTGTGAGGCTTCCAGCAGGCTGTCGTGGGTGCCGGTGTCGAGCCAGGCGAACCCTCGACCGAAGCGCTCTACCTGCAAGTCACCGCGCTTCAAATAGGCGTTATTGACGTCGGTGATTTCCAGCTCGCCGCGGGCCGAGGGCTTGACGGCTTTGGCGATGCTGATCACGTCGTTGTCGTAGAAATACAGGCCGGTGACGGCATAGCTTGATTTGGGCGTAGTCGGTTTTTCTTCGATGGACAGGGCGCGGCCTTCGCTGTCGAAGTCGATCACGCCGAAGCGCTGCGGATCCTTGACCCAATAGCCAAACACCGTGGCGCCTTTGCCGCGCTTGACCGCTGCATGCAGCTGCTCGCTGAAACGCTGGCCGTGGAAAATATTGTCGCCCAGGATCAGGCACACGGGGTCGCTGCCGATGAACTGTTCGCCAATCAGAAAGGCCTGTGCCAAGCCGTCCGGCTGCGGTTGTTCGGCGTAGCTGAAGCTGACGCCAAACTGGCTGCCATCGCCCAGCAGGTTGCGGTATTGCGGTAAGTCCGCCGGGGTGGAAATCACCAGGATTTCTTTGATGCCCGCCAGCATCAGCACCGAGATCGGGTAGTAGATCATCGGCTTGTCATATACCGGTAACAGCTGCTTTGACACTCCCAGGGTGATGGGGTGCAGGCGGGTGCCGGAGCCGCCGGCCAATACGATTCCTTTCATCATGCGATCAGATCCCTCGTGTCGGTATTGCCCAAGCGTTCACCCTGATAACTGCCGTCCTGGACCCTGCGGCACCATTCCAGGTTATCGAGGTACCACTGCACGGTTTTGCGCAGCCCGGTTTCAAAGGTTTCTTCGGGTACCCAGCCCAGTTCGCGTTCGATCTTGCCGGCATCGATTGCGTAGCGTTGGTCGTGGCCTGGACGGTCTTTAACGAACGTGATCAGGTCGGTGTATTGCTCCTCGTCGTGGGGATGTTGCGGCGCCAATTCCTCCAACAGGGTGCAGATGCTGCGTACTACGTCGATATTCTTCTGTTCGTTGTGGCCGCCGATGTTGTAGGTCTCGCCGACCACGCCGTGTGTCACGACGCTGAGCAGTGCCCGGGCATGGTCTTCGACAAACAACCAGTCGCGCACTTGCAAACCATCACCATAGACCGGCAATGGCTTGCCCGCGAGGGCATTGAGGATAACCAGCGGGATCAACTTCTCGGGGAAGTGGAAGGGTCCGTAGTTGTTGGAGCAGTTGGTCAGCAGCACGGGCAGGCCGTACGTGCGGTGCCAGGCGCGGACCAGGTGGTCGGACGCGGCTTTGCTGGCCGAGTAGGGCGAGCTGGGCGCGTAGGGCGTGGTTTCGCTGAACAAGTCGTCTACGCCGTGGAGGTCGCCGTAGACTTCGTCGGTGGAAATATGGTGGAAGCGAAATGCACGTTTTTCTGGCTCGGCGAGGGTTTGCCAATAGCCACGGGCGGCCTCCAGCAAGCTGTAAGTGCCGACGATATTGGTCTGGATAAAATCCGACGGGCCGTCAATCGAACGGTCGACGTGGGACTCGGCGGCCAGGTGCATGATCGCGTGGGGTTCAAAGCGTGCGAGCACGGCGCTGACGGTGGCCTGATCGATAATATCGGCCTGAACGAATTCATAACGGCTATTGGACGCGATGCTGGTCAGCGATTCCAGGTTGCCGGCGTAGGTGAGCTTATCGAGGTTGAGCACTTCGTGCTCGGTGTGCCGAATCAAGTGACGTATCAAGGCAGAACCGATAAAACCGGCGCCACCGGTAATGAAAATGCGCATGTCGGGGGCCCTTTCCTTAGACGGACGTTTAGCGAGTGCAGCATAGCCTGTGTTGTGGCGCCGGGCAGGACGGCATGTGTGTGGGGGTTGCGTAATCCCCCTGAAAAGTGGCGATATACACCTCTAAAAATTCGAGGTCATCCCCCATGCTGCTCGCCACGTTGATCCATCGCGCTAGTCTGCCCTGCCCGCAAGTAGGTGCCGATCAGGCGGCTCAACTTCTCATGCAGCATTACGGGCTTGCTGGCACGTTGCGGTCACTGGGCAGCCAGCAAGACCTCAATTACAAAGTCGACAGCACTCGCGGCCGGTTTGTTCTGAAGATCTGCCGGGGCGACTATGCGGCGATTGAGCTGCAGGCCCAGCACGCGGCCCTCGACACCCTGCAGGCCGTGCGGGTGCCCAAGGTCATCAAGGCCCTGAACGGTGAAGAACTGTTGAGCGTGACGGTCGATGGCCAGCCCCTGCACCTGCGGCTGCTGGACTATATCGACGGCCAGCCGTTGACCCATCTGCCGCATTTGGGGCGCGACGTGATCGTAGGCTTCGGCGACCTGTGCGGGCGCATGAGCCTGGCGCTGGCGGATTTCTCCCACCCTGGATTGGACCGTACCCTGCAATGGGACCCGCGCCATGCCCGGGAACTGATCACCCATCTGTTGGCCACCCTGGAAAACCTGCCCCAGCGCGCCGCGCTGGAACAGGTGGCCGAGCAGGTTGAACAGCGCATTCGCCCCCTGGCCGACCGCCTGCCCTGGCAAGCGGTGCACATGGACATCACCGATGACAACGTGGTGTGGCAGCGCGATGCGCAACGGCACTGGCAACTGCAAGGCGTCATCGATTTCGGCGACCTGGTGCACACCTGGCGGATTGCCGACCTGTCGGTGACCTGCGCGGCCCTGTTGCACCATGCCGAGGGCGACCCGTTTGCCATCCTGCCGGCGGTCCGGGCCTGCCATGCCGTGACCCCACTGCAGCGCGAGGAGTTGCAGGCGTTGTGGCCGCTGATCGTCGCCCGTGCGGCAGTGTTGGTATTAAGCAGCGAACAGCAGCAGCGCCTGGATCCGGACAACACTTACCTGTTGAAAAACGCCGAACACGAGTGGGAAATTTTCCATGTGGCGACGTCGGTGCCGTTTGAGCTGATGGAGGCTGCGATTCTCGGCAGTGTCGGTGAGACGCTGCCGTCGATTGCCAGCCAGGACTTCGCGCCGTTGCTACCGGGCCTGGTGGGGCGTGAGTTCGCGCTGATCGACCTGGGGGTGCTCAGCCCGCATTTCGAAGCCGGCAATTGGGAACTGCCCGGCATTGATCGGCAGTTGCTGGATCAGGCGGCGGCCGTGCATGGGCTGGCGGCAAGTCGTTATGGCCAATATCGGCTGTCGCGCACCTGCCCGGACAGTGCCACCGAACCGCAGACTTTCCCCCTCCACGTAGAGCTGCATCTGCCCCATGGCACGGTGTTGGAGGCGCCTTTTGCCGGAACGCTGCATCAGGACGCCGATGGCCTTGTGAGCGTGCAAGGGGTGGAGCTGAGCGTGCGGTTGTGGGGCGTGGACACCCGGTTGAAGCACGGTTCATTGCTGGTGGAGGGGCAGGTTCTCGGTGAGGTCCATGGGCCGCTGACCGTGCAACTGTGCCGTGCCGACCTCGAACCGCCGCTGTTTTGTACACCGTCCCGGGCCTTGGCCTGGCAAGCCTTGTGCCCCTCGCCCGCGGCATTACTGGGACTGGCCTGCGATGCCGAACCGGAACTCGACCCCCACGCCCTGCTGGCCCGGCGTGACGCCAGTTTTGCCCGCTCGCAGAAGCACTATTACGTCGACCCTCCACGCATCGAGCGCGGCTGGCGCAACCACCTGATCGATATGCAGGGCCGCTCCTACCTGGACATGCTCAATAACGTTGCCGTATTGGGTCACGGCCACCCGCGCATGGCGGCGGTCGCGGCGCGGCAATGGTCGCTGCTCAATACCAACTCGCGGTTTCACTATGCCGCCATTGCCGAGTTTTCCGAGCGCTTGCTGGCGCTGGCGCCGGCGGGCATGGATCGGGTGTTCCTGGTCAACAGCGGCACCGAGGCCAACGACCTGGCCATCCGCCTGGCCTGGGCCTACAGCGGTGGGCGCGACATGCTCAGTGTGCTGGAGGCCTATCACGGCTGGTCGGTGGCGGCGGATGCGGTGTCCACCTCGATTGCGGACAACCCCCAGGCCTTGAGCAGCCGCCCGGAGTGGGTCCACCCGGTCACTGCGCCGAACACCTATCGCGGTGAATTCCGCGGGCAGGACAGTGCGCCGGACTACGTACGAAGCGTGGAACATAACCTGGCGAAAATCGCTGCGAGCAAGCGCCAACTGGCCGGGTTTATCTGTGAACCGGTGTACGGCAACGCCGGCGGCATCTCCTTGCCGCCGGGTTACTTGCAGCAGGTGTACAGGTTGGTGCGGGCCCAGGGCGGCGTGTGCATCGCCGATGAAGTGCAGGTCGGCTACGGCCGCATGGGGCACTTTTTCTGGGGCTTCGAAGAGCAGGGCGTGGTGCCCGACATCATCACCATGGCCAAGGGCATGGGCAACGGTCAGCCACTTGGCGCGGTGATCACCCGTCGCGAGATCGCCGAGGCATTGGAGGCCGAGGGGTATTTCTTCTCGTCGTCGGGGGGCAGCCCGGTGAGTTGCCGGATCGGCATGGCGGTGCTGGATGTGATGGAAGAAGAAAAGCTGTGGGAAAACGCCCAGGTGGTCGGCGGGCATTTCAAGGCCCGGCTGGAAGCGCTGATCGACCGTCATCCCCTGGTGGGCGCGGTTCACGGTTCCGGTTTCTATCTGGGCCTGGAGTTGGTGCGTGACCGGCAAACCCTGGAGCCCGCCACCGAAGAGACCACCCTGTTGTGTGATCGCTTGCGGGAGTTGGGGATTTTCATGCAGCCGACTGGCGATTATTTGAACATCCTCAAGATCAAGCCGCCGATGGTGACCTCCAAACGTAGCGTGGACTTCTTTGTCGACATGCTGTCGAAGGTGCTGGATGAGCAACTGTAAATAATCGATTGTTATCGGTGATTGGCTGTCATATTTTTCATCCAGGCTGTCTGTTCGCTTTTAAAGCCGATTTTTATCCGTTATAAAGTCGGCCTTTACCCCATTCGGAGTCCTGATCGCCATGACCACCCTGCACAGCACCCCCCGCGCCGATGGCTTCCACATGCCCGCCGAATGGGCGCCACAGACCCAAACCTGGATGGTGTGGCCCGAGCGCCCGGACAACTGGCGCCTGGGCGGCAAGCCCGCGCAGGCCGCTCACGTGGCCGTGGCCAAGGCCATCGCACGTTTTGAGCCGGTGACCGTTGCGGTTTCCGCCGGCCAGTACGAAAACGCCCGCGCCCGCCTGGACGTGCCGAATATCCGTGTGGTGGAAATGTCCAGCGATGACGCCTGGGTGCGCGATACCGGCCCGACGTTCGTGATCAACGACCGTGGCGAAGTGCGCGGCGTGAACTGGGATTTCAACGCCTGGGGCGGTTTTGACGGTGGCCTGTATTCGCCGTGGAACCGCGACTCGCAGGTGGGCGGCAAGATCCTCGAAATCGAGCGCGCGCCGCGTTACCGCACAGAGGGTTTCGTGCTGGAAGGCGGCTCGATCCACGTCGACGGCGAAGGCACCCTGATCACCACCGAAGAGTGCCTGCTCAATCGCAACCGTAATCCGCACCTCGACCGTGCCGAAATCGAAGCGGTGCTCAGCGCCAACCTGGCTGTGGATAAGATCATCTGGCTGCCGGACGGCCTGTTCAACGACGAAACCGACGGTCATGTGGATAACTTCTGCTGCTACGTGCGCCCGGGCGAAGTATTGCTGGCCTGGACCGACGACCCGCAAGACCCGAACTACGGACGTTGCCACGCCGCCATGGCCGTCCTGCAAAGCAGCACCGACGCCCAGGGGCGCTCGTTCACAGTGCATAAAATGCCGATCCCGGGGCCGTTGTATGCCACTGAGGAAGAGTGCGCAGGGGTCGACCCGGTGGACGGCACACAGGAACGCAATCCGACCGTGCGGTTGGCGGGTTCCTACGTCAACTTCCTGATCGTCAACGGCGGCATCATCGCGCCAAGTTTCGACGACCCGTTGGACGCTGAAGCCAAGGCTATCCTGCAGAACCTGTTCCCGCAGCACGAAGTGGTGATGGTGCCGGGCCGTGAACTGTTACTGGGTGGCGGTAATATCCATTGCCTGACCCAACAACAGCCTGCCCCGCATAAAAACTGAGTGCAGTTGTAACAATGCCTTTCCGGCAGCCGGGCGCTCCTCGGTGTCGGCCCCTACAGCAAGCCCGCGGCCCATCACGGTCGTGGGCTTTTTTGTGTCCGCCCACCTATAAACACGCGACATTGGCATAGCTCTTGTATCGGTGTTGCCCCAGTGTCCCAGGGTGATGACCGCACAGTTCTGTCATAAACCTTGAGTAAGTTAGCCGCTCACGCAGCAGGAGAGAGCGCCGAAATGAATGCCAATATCAACCCGATGTACACGCGCACCTTCCACCCTTCGCGGGTTGACGGTGACGCGATCCATGCGCTGGGGCTCTGGTTGAAGGAAAACGGCTCGCGACAAGTCAGGCAGCAGCCGGATTTGCGCAGTGTGATGAGTGAACGCTACCCGGTGGGGTTGTTCAGCGAGGATGAAATGCACGCGTTGTGCGAGTTGATGAGTAACTAACGAAATGGCCTTGGCTTCATCGCAGCTGCCTCGCTTGCACTCGGCAGCTGCGATAAGAAGGGGGTTTACGTTTAGAAGCTATAAGTGCCCGTCACCACCAGGTTACGCGGATCGCCCGGCTGAATCTGCGCCACACTGGTCGCCGATTCGTAGTAGGTCTTGTCGGCGATGTTGTTCAGCGCCGCGCGCACATCCCATTCTTTCTGCCGGAACCCGACCAACGCATCCCAACTGCCATAACCCGGCAGCACCACGGTGTTGAGGCTGTCGGCGTAGCGGTCGCCGACCAGGGTCAAACCGGTTTCCGCGTACCAGCCCATCTCCGGTTTCCAGGTGACAAACAGGCTTGCATTGCGCTTGGCCACGTCGCTGACGCGCTTGCCTTCAAAGCCGTTGTTGTCCTTCTCGACCTTGGCATCCTGCAGGCCGACACCACCGCGTACAGACCAGTTGCCGACGATCTTGCCGGTGGCTGTCAGCTCCACGCCGCGCGAGCGCTGCAGGCCGCTGAGCAGGGTAATGGTGCGGTCCAGCGGGTCGCTGGTGCGGCGGTTGTAGAGTTCCAGTTCGTACACCGCCAGGGTGGTGCTCAGGCGATCGTCGAGCCAGTCGCTTTTTACGCCGATCTCTTTTTGCTTGGTCAGCTCGGGGCTCAGGTCGTTGACGCTGCCGGCGGCGTTCGGGGTGATGCCGATCAGGCCGCCACCGGCCGGTGAGAAGGTCTTGCTCCACGAGGCATAGAACGAGTGGTGTTCCAGGGGCGTCCACACCAGGCCAAAGCGCGGGCTGGTGCTGTGGCTTTTGACGTCTTGTTGGGTATTGAGCAGTTTGTTTTTGGTGTCCACTTCGAAACGGTCGTAACGCAGGCCGGCCAGCACTTGCCACTGGTCGTTCAGGCGCAGTTGGTCTTGCACATACAGGGCGCGGCTTTCGACTTCGGTGTGGTTGTTACTCGATACGCTCATGCGCCCGGTGTGGCTCAGGCGACGGTTGGGCTGGTTGAGGTCCAGGGCTGGCACGGCCTGGCCACCGCGGTTCACAGCAGTGGCGGTGTACAGCTTTGGATCGCGGCGCTGGCTGCCCAGCTCCACGCCGGTGAGCAGGCGGTGTTCCAGGCCGAAGGTGCTGAAGCCTCCTTCCAGCTCGACGTTGTTGAAGACGTTGAGGGTGGTCAGGTCTTGCTGCCAGCGTTGGCGCGTCACCCGATTGGTCGAGGCAACATAGGCGGTCTGGTAGGTGTTGTCGAAATCGCTGTCGAGCTTGAACACGCCGAGGGTCTGGCGCAGTTGCCAGTTGTCGTTGAGTTCGTAGGCCAGCTTGGAGCGCAGGGACTGGGTCTTGTCGTCGATGTAATCGCGGCTGTCGCCGTAGGTGGTGCTGCGACTGACGTCGGCGGGGCGGCCGTTGACGCCGGGGATGCCGCGATCCGGCGTGCGGTTGTAGCGGCTGTATTCGTATTGCACCAGCCAATTGAGATCCGGGGTGAGCTGCCAGCTCATGGACGGCGCGAACAGTTGGCGATTGCCGCTGACGCCGTCGCGGAAGCTGTTGTTGTCCTGGTTGCCCATGTTCAGACGCAGGCTGATGTTGTCGGTGGGGTCGGTGCTCAGGTCGGCATACACACTGCGCAAATCGTTGCTGCCGCCCTGGGCCTCGATGCTCGACTTGCGCCCGGCCGTTGGCAGTTTGCTCACGCGGTTGACGATCCCGCCCTGGCCGCCTCGCCCGTAAAGCACGGCTGCCGGGCCTTTGAGCACTTCGATGCGCTCGATGTTGTGCAGGTCGCGCACGTACTGGCTGTCGTCGCGAATGCCATCGAGGTAGAAGTCGTTGCTCGCGTCGAAACCACGGATGCGCAGACTGTCGAAGCGCGTGTCGGCGCCGCTGCTGACGTTGGGGATGCCGCTCAAGGCCTGGCCCAGGTCGTTGGTGCCGTAGGCGCGCAGGCTTTCGGTCTTCACCGAGTCGATGGCCTGGGGCACATACCGTACCGGTGTGGCGGTGCGGGTCGCGGTGCTGGTTTCCTTGACGCGCGGGTCGTCTTCGTCAGCTTCGGCGCTGATCGAGGTTTCGGGCAAGGTGGTGGCCGCACAGGCAAAACCGGCAGACAGCAGAACAGAAAGCCCAAGGGTCATGGGCGTCAGGCGAAGGGCAGGCATGGTGGAATGCATCCAAAGGGTTTGGCAGGAAAAAGCACGCTAATGGTAATGCTTTGCATTTGCGCGCGTTATCCATTACCAAACGTATCGGCTTTGAAATATGTTACGAGATGTGTTTCATGGGTCGTTAAAGACAGAATCTGGTCGTTTTCAGAAAGGCAGTAGGCCTTTGCTTAGAATTATTTCGCCTAAATACAGACGATTCACGAAATTGACACATAGTTCAACGCGCGACTAGGATTGCGCCCAACGCCTGTGGCTAACAGCCATGACTCATCCAATAAGAAAAGGCCCGCGGCATGTTCAGTCGTCCGCGGGCCTTCTTTTTTCGGAAAAGTCGACACCAGAAAAGCGACATGGAGCCTGGTGTCATCGCGCGTACTCAACCCGTAATAAGGAATACAAAAAATGTTGAAGCAACGGATGAGTCTGATCGCTCTGGGGATTTTGAGCGCATCGACAGCAATGGCAAACGACCAGGAGCAATCCAAGGGTTTTGTTGAAGACAGCCACCTGAACATCGCGGCCCGTAACGCCTACATCAGCCGCGACTACAAAAACGGCAAGCAAGACAAAGCCGAATGGGGCCAAGGCTTCATCGGCAAGTTCGAGTCCGGCTTCACCCAAGGCACTGTCGGTGTGGGTGTGGACGTGATCGGCCAATATGCTATCCGTCTGGACGGTGGCCAAGGTCGCGCCGGCGCGGGGGGGATCGACTTCTTCAAGCAGGGTAATGGCACCACTAACCCAGATGGCTCGGCAAACCCTGGCTCGGCACCACACGACCTGGCCAAAGGCGGCGCAGCGGTCAAGTTCCGCGTCTCCAACACGGTGCTCAAGTACGGTGATCAGTTCCCTAACGTTCCGGTCCTGGCCTACGACAACTCCCGTCTGCTGTCCGAAACGTTCACGGGTACGTCGATCGTCTCCAAAGAGATCGCCGGCCTGCAACTCGACGCCGGTCACTTCACCAAGGAAGCTCGCAAGAGCGCCGAAGGTACCGACAGCGGCCGTCTGAAAAGCATCGACTACGTCGGTGGCAGCTACAAATTCACCGAAAACCTGTCGGCCGCGCTGTACGCCTCCGACATGCAAGACGTGCTGAAGAAGCAATACGTCAACGTCAACTACGTGCTGGCCCTGCCAGAGAAACAGTCGCTGACCTTTGACTTCAATGGCTACAAGACCAAGCTGGACAAGAGCTTCGCCCTGGAAAACCAAGGCAGCGAAGACGCTCGCGACAACAAGATCTGGAGCCTGGGCGCCACATGGGCTGTCGGCCCGCACAGCTTCACCGTCGCTCACCAGCGCAGCACGGGCGACACCGGCTACCTGTACGGCGGCTACCGCAACGCTGGCGGCATCGGCGACGGCGGCAACACCATCCTGCTGGCCAACTCCTACTGGTCCGACTTCAACGGCAAGGACGAGCGCTCCTGGCAGGCCGGCTACGGCCTGGACTTCAGCACCTTCGGCGTGCCTGGCCTGACCTACAACGTGGCCTACGTGCGCGGTACCAACATTGACGACGGTTCCAACCGTGGCAATGGCACCGAGCGCGAGATCTTCAACCAGTTCAAATACGTCGTGCAGAGCGGCCCGGCCAAAGACCTGAGCCTGCGTGCTCGTGCGTCCTGGTTGCGCGTTTCCAGCAATGCCGACAAGTACAACGTAGGCGGTAACGAAATCCGTCTGTTCGCCGACTACCCGATCAACGTTTTCTAAGTGATCACACGTCGCGCCTGATTCCAGGCGATAAAAAACCCCGACTGGTTCGGGGTTTTTTTATGGGGGTGCATCAGTCCTCGTGGCTCTGCAAAATCTTGCGCGCCAACGCCGCATTCCTGTAGTCGAGCATCAAGGACAACCCCTCATAGGGTTCGATCTTTTTATTGTCGATACACAGCTGTGCCATCAGCAGCAGTACCTGGCGTTTCTTCTTGTTGACCCGCACGCCGGGTACACCGAACGCGGTCTTGCGCGTTACGGGTAACGGCGCCTCGGGCGTCAGTTGGACGGTTACCCAGATGCCCTGGACAAACTGCAACGTGATCTCCTCGATATGTTCGATGGGTAGCGGTTGCGCCAGGTTATTGAACACAAAATGCTCCGGTGTCAGGCGCAACGCGGTCTGCGGCGCGCGCTTGAATCGACGGATGCCCAGCCAGAGCAGGCCCAGCCCGATAAGACCCAGGCCCGCGCCCGCGCCGACTGCCGACAGCGGCGTGCCTTTCAAACGCTCCGGGGCGAGCCAGACTCGACTCAGGATAAACAGGGCCGCCAGCACAAAGGGCAGGCCCGACACCGCCATCAGCACCCCGCGCCACTGGCCGCCTTCATGCAGGCTGCGCTCACCCTCGGCCGAAGCGGCCAAGGTTTCCAGCAGCTGGGTGTGCGCGCTGTTCTCCGACACGGCCATGTCCATCACGTCGCGAGACAGCTGCTCGCGCAATGCCTGGGGGGCGCTGAAATAGGCATCCATCTGCGCATTCGCTACGTCGCTATCCACCTCGCGGATGGCGCCGCGCAGGGTATCGTCCAGTGGCACGTGCAGCGCCTGCAGGCGTTCGCCATTGGAGGGGTGGGAGTCGGTGGGATGGGGTTGATGAATCTCCAGGGCTTCGGCTGATGGTTGCAATTTACACTCACGCAAGCTCGTGAACACGGCGTCGGGCAGGTCTGTAGCCGTACCTGCCTCACACAACGCCAACAGTGCATCCTCAACGTGCGGCTGCAACACCGACATCCGCAACAACGCCGAAGCCGCCGCCTCAGGGCCCACCAACTGCGCGCCGGCAGCGTCCGCCAGCAATTCGCGCTCACGGCTCCAGTGGTTAACCGCGTGATCGAAACGCTGCATGAAAAACACCCCGAACAGCAAAGACGGGCGCATCAGCCAGCCTTGGATCAAATCGCTGCCCAGCAGGGTTTGCAGCAGCGCCTCCAGGCTGCGATTGACCCCATCGTAGATCGGCAAAAAGCGCAGGCTGTATTCCGTGTCCTGCCCCACAAAGTGCGCCAGCTCATGGCCGATCACCGCGCTGATTTCTTCACGGCTCAGCAGGCCCAGATACAGCAACGGCACATGCAAGGTGCGCCCCTGCAGCAAAGTATTCGCCGGTTGCACAGTGGCCGCGCTGGAGGTCACGTAAAAGCCCTGGGCCAGGCTCACCACGATGTGGTCCGGTGGCAGCGCACCGAGCCGACCCGCCAGCTCGTCCACATGGCGCCACAACCCTGGAGCCAGCGCGGGCGTCACCACCTGGCCGAACATCTCCAGCGGCTCGGGCTTGAACATCCCCAGCATAGGGCGCAGCTGTCTGAGCAACTGCCAGATCGAATACACACAAAACGCCGCGATCACCCCCAGCACCGCCATCAGCTTGACTTCGCCACTGCCCAGCCGGCCGATATGCCACATCCCCAAGCCTTCGAAACTCAACGCCAACGCGACGGCCGCCGCCACCGCCACCACATGGCCCACCAGCACATAAGGCAGCAGGCGGCTGCCCAGGGAGAACGCCTGCACTAACCTCTCCCGTGATTGCCGTGCCCGCCGCCCGGCCCAGTACGTACCTGCCAACGCAGCCGTACCAATCAACGCCGCCAACAGCCCCAAGCCCATCACCCACGGCGTCAGGACCCGCATCGCACCGTTCACGCGGTGGGCGATGGGCAGTTCGGCTTCGATTTTTGCCAGGCGCGAGAGGGCCATTTGCACGCTGATTTTTTCATCGACCAGATCGACCGTCGCCGTCGGCTCCTTCGCCGCCAGCGCTTGGAGTTGCTGTTTAGCGGTAGTCACCGTGATGTGGTAATCGACCAGCGCCGTGGTGGTTTCGTCAGCACGCTGACGCTCCCAGCCACCGAGGGCGGCCAGCAACAGCGGGAAAACGATGAGGAGGCAGATCAGTTTGAGAGCGTTCATGGGAGTCCGTTCACAACGCAGGGATGTTCAGGTTTATACCGAAAAAAACGCCCCTGGGTATCTACACCACTCTCAAATGCGGGCACACCACTCTGTGGTGAGCGGGCTTGCCCCGCGCCGGGCTGCGCAGCAGCCCCAATAAAGACACTGAGATTTTTCTGTTAAAACTAAGCACCTGGTTTTGGGGCCGCTTCACAGCCCTACTTACAGCCCGGTATTCCCAGGCGACTCCAACACCTTCACCCCATCATCAATCACCGCCTTGCTCATCTCCTGCAAGTAATGCGACGCCCAGGCATGACGGTCCGTCTCCTTCGTCATCGCTGCATCTTCGGCGAGCAGCTTGGCAACGTGGAGCAAGTCGGAAACGTGATGCAAGGCTTCATGCAGGGAAACACCGCTGTTGACGCGGAACAGAGGTTGGTCGGAGTGAAAGGAGAACGGGGTGACGCCGAGGGTGGTTAACGCAGAGGGATTTGGAGCGTTCATTGGTAAAACTCCCATATCGAGTGAGAGCTACCACGTTCGTTCTCAGGCGAATGGGTGGCAGCTGTGCGCAGGCTGAGAAACCGGAGATACAGGAACCCGGCAGACCCGAAGGTCTCCCACGCACAGCCGCCATTGCACGAATTTTCAGGCGAAAAAAAAACGCCTTCAAAATCGGGTGTTGGGGGCGCTTGGTGCGCCTGCATCTTGCCGGGTTCTCAGGCCCGATCGCTGAATTGGCAGCGACGGGGGGAGGTTAGCGTGGTGAGCGGTGAGGAGCAATCGGGAAAATAGATCGATTGATTTTTCAGTTATTCCTTAAAGGTAGCGACCGGGCGTTGATGCCATTAACGAATGGTAAACCTCCTGAATTCGAACGTTGTCGATCATCCCTTCCGTAGAGAATAGGCAGGAATCCGCCAAAAGCTGCCGTGGCAGCAGGCAGCAGGCAGCAGGCTGCCGAAAGCAGTCCGCTGTCAACGCCCTCTATCGGACGACGCTGTTGAAATATCGAGTACTAAAGCGGTTTTGTCTGGCAATTGCGCTACGTGCCGATCCGGTCGCCAAGGGGGTGCTTACCAGTTGTAACTCACCGACCCGGTCACATTTCGGCGATACCCGTATTTGCAGCTGTCGCCGGTGTAACCACACTGGGAGACATAGGTTTCGTCGGTCAGGTTGGACGCATTGAGCGCCAGCTTCGCCCCTGCATAGGATGAAGACAGCTTGCCCAGGTCGTAGCTCAGGCTGGCGTCAAACAGCGTGTAGTGGGGAATGCCTTCGCTGTTTTGCGAGTCGATATAGCTCTTGCCGACATAGCGTACTCCTCCCCCTATCGCCAAGCCCGATAGCGCGCCGCCCTGAATGGTGTATTGCGACCAGAGCGAGGCCAGTTGTTCAGGGGTATTGCCAGGTTGATTGCCTTTCTCATCGGCCGTATTGCTGCGGGTAATTTCAAGGTGTGAATAGCTGTAGTTGGCCATCAACTCCAGCGCATCGGACACCTGCGCCTTGCTTTCCAGTTCGATACCGCGCGACTGGATTTCTCCGGTCGCCACCGAGAAACGATTGTTGGCAGGATCGGCAGTCAGTACGTTTTGCCGCGTCAGGTCGAACAGCGAGACGGTCACGTAGCTGTCACTGCCCTTGGGTTGGAATTTGATCCCGACTTCGTACTGGCGACCGGTTTCGGGTTCGAAGGCACTGCCGTCACGCGCCACTGCCGTGATGTTAGGGAAAAACGACTCCGAATAGCTCGCGTAGGGCGCCAGGCCGTTGTCTGCCAGGTACATCACACCGGTCCGCCACGTGAAGGCGTGATCGCGCTGCTTGAGGTCTGCCGCCGTGTCGGTGGCGTAATGGACCGTTTTCGAGCGTGCCCAGTCTTGGCGACCGCCCAGGTTGAAGACCCAATGTTCGTCGAATTTGAGCTGTTCTGAGAGATACACACCCGCTTGGTCTAGCTGACGACGCTGGTTGATGTCGTAAAAAGCGTCCAGGTCGCTGTAATCCTGGTGATAGACCGGCGCATACACATCCAGGGGATCAACCACGTTGCCACCCCCCAACTGGTTGGTACTGGCGTGTTGCAAATCGATACCGACCAGCGTTGTATGTTCGAAACGGCCGGCGTTCCACTGGGCCTGGAAGTGGTTATCGAGCAGCGCATTCTTCACCTTTTCGTGGCCCAGATAACCGAAGCGGCCCACGGTGCGCTGGTCGTCATCCAGGCCGTATTGGTAAATCGTGCGCTGTTCCTGGTAGGAACGGCTGTAACGGGCGTTCTGGCGGAATGTCCAGATATCATTGAGGTGATGTTCAAACTGATACCCCAGTGACCACTGTTCTACATCATATTTGTCGAAGTCAGGGTCGCCGACAAAACGATCCGTAGCGATCCGTCCGTAACGCGAGCTGTCGAGTGTGCCTACCCGGGGCAACGCGTAGTAGCCCAGCACATTGCGGTCTTTTTGAAAGGACGCCAGCACCGTCAGCGAGGTGTCGTCCGAGGGGCGCCAACTGATTGCCGGGGCGATGAATTGACGGTCATCACGGGCGTAGTCGATTTGCGTACCGCTGTCTCGCCACAGCCCGGTGAGGCGATAAGTCAAGACGCCGTCCTCGCTAAGCGGCCCGCCGAAGTCCGCAGCCAATTGCTTGCGATCAAAACTGCCTGCCTGCGCCACCAGTTCATGCAGCGGCTCATCGGTGGGACGCTTGCTGATCACGTTGACCATGCCGCCCGGTGAGCTTTGACCGTAGAGCACCGACGATGGCCCGCGCAGCACTTCCACGCGCTCCAGCCCATAGACTTCACCCACGGCACGGCTCTGGTTGGCAAAGCTGTACTGGCGCAGGCCATCGCGATAGATACCACCGCCAGTCGTCGCGTCAAAGCCACGAATACTAATCGTGTCGCGCCGGGTATCGACACCGTTGGCTTCACCATTGACCCCGGCGGTGTAGCGCAGCACCTGCCCGATGCTTTGTGGCTGCTGGGCATCGATTTGCTTACGGGTGACCACGCTGATCGATTGCGGCGTTTCCATGATCGACGTATCGGTCTTGTTGGCACTCATGGTCCGGCTGGCGACCAGGCCATCGTTGCGGCCTAACGAGGTGTCGTAGGCGGTGCCACTGATGGCGGTCGGCGCTAGCTCCAGCACGTCGCCGTTGCTCGGTACCAGCAGCAGGCTACCGTCGTCCTGGCGCTCATAGGTCAGCCCAGAGCCGAGCAAGAGCTGCGCCAGGCCGGCCTCAGTACTGAAATCGCCTTGCAGCCCCTGGGTTTTCTTGCCGGCCGTCAGCGTTGAGCTGCCCGCCATGGTAATCCCCGCCTGTGCGCCGAAACGTGACAGCGCAGAATCCAGGGGGCCAGCGTCGATGCTGTAATGCTGCGAACTACCCGCGGCAAAGACTGGAAGGCTGCAAAGCGGTTGCACGCTGAGCAACAACAGTCCAAGCGTACGGGCACGCAGGGCGCGGGAAGGTGAAGTCATACGGGGCTCCTAAGGGGTCAAGACCCACCTCTGGCGGGTGGGTGATCCCTATAGGCCAAGCGAGTACGAAAAAACTATCGTGCAGCGGAAAAAATATTTCAGGCGGGCACGATCGAGACCCAATACCGCGTCATGCGCTCGATTCGCACCGGTAGCGTGCGCGCTACCAGGGTCAAGGCTGCATCGGTGTCATCCAGCGAAAAACTGCCTGTGAGGCGTAACCCTGAGACTTGCTCATGACAACGTAAAACACCGGGACGATAACGTGAGAGCTCCGCCACCAAGGCATCCAGGCGCAGGCGATCCGCCGGCAGAATCCCGCGCAGCCAGGCCTGGGCGACCAGCAGGTCGGGGCGGCTCGGTACGCCGATACCCAGGCGATCCACCCGTGCCTGCCATCCGGCCTCAAGTGAAGAGGACGTTGGCTGGCCGCGTGAGTGCACCTGCACCTGGCCGCCCATGACGGTGACCTGCGTGCCCTGCCGGTCATGGCGCACTTGCAACTGCGCATCGCGGCTCTGCAGGATCGCGTCCGGCGTGATCAACTGCAGCGGGCGCGATTCTGCTCGCACATTCAAGGCCAGCTCGCCCTCTATCATCTGTATGCGCCGCACCTGGTCATTAAAATCCAGGTTCACCGCACTGGCCGTGTTCAGCCATAGCGAGCTGCCATCAACCAGGGTCCACTGGCGACGCTCGCCGGTTCCTGTGCGGTGGCTCGCCAGCGCGGTGCGCACTGGCGTGGACCCCGCGCCTTGCCAGGCAACGGTGCCAACCGCACCAAGGACCAACAGGCGCTTGAGTAACTGCCGACGTTTCTGCATGTCCGGCCCAGCCGACGCCAGTGCCCTGCGCGCGGTGGCATCGCGCAAAAGATTCGCTCCGGGCTGCTGCAACAGCGGTAAGCTGGCGACGCGCTGCCAGGCCTGCTCATGCTCATCGCTCGCCTCGCGCCAACACCGCAATGCTTCCAGATCAGGCGCACTCATAAGCCCGGACTGCGTCCTGACAAGCCAATCAATGGCGATATCGCGCACCTGCGGATTAATCTCGGCCCTCATTCGAAACGGCTCGCATAGCAAACACTGAATGCCTTGCCCATGGCCCGTTGCACTTGAGCCACAGTCAAACCCAACTGCGCAGCGATCTGCGGATACGTCAGGCCGTCGAGCTGAGACATGAAGAAAATCTGCCGTATGCGCTCAGAGAGGCCAATCAACAGCGAGTCGAGTTGCAACAAGGTTTCGATCACCAGATACCGGTCCTCGGGTGACGATTCCCCCCCTTCGGGCCGAGCAGCCAACGCTTCAAGATAAGCCCGCTCGATCTCCTGGCGGCGCCAGCGATTGACCAGCAGTCCATTGGCAATCGCCGCGAGAAACGCCATGGGCTGGCGCAACTCGCACACCTGCTGAGGGGCGCGCAGCACACGGATGAACGTGTCGTGGGCCAGATCCTCGGCGTCGGCACTGTGCCCCAACCGCCGGTTCAGCCAGCCCTGCAACCAGCCGTGATGATTCTCGTACAACTGTTCGACGGACGATGTTGGGCTGGCATCCTGCATGTGAGGCTCGCACTGCGTGAATGATAATGCTTCTCATCGTATTGATCGGGCGCATGGTTGTACAGTGTTTACACCTGTTTGATGGGGTGGAATTCTACGTCCATATTCCTGACGGCCTTTGAATGACCCTGGCCGGGTTTGTTTTCTTGCAGTTGCCGATATTCATTCAAACGCCAAATAGTACAAAGCCCCGAATTACGGGGCTTTGTGCTGTGGTGATGAGTCTGGACCACTGACTTGCAATCAGTTGGTCAATTACCTGGGCGCTTCGCGGTCACCTGGCAAGCTATAGGTCGCTCGACACGCATACGTGGTCATAATCAGCTCCCGGCAATCGGGCTCTGGAGACGCTTTCCCTGCATGAGGGAAACGCTCCAGCACTAGTATCTGCAATGCCTTCCTGCACGGCTTTGAAATGCCAGGATTCATCAGCCAAGTAGCGGCTCAAAGCTCGCTGCAGGTGGTATTGACGATCTCGGTCGGTCGCCTGCGCCAGTTGATCCAGCTCGCTGGCAAGTTCGGGCTTTACTTGGAAAGACAGAACGGGAGGCTGCCATAACGCTGCTCCATACATTTTTGTATACGCTGTGTACACGGCATGCAGACGCTATGCTTCGGCTGGTAGTCGGCCAATAGCGGTTTGTCGGTTTGGGGAAGGATTTACAGGCGAGCGACTGGGTTGTATTAACCCAGAAACAACAAAGCCCTCACATTTCTGTGAGGGCTTTGTTTTGTATGGTGCGGCACCAGGAGTCGAAAGTGTACATAAGTACATGTTTTATAATGACCTAATTTTTAGGTGAGATTCTATATCTCTAAAACTATCCTTTAGCATTCATTAGGTTCAGGCAAAGCCAAGCTACGATCTATTTCCCTAGAGGCATGGCAGGTTGTTGTGCTTGAGTAATAAGCGAGCGCCTCTCCAGCTATGCTAAGCAACAGCAAACGACCCAGCTACCGTTGCTTAAAAGGCTGCAATCGGGCAGGCAAAAGCGTAGCTCTTTGATATGCAGCGAATGAAGCAAGCGATAGTTGGTCGAATCGTTATGGGCATACTTGAACTTTGCCTAGTAAATTCACGTTTATCACAACTTCAAACTCACATTCTTGCTTTGAGTAAAAAATAGCTGACTTGGAAATTGTGGACTGCAGTACTGCGCGGTTTTGGATGTTAAACCATGGTTGGTTTTGGTAGTGCACATAAGCAAATTGCTCAGCTACATTTTTAGAGGTAGACCAAGACTGGCCATATTTTTGGACTATGTGTTCGTTCATGCCGCAACCTCGGTAGATTTCAACAGTTTCCGCAAGGTTTGCGATGTCGTTAGGCTTTAGCTCTTTGGTTAAAAGTACTCTTGGGTACCATGCTTCGTTTTCTTGTCTAGTAAAGAGTTGGTGAAGTCCACCGTACGCAAAGCCAGCAAATGCATGCCGAATTGGATCGATGATAGCGTAAGCATGCTCATTTTCAAACAGGTGCTCGTAATTTAAGAAAATTCTCTGAATCTCTTCTTCGGCATTCTTTTTATTTAAAGAGGTGAAGGAACTCTCAATCATTCTGTAAATATCGTCTACGTGACTATCGCAACCTAAACTGTTGATCTTCTCTGTCAGATCTTGGGTGTCTATGCACATCTCATTTATCATAAATTGATGCGCTTCTTGGCTGAGTGGCACAGGATCACCTTTATGCATAATAATTAAGCTAGCGAGTAGGCAAAAGCGTAGCGTCTACCTATCCGATCGGCTAAATCAGCGGGGGTTGGGCGCGTTGTTAGGAACCAATGGCGCAGAACATGCCGGCTAAATAAAAGGTTCCTACCACTACGCTGCTTAGTAATATGCCAGTAGAGAAGGACATTAAGAGGACCCAGAATAGTATCCATGTGGCTTTGCCATATCCTGAGGAGTCTGTACCAAAGAGTGTTAGCGGTTCAGTATTCATGTTGCGCAATTTTTTAGCGGTAAGACGGAAGTCAAGCAAACGTGTTACCACGGCTGCGGAGCCAGAAATAGATGCAACAAGCAGCGATAGGAAGGCGAGTAGAAATAGTACAGCCAATATCCCTGTGGGTTTGAATGAAGCATCACGCAGAAGAGAAAGGAGAAAGCCTAGACCGCCCACTGACAGTCCAGAAAACAAAGCGAGGGCGGTAGAGAGCTGGCTAATAGTTTGCCCTTGCCACCTTACGAAGCGCTCATTGCCCAACTGTGATACCTCCTGGGTCCTAAAAATAAGCTAACAGGCAAACAAAAGAGTAGCTTTTGCGGGGCCAGTTAGCAACTAGTTATACTTTTTGCGAGCTAGTCTTGAACTGTGTGCGCCCGAATGCATTTTTTTCATAAAAGTCCTTTGTTGAAACTAGTAGTACATGATCGCTTTCTTTGATTTTGAATGGCATGTGCTCAAGAAATGAGTAGCGCTCTATAAGTAACTTGAAATTCCAGTAGGTGTCGGAGTTGTCTGCGCAATAGCAGTTAATGGCTAGTAGCTGGGTTGCGTCATAGCTTAGAAACGATCTTACAATGTTGCTGTACATTTTTTCACTTGGTGCAAGTTTGCTATCGGCTAATGTTTCTTGGCTGAATTCTGAGCCAATACTTCCGTCAGGTACGTTTGTGGCTATAAATTTCAGGACTTGGTACAGGACCCTAAAATAGTGGCCGCAAATACCATTATGTTTTTCTAACGCATTTTTCGCGTCTTGTAGATCGGAGTGATTCTCCGAAAATACAGAAAGCCTAACAATGTCTAAGTCTGATCGATCGTTTGTATACTTTCCAGTTGGCGTGGATATTTTTTCGAGAGCTTTGTTGTGTTGGTCGAGCAACGAGAAAAAGGTGTTTTCAAACTGCTGTTTTGCTTGTGTGTCAGATTGTTTGTTTAGCGCTGCTTCGGTTTTTTCTTGCGCAGAGGCGGATCGCTCAAGCTCTATTCTGGTTGATTCAAGCTCTTTGCTTTGTAATACGATTGTTAGTAAAAGCGCAATCAGGCTTAAAAAGCCAAATATGGGATTTAATGTGCCGCCGAGGAAATCTCCAAATGTTCCCCAATCTGAATTTTCATTGCTGAACCCGTTGTTGAACTCCATGAGATATAAGGAGAGTACAAAGCCGAAGACGCCTGTTGCGATCCCCAATATCCAAGTTATCCATTTGAATAGATTTCGAGGGGTTATGCTCTCAAACTTTTCTTCTAGGTTCAATTTATTGCGCTTCCTTGTGCAGCGTAACCTTTGGTTAACGGGCGGGTTTTAGCCTGTTCCAGTAAGCGATGAGAACGATTTGAGCGATTTGTTAGGCTGGCAGCAAAAATGCTCGATGCTAAAAGCATATTAACTCTCCTTGACTACTGCAAGCCCTGTTGCAATTGCAGTCTCCTTGAACGAGTTTTTAGATGCATGAGCTGCTGCAACGATGAATTCATTGCCGAGTGATGCTAAAAGGCCGAACAGCGTGTCTATGCTGGCCCCGGCCATTAAGTACAAGGTCGAGAGCGTTTGATGAAAGTGGCAATCCAAGCTCTCTTGATCATGGGGTGGCTTCGCCTCATAGGCTCCTAGGTGAAAAACGGCTCCGTAAATGGTTCCGTGCAGTGCTTCTGATGCATTGGCATAAATTGTCAGTAGACTCATGAATAATCCGGTACTGCCTAGCTTTGCTTCGATCACAGCAGCTCTTTCAGGGAGGGAAATATTTGTCCATCGTGTTTTTTCTCTTCCGCGTTCACTGGTGAATTTTGCAATTGCTACGCGGATTTCGTCTGGGAGGTCAAAGTCTCCTCCGTTGAGCGCAAGGCGTGCTTTAAGCTCCCCATTAACTTCAATGGATTGATCTAGACTCCGGCCAGCTTTGTTCAAGGAGTAATCAAGATAATCTGAAAACGCCGCGTCTGTGCATAGCTGAAGAAAGCAGAAATTCGTAATTCGTTCTATTAGTGCTCTTGAAATAATGTAGGCTTGGTTAGTGCGGCCATTCTCACACAGCAATCTTATTGAAATCGCGTCTTCGATGATTGCAGAGTAGATTGCAAAAAGGTCTGAAATTCGCGATTGACTATTCTGGTTTATGAGGCTTACATTTTCTACAAGTAAATTTACTTGGCTGTCTAAAAATGAGGCCAATATTTGCGAGCCGGCGCGCGTGTTTATGATTGTCATTCTGGTTTCAAAGGCCTAACTATAAGGCGACCTATATAAGGTGATATTTTTTGCCACCTGTGTCGCATAACTTTCCTTGTCTCCGCATAACCCCTTGATTCCATTGAGTAGTACGTTTTAGACGCGACAATGAGTAGGGACGAAGCGACAAGACTTACCCCGAGGCTACGTAAACTTTGGTGGTGTGTCTATGGTCCCGTTAGGATCAGGTCTCACTCAGAGATTGAAAACCCATGACGTATCTAGACGTCGAGCGAGCAGGCGGACCGTTAGCAGGTAGTAGTACCGCGTCGCCTCGCTGCGTCGATCTAGGCGACACTCAAGAAACCAAGTCACATGCTTTCTCTTCCAAGCCCAAGGCGTCTCTAGTTGCCAACGCTCTTCAATTTCAGCTTGGATAAACTTCGCCTGTCGCAAATGGCGTTGCCGCGTCGCATGCGATCCGGTCAGCGCACCAGCCAGGAACAATTCCATATTGAAGGGCTTACTCATGTCCGTCCTCCAATGTACGCAGCGACCGCGTCAATCCGACCGTGACCCAACTCATAGCTGATTTGTCGTCGAGCCTCATGATCAAGGCCCCCATCTACCTGGTAACATCTACCGCCGTTGATAGGCGCGCGATGATGGGTAATCCACTCATAGCGCTCACATGCGAACGCGGCCCTGAGTTCATGAAAGCCTTTGAGGTTGTATGCATGCAGGATGTCCCGCGCCGGGCGGACGACTTTCTGCAAAACGCTCAGGTAGCTTTCGTTTGACGCTATCAGGTTGCGGCTTCCCGCAGGCGAAGCCTGCTGCGCAAATCCAAGCGCGCCTCGAACGTGCGCATCCACCGAAATCCACCGGGGTGCCGAGGCACCGGCGCGGCCGCCTTTAGTGCCGTCCTGAATGTTAATCCTGCCTAGGTCGTTAGCCTCACGGCTTAACCGTGGCAGGTCAGCCATGATGGCCTCACGCAAGCGCATGCCGGTGGATCGCGCCAACAGAACGATCGCGGCGACCCGTAGCTGATGATGCCGGCAAAGCGCATCGACGATCTGCTTAACCTGTTCGTGCTCTTGGCCCTGCGGCACCGAGTGACGAACACAGGTGCGCTGCATGCCCAATGCCTTGCTCGGACTTGGCAGTTTCACATGCTGATCACCGCGAAGCGCTGCCATGGTCCTGTTCACGCTGGATAGGCGGTTTTGTGCGGTACTAATAGCAAGATCACCGCGCCTAACCAAGTCGCACAGGTACGCTGCGTAATCCACCAACATTTTCCGTTCAATCTGGCGCGCATCATTGATACCGGGCCCCTGTTCGGAACGGCATCACTTCACGAACGCCTGCCACCGATCACTGTGTGCCTTGACCGTGCCGTAGTGGCCACCGCTGAACACGTCTTTCAATGCCTGGGGCCCTGCATAACTCAATTGCCTGCCGTAACCGAAATTACGACCATCGCGTCTACCCACTAATGCCATGTCGGTCACCTCATGTGCCGTTCTCCCGTTCTCGCCCCACGTCATCCCGCCAAGAATGCTGAGTGTTATCAGGGATCAAGGCCCCTGCGACCTGTGGGGTTTGTCCACTACGCAGGACTGGCGGCTCCTTAGGACCGGGAGCTAGGGCATCTCATGATCTGGCCTCCTGAACACTTCCGAGGAAGCGGGCGGGTGGAGGCAGCGCTGGCTGACGAGACCGGCGCCGCGAGATCCTGAGTCGGGTGAAGGCAGTGAAGCGATGACCGGGGCATGCCTGACTGTCAGTCAGGTGCAGTCCATTCCGTGGGCTGCGGCACCATCATCTGCATCGCTGTTGCTGGTGATTTCGGTGTTTGTCACGCCGATTGTCACGAGGGGGAATGCCGCAAAGCCTTGTACGAGTTGGGCTGCAGCAGCGGTAGGAGCGCCCGTCTCTTTCCGGGAGAAAGAGACGGGCGCAGGTTGGCGCAAGGAAATGGCCAAGCGGATAGGTTGCTGCAAGGCAGCTATGAAAGGGGGAAGTTGCCGCAGTGGGCACACTGGTAAAAGTAGGCATCCATCACATCGCTGTGACCGTGCGAGCCGCCGGACGCTAATCGCACTTTGGGAGAACCACCACGGTGTGGCGTAGCCTTAAAGGTTCTGGCTACCTGGGGCTGCTGTCAACGACAGCGCTTTGCCCGATCTTTTCTACGCCTGTGGATAATTTGGGTCAAGGCTCGAATTTTCGGGAATTCTGCGGCTGTGGATGAAATTATCCACCGGTGGAAATCAGTGGTTTTCCACAGACAGTTGCGTGGGCTTTAGATTTTTTAAGTGAGGTCCATCCAAGCAGGGCGGCTTTGCAGCCCCGCTTGGATGGACCCGCGTGGAAGGGCGGACTGCGGTGATCTCATTGGTTTACCCACGTTTTGATGCGCCACGGCTATTTTGTAGGGCGGTAATGTTGTCGCCGACCGGGTGAGCGAATTCGTGGGGCGTCACATGCCCATGGCGGTTGGCGTCGATGTAGTTGCTCCACCACGCCATGATCAGCCGACGCTGTTCGAGAAATTCGGCCTTGTGGATATAAGCGGCGCGCACGCGGTTGCGTTCCTTGTGACTCATTTGCCGTTCGATGGCTGCGTCGGTCCATAACCCGGACTCCAGCAGGGCGCTACAGGCCATGGTCCTGAAGCCGTGACCGCACACGTCCTTGCTGGTGTCATAGCCGACGTTGCGGAGCATGGTGTTCACCGTGTTCTCGGACATGGGCTTCCAGTACTTGTGGTCGCCCGGTAGCACCAACTCTGAAAAGCGACTGAGGCTGCGCAGGCGCTCCAGTATTTCGATGACCTGCGGCGATAGCGGAACCATTTGAATGTCGCCGTTCATTTTGGTCCCGCGTGTGGAGTTGCGTACCCCTTCAATCGGTGTGCGCGTATCTGGGATTTCCCACATGGCGCGTTGAAGGTCGAACTCACTCCATCGAGCGAAGCGTAGTTCGCTGGAGCGGACGAATACATGCAACGTCAACAGGACGGCAAGGCGCGTCAGCTCGCGACCGTTGTAGTTGTCGATACGGTGTAGCAGTTCGGGTAGGCGGTTGAGGGACAGGGCCGGGCGATGGACTGTGCGCGGCGCGTGAATCGAGCCTGCCAGATCCAGTGCAGGATTCATGGTGATCTGCCGAGCCCTTTTGGCCCCGCGCATGATGGTGGATAAGTAGTTCTGTACCCGTAACGCCACATCCATGGTGCCGCGTTCCTTGATGCGCTGGGTGATCTCTAGCAGGTCATGGGTATCGAGTTCAGCGATGGGTCGTTGGCCGATCAGCGGGAAGACGTGGGTACGCAGTCGGCTCATCACGGTTTTTGCGTGTCCTTCGGTCCAGCGACGGGACATGTCGGCGTGCCACTCCAGAGCAACGGTTTCGAAAAGCAATGCCGCACGCTGGGCTACGATCTTGGCCTTCTTCTTTTCTTCCATTGGGTCGAGGTTGTCGAGCAGCAACGCCTTGGCTTCGTCTCGCTTACGTCGTGCGACGGAAAGGGTAACGATGGGGTAATTGCCGATGATGAGCGTGCCTTCCTTGCCGCTGGGCTTGGTGTACTTCAAGCGCCAGGTCTTTACGCCATTGGGTTTGACGAAAAGGTACATGCCGCCGCCGTCGAACAGTTTGTAGGCGCGTTCGCGGGTTTTGGCCGTGCGGCATTGCAGGTCGCTGAGAGGGATCGCTAGACGTGGCATAGGGGTACGCGCTCCTGACCGGAAAATCGCAGTACCCCTAACATACCCTCGGGGAAGGGGGATTTTGTTGGATCCCGACAGAGGGTCCTGGAACGAAAAAAACCGCCAAAGGGCGGGTTTTCGGGGCTTCTAGAGCATTCGGTGGAATGCAATGGAGCCTAATGTGGTGCCGGCACCAGGAGTCGAACCCGGGACCTACTGATTACAAGTCAGTTGCTCTACCAACTGAGCTATACCGGCGTGTTAGGGCGACGATTATAGCGATTGGCAACGTTCTGTAAACCCCTGAATTCTGACTATTTTTGCAGAACCCGAGCTTTTTTCACGAACGCCCCTTTTTCCGGCAAGCGCGGGTAGGATTCTTCCCTCGTCGTCGGGCGGTCTGGCCGGTGCGATGTTGAGTTCATCCCTGCCTAAGGAAGCCCCACGTGAAACGGATTCTCTCCCTGTGCCTCATCCTCCTCACCGCCGCTCTCAGCGCGTGCTCCATTACCAAGCCCGGCAACGACCCCGCGCTGGTCGGTACCTGGAAAGGCCTGCGTTCGGAAACCGGCAACTGTCAGTTCCTGTCGTGGACCAACCACCTCAAGGCCGATGGCCGTTTCACCATTACCTTCTTTCGCGATGCGCAGCAGACGCAGGTGATTCGGACCGAGCAGGGGTCGTGGTCGGCGGCCGACGGTAAGAACGAGTTGCGCACCGATGGGGTGCGTTCGCCGGATGTGTACACCTATAAGCTGGTGGACCCGGACACCGTGCATTACGTGAGTGTGGCAGCGGACCCCACCAGCGATTGCCAGGGTGATTATGAATTCACCGAGCGGCGGGTTCATCAATAAGCCTGAGCAGTTGTCCGCTGGCTGACGATGGTCAACGCGTTCGCGCTCGTGCTGGGTATCCTCTTGGTTCAATGGGTGGGTTCATTGAAGGTCGAGGAAGTGTCCAGCGGCGTGGGTTTTGCTTAGTTGTGCACAGACGTCGCGGGCGACCGCCGGGTGGGTTTTGCCTTGAATCCAGGCGCGGTTTGCGTATTCTGTCGCGCGATATGAATAGTAGGTTTAATCGCAAAATCGTGTAGGCAAATTTTCGAGACAGATTTGAGGCAACGGATTATTTGTTTATGGGTATGTCAGATTTGTGCCGTTTTTGACCATCAGGCCAACAAAAATCACGATAAATCGGTGCAAGTTCATGTTCTTACAACGAATGCATTTTTATCGCTGGATTCGTCATAAAAATGGCGCCACGCCGTTCGTCGGATAATATCGAGCTAAAAGCATCAAAATACTGACACCATCAATGTGATATCACAGAATGCCTCGGCCAACACATAACTATAAAAATACAAGGTCAGCTCTTCGCTGACCTTTTTATCGCCTTTAAAGCGCAAACCAGGTGGGGAGGGGCAGTGAGTGAGTCGAGCAGATGACATTTCAAAACTATTCAACAAGCTGGGTGCCAACCCGAATGGCTACCGCGAAATCGACTTTATCCATGAGTTTATCGAGGACGAAGTAGAGGTCCTGGAAAGCCCGGAGGTTGTTGCTCCCCCGCCTGCAGTGGCAGCTCTCTTGGATGAAGCCCCATCGGCCCCGTTGTTGCGTTTGCTCGAAGAGCTGAACCATGGCGATGCCGACCACCTGCCACTGTCCGAAGTAATATCGGGCCCGCAAGGCGAGGTGTATTCGGAGCAGTCCACGCCGAAAGTGGTGGTGGTGGTTTCGGTTAAAGGGGGTGTCGGCCGTAGCACCTTGTCTGCTGCGATTGCCAGTGGCTTGCAGCGCCAGGGGCACCCGGCGCTTGCCCTCGACCTGGACCCGCAAAACGCCCTGCGTCACCACCTGTGCCTGGGCCTCGACTTCCCTGGCATCGGCGCTACCAGCTTGCTTAACGAAAGCTGGGAAGCCCTGCCTGAACGCGGCTTTGGCGGTTGCCGCCTGGTGGCGTTCGGTGGCACTGACCACGAGCAGCAGCAGAGCTTGAATCGCTGGTTGGGTCAGGATCCCGAGTGGCTTGGCAAGCGTTTGGCCAGCCTTAAGCTGAACGGCCAGGACACGGTCATCATCGACGTACCGGCGGGCAACACCGTGTACCTCCGCCAAGCCATGTCGGTTGCCGACGCGGTGCTGGTGGTGGTGCAGTCGGATGTGGCGTCGTTCAGCACCCTGGAGCAGATGGACAGCGTGCTGGCGCCATACCTGCAACGCGCAAAACCGCCACAACGCTTTTATGTGATCAACCAGTTGGACGCCGCCCACCGCTTCAGCCTGGACATGGCCGAGGTGTTCAAGACGCGCCTCGGCAGTGCCCTGCTGGGCACGGTACACCGCGACCTGGCGTTCAGCGAAGCCCAGGCCTACGGGCGTGATCCCCTCGACCCTACCGTCAACAGTATCGGCTGCCAGGACGTCCACGCCCTGTGCCGCGCCTTGCTCGAACGCATCGACTCGGACCTTCCATGACCGACAATACGTCCTCCACGCCCTTCGTCGAAGGGCGCGCTGAACAGCGCCTGAATGGCGCCATCGCGCGCTTCAATCGCTGGCCTGCGGCACTACGTACGGTGCTGGTATTTGCCAGTTGCGTGCTCGGTGCCCTGCTGTTTTTTGGCGTTATCAGTGCGCCGCTGGACCTCTACAGCCAATGCCTGTTTGCCGTTGTGTGCTTCATGGCGGTGCTGGTGCTGCGCAAGATCCCGGGGCGCCTGGCAATCCTCGCGCTGGTGGTATTGTCGCTGGTGGCCTCGCTGCGCTACATGTTCTGGCGACTCACCTCCACCCTGGGCTTTGAAACCTGGCTCGACATGTTCTTCGGCTACGGCCTGGTCGCCGCCGAGTTCTACGCCCTGATCGTGCTGATCTTCGGCTACGTACAAACCGCCTGGCCGCTGCGTCGCACCCCGGTGTGGCTCAAGACCGAGCCGGAAGAATGGCCGACGGTGGATGTGTTCATCCCCACCTATAACGAAGCGCTGAGCATCGTAAAACTGACCATCTTCGCCGCCCAGGCGATGGACTGGCCCAAGGACAAGCTGCGTGTGCACGTGCTCGATGACGGCCGCCGTGATGACTTTCGCGAGTTCTGCCGCAAGGTCGGGGTCAACTACATCCGTCGCGACAACAACTTCCACGCCAAGGCCGGTAATCTCAACGAAGCGTTGAAGGTCACCGACGGCGAATACGTCGCGCTGTTCGACGCCGACCACGTGCCGACGCGCTCCTTCCTGCAAGTCAGCCTTGGCTGGTTCCTCAAGGATCCGAAGCTGGCGATGCTGCAAACGCCGCACTTCTTCTTCTCGCCGGACCCGTTCGAAAAGAACCTCGACACCTTCCGCGCCGTGCCCAACGAGGGCGAGTTGTTCTACGGCCTGGTACAGGACGGCAACGACCTGTGGAACGCCACCTTCTTCTGCGGCTCGTGTGCGGTGATTCGCCGTGAGCCGCTGCTGGCAATCGGCGGGGTAGCCGTCGAGACCGTGACCGAAGACGCCCACACCGCGCTCAAGCTCAACCGCCTGGGCTACAACACGGCGTACCTGGCGATCCCGCAAGCCGCGGGCCTGGCCACGGAAAGCCTGTCGCGCCACATCAACCAGCGGATTCGCTGGGCGCGGGGCATGGCGCAGATCTTCCGCACCGACAACCCGCTGCTGGGCAAGGGCCTCAAGTGGGGCCAGCGCATCTGCTACGCCAACGCTATGTTGCACTTCTTTTATGGTTTGCCGCGTTTGGTATTCCTCACCGCACCGCTGGCCTATTTGGTCTTTGGCGCGGAGATTTTCCATGCCTCGGCGCTGATGATCGTCGCTTATGTACTGCCGCACCTGGTGCATTCAAGCCTGACCAACTCACGCATCCAGGGCCGCTTCCGGCACTCGTTCTGGAACGAGGTATACGAGACCGTACTGGCCTGGTACATCCTGCCGCCGGTGCTGGTGGCGCTGGTCAACCCCAAGGCCGGTGGCTTCAACGTCACCGACAAGGGCGGCATCATCGACAAGCAGTTCTTCGACTGGAAGCTGGCGCGCCCTTACCTGGTGCTGTTGGCCGTGAACCTGGTCGGCCTAGGCTTTGGTATCCATCAGTTGATCTGGGGCGATGCGTCCACGGCTGTGACGGTGGCGATCAACCTGACCTGGACCCTCTACAACCTGATCATCACCAGCGCCGCCGTCGCCGTGGCCTCGGAGGCGCGCCAGGTGCGTTCCGAGCCGCGCGTCAGCGCCAAGCTACCGGTGAGCATTATCTGTGCCGACGGGCGAGTGCTGGATGGCACTACCCAGGATTTCTCGCAGAACGGCTTCGGCCTGATGCTCACCGATGGTCACTCGATCACCCAGGGCGAGCGCGTGCAACTGGTGCTCTCGCGCAACGGCCAGGACAGCCTGTTCGATGCACGCGTGGTGTTCAGCAAAGGGGCGCAGATCGGCGCCCAGTTCGAACCCCTCAGCCTGCGCCAGCAAAGCGAATTGGTACGCCTGACCTTCTCCCGTGCCGACACCTGGGCCGCGAGCTGGGGCGCCGGCCAACCGGATACGCCGCTGGCGGCCCTGCGCGAAGTCAGCTCCATCGGCATCGGCGGCCTGTTCACCCTCGGCCGCGCCACCCTACACGAACTGCGTCTGGCCTTGAGCCGCACCCCCAAAAAACCGCTTGATACGCTGATGGACAAGCCATGACCTCGAAGATTTTCGCTCGCCCTCATCCGCGCCGTGCACTCGCGCTGATGATCGCCTCGCTGATGGGTTTCAATACCCTGGCGCAAGCTGCCGAGCAAGCGGTGACCACCGTGCCCGTGCAAAGCACCGACAACGGCTACAGCCTGACCCTCAAGCAATTGGGGCGTCGCGACACCATGAACCTGCAAGGGGTGGAGTCTTCCGACAGCGTCAACTTCGACATTCGTGCCGACGAAGTGGTCAAGGGCGCGCAACTGTTGCTCAAGTACAGCTACTCGCCGGCGTTGCTGGCGGACCTGTCGCAGATCAACGTGCTGGTCAACGGCGAAGTAGCCGCCAGCCTGGCGTTGCCCAAAGAGGGGGCCGGTACTCAGCAAGAACAACTGGTGCAGATCCCGCCGAAGTTGATCACCGAATTCAACCGCTTGAGCCTGCAGTTCATCGGTCACTACACCATGTCCTGCGAAGACCCGTTGCACAGCAGCCTGTGGGCCAAGATCAGCAACAGCAGTGAGCTGAAAGTGCAGGTCGAGCCGATCGTCCTCAAGGACGACCTGGCCGTGCTGCCGCTGCCATTCTTCGATAAGCGTGACGCGCGCCGGGTGAGCCTGCCGTTCGTGTTCGCCACCGCGCCGGACAGTGCCGCCCTGGAAGCGGCCGGTGCGTTGTCGTCTTGGATCGGCGGCCTCGCCAGCTACCGTGGCGCGACCTTCCCGACCACCCTCGGCGAGCTGCCGGCCAAGGGCAATGCCATCGTGTTGGTGCAAACCGCCGAAGCCATGGATGTGCACGGTGTCGCCATCGCCAAGCCGACCGGCCCGACGTTGACCCTGATCGCCAACCCCACCGACGCCAATGGCAAGCTGCTGATCGTCACCGGCCGTGACGCGCAAGAGCTCAAGCGCGCCGCCACCGCCGTGGTGCTGGGTAGCCCGGTATTGGCCGGCAACAGCGTGGTCATCACCAAGCTCGAAGCCCTCGCGCCGCGCCGTCCCTATGACGCCCCGAACTGGCTGCCGAGCAACCGCCCGGTGCGCCTCGGTGAGTTGGTCGAGCAGCAGAAACTCAGTGTGTCGGGCTACAATCCCGGCGCCATCAGCGTTGACATGCGCCTGCCGCCTGACCTGTTCAACTGGCGTGAAGAAGGCGTGCCGCTGCACCTCAAATACCGTTACACCCCACAGCAGGTGTCGACCAATTCCGCGCTGCTGATCGGTCTGAATGACCAGTTCATGAAGTCCGTGGCGCTGCCGTCGGTGACCAACCTGGGCGGCGGTCAAACCCTGCTCGACCAGTTGAAGAAAGACGAAAGCCTGCCCCGTGAAGTGACGACCCTGTTGCCGATCAGCTCGGCATCGCCCAAGTCCAAGCTGCAGTTGCGCTTTATGTACGACTACATCAAGGAAGGCGAATGCCGCGACATTATCGTCGACAACATGCGCGGTTCCGTCGACCCGGACTCGACCCTCGATGTCACCGGTTACCAGCACTACATCGCCATGCCTAACCTGGGTGTGTTCAACGACTCCGGTTTCCCGTTCACGCGCCTGGCCGACCTGTCGGAATCCGCCGTGGTCATGCCGGACAACTTCGGCACCGATGAAATCACCGCTTACCTGACCGTGCTCGGCCGCTTCGGCGAAGCCACCGGTTACCCGGCGACTGCCGTGAAAGTGGTACAGGCCAAAGATGTGCAAAGCGTCGCCGACAAGGACCTGCTGGTGCTCGCCACCGCCGCCAACCAACCGCTGCTCAAGCAGTGGCAGCAGTACCTGCCGGCGACCAGCGATGGCGCGCAGCATCAGTTCCTGTTGTCGGACCTGCCGCGTTATGTGCGCAGCTGGGTCAGCCCCGATCCGGCGGCCAATATCCACAAGGCCAATACCGGGATCACCTTCAACAGCTTGAGCAGCAGCACCTGGCTGGCCGGTTTCCAATCGCCGCTCAAGTCCGGGCGCAGCGTGGTCCTGATCGCCAGCAACCAGCCGCAAGGCCTGCTGGAAGCTACCTCCGCCCTGATCGGCGGCGACGACTACAAAGATTCGATCCAGGGCAGCCTGGCGGTGGTGCAAGGCACGCAGATCAGCTCGCTGGTGGCGGACGAGCAGTACTACGTCGGCAAGCTCAACTACTTCAAGTTCATGCAGTGGCAACTGTCCCAGCACCTGGGGTGGATGCTGTTGATCACCTTCCTCAGTCTGGCGGTGGTCACGTCGCTGATCTACCTGTCGCTGCGTGCCCGTGCAAAACGGCGGTTGGCATGAGCCCGCTGCGTAGCATGGCCCTGATAGCGCTGGGCTCGCTGATGTGTGCTGGTGTGGCGCAGGCGCAGAGCTGCGACTGGCCGTTGTGGCAGAACTATGCCAAGCGCTTCGTGCAGGACGACGGCCGCGTGCTCAACTCCTCCATGAAGCCTACCGAGAGCAGCTCCGAAGGGCAGTCCTACGCGATGTTCTTCGCCCTGGTCGGCAACGACCGTGGCAGCTTCGACAAGCTGTGGACCTGGACCAAGGCCAACATGTCGGGGGCCGATATCGGCCAGAACCTGCCAGGTTGGTTGTGGGGCAAAAAGCCTGACAACACCTGGGGCGTGATCGACCCCAATTCTGCCAGCGACGCGGATTTGTGGATGGCCTACGCCCTGCTTGAAGCGGCCCGCGTGTGGAATGCACCGCAATACCGCGCCGATGCGCAATTGGTGCTGGCCAATGTGGAACGCAACCTGATCGTGCGTGTGCCGGGCCTGGGCAAGATGCTGTTGCCGGGGCCGGTGGGTTACGCCCATGCCGGTGGTCTGTGGCGGTTCAACCCGAGCTACCAGGTGCTGGCGCAGCTACGTCGCTTCCATAAAGAGCGGCCGAATGCCGGCTGGAACGAAGTGGCCGAAAGCAACGCGCGGATGCTCGCCGACACCGCCAGCAACCCCCATGGCCTGGCGGCCAACTGGGTCGGTTACCGCGCGACCAGTGCCAACACCGGGCTGTTTGTGGTCGACCCGTTCTCCGATGACCTGGGCAGCTACGACGCGATCCGCACCTACATGTGGGCCGGCATGACCGCCAAGGCCGATCCACTCGCGGCGGGCATGCTCAAGTCCCTGGGGGGCATGTCCCGGGCGACGGCTGCGGCGGCCACCGGCTTCCCGCCGGAGAAAATCCACGTCACCACCGGCGAAGTCGAGAAGAACAACGGCTATTCGCCGATCGGCTTCTCGGCGTCGACCATTGCCTTCTTCCAGGCCCGTGGCGAAACCGCCCTGGCACAACTGCAAAAGGCCAAGGTCGACGACGCGCTCAACAAAGCCCTGGCTCCCTCGGCGCCGGACAGCGCGCAGCCGATCTACTACGACTACATGCTCAGCCTGTTCAGCCAAGGCTTTTCCGATCAGAAGTACCGTTTTGAACAAGATGGTACGGTCAAACTTTCCTGGGAGGCAGCATGCGCCGTCACACGCTAGCCATTGCGATTCTCGCCGCCCTGGCCTCGACCGCCAGCTTCGCTGAAACCAGCGACCCGCAGTCCCTGCTGATCGAGCAGGGCTACTACTGGCAGGCGAAGAAAAACCCCGAGCGGGCCCTGGAGACCTGGCAGAAACTGCTTAACCTGAGCCCCGAGCAGCCGGACGCGCTTTATGGCATCGGCCTGATCCAGATGCAGCAGAACCACCCGGCCGAGGCGCAAAAGTACCTGGCCCGACTGCAAGCGCTGAGCCCGGTGCCGCGCCAGGCGTTGCAGCTGGAGCAGGACATCACCGTCAACATGCCGGAAAATGCCAAGCTGCTGGAGCAGGCGCGTGAATTGGGTGAGCCCGAAGACGAGCGCGAAAAGGCCGTGGCCTTGTACCGTCAGATTTTCCAGGGCCGCCAGCCCCAGGGCCTGATCGCCCGTGAGTACTACAACACCCTGGGTTTTACCGCCAAGGGCACCAATGAGGCCATTGCCGGCCTGCAGCGCCTGACCCGTGAGCGGCCCAACGATCCGATCGTTGCGCTGTTCCTGGCCAAGCACCTGGCACGCAACCCGGCAACCCGGCCGGACGGTATCCGTGCGTTGGCCAAGCTGGCCTCGAACAACGACGTGGGCGGCAACGCCGATGAAACCTGGCGCTTTGCGCTGGTCTGGCTCGGCCCACCGAAGCCGGACCAGGTGGCGCTGTTCCAGCAATTTCTCACCGTGCACCCGGATGACACCGAGATCCGCGCGCTCATGGACAAGGGCATCGCCCAAGGCAAGGGCGGCGGTGCCTGGCAGCGTGATCCGCAGATGACCAAGGCATTCAAGGCCCTGGACGACGGCGACTTGAAAACCGCCGAGCCACTGCTCACGGCGCGCCTTGCGCAAAAATCCAATGACGTCGATGCCCTTGGTGGCATGGGCGTGTTGCGTCAACAGCAAGAGCGTTTCAGCGATGCGGAAAACTACCTGGTGCAGGCCACGCGCTTGCCCGGTGGCGCCGCATGGCAGTCGGCCCTGAACGACGTGCGTTACTGGAACCTGATCAGCCAGAGCCGTGATGCCCAGCGCGCCGGCCGCGGTGCCCAGGCCCGTGACCTGGTGGCCCAGGCCGAGCGCCTGAACCCGGGCCAACCGGGTGCGGCAATCGCCTTGGCCGGTTTCCAGGCCCAGGACAACCAGTTCGACGTTGCCGAAGCCGGCTACCGCAAGGTGTTGGCCCGTCACCCTGGCGACCCGGATGCGCTCAGCGGTTTGATCAACGTATTGTCCCAATCCGGCCAGCCGGATGAAGCCCTGAAGCTGATCGACTCGGTGTCGCCGGCCCAGCGCGCCAAGTTTGCGCCGAGCGTGAAAATCAACGCACTGCGCGCTACCCAGGTCGGCAAACTGGCCGAGCAGCGCGGTGACCTGAAGGCCGCGCAAGCCGCCTACCGCCAGGCCCTCGACGCCGACCCGGAAAACCCCTGGACCCGCTTTGCCCTGGCGCGCATGTACCTGCGCGACGGTCAGATCCGCAATGCGCGTGCCTTGATCGACGGCCTGCTCAAGACCCAGCCCAACCAACCGGATGCGCTGTACACCAGTACCCTGTTGTCGGCTGAACTGAGCGAGTGGAAACAAGCCGAGGCCACCCTCGGGCGCATCCCCACCGCCCAGCGCACGGCGGACATGAACGAGCTGGCGATCGATATCGCCCTGCATCAGCAAACGGACATCGCCATCGAAACAGCGCGCCGTGGCCAGCGTCCGGAAGCCCTGGCGCTGCTTGGTCGTTCCGAGTCGCTGACCCGGCAAAAACCTGAGCGCGTGGCGGTGCTGGCTGCTGCTTATGTTGAAGTGGGCGCCCCGCAGTTCGGCCTGGACATGATGCAGAGAGTGGTGGAGAACAACCCCAACCCCACCGTCGACCAGAAACTGCTGTACGCCAACGTACTGCTCAAGGCCAACAAGTACAGCGAGGCGGGCGAGATCCTGCGCGAAGTGCAAGGCCAGCCGTTGACCGAGATCGGTCGCCAGCGCTATGACGATTTGATCTACCTGTACCGGGTCAAGCAGGCCGACGCCCTGCGCGAGAAGAACGACCTGGTGGCGGCCTACGACATGCTTTCCCCGGCCCTGGCCCAGCGCCCGAACGACGCATTGGGTGTCGGTGCCCTGGCGCGCATGTACGCGGCCAGCGGCAATGGCAAGAAGGCCATGGAGCTGTACACGCCGTTGATCCAGCAGAACCCGAACAATGCGCGCCTGCAATTGGGTCTGGCGGACATCGCCCTGAAAGGCAACGACCGCAGCCTGGCGCAATCGGCCAGCGACAAGGCCCTGGCGCTCGAACCGGGCAACCCGGAGATCCTCACTTCGGCGGCACGCATCTATCAGGGCCTGGGCAAGAACAGCGAAGCCGCTGAACTGCTGCGCAAGGCCCTGGCGATTGAAACCGCGATGAAGGCCAGGACCCAGGTGGCCCAGGCCGAACCTCAGGGCAAATCGTATAACCCCTTCGTGGGCTTGCCGGGCCAGCGCCGCCAGGTCACCGACCTGACTGTCGCCGGCGCCGTGCCGCCGCCGATCGATGCACCGACCAAGACCGTCACGTCCAGCGCGTTTGCCAGCGCGACGTCCAACGACCTGAGCGACCCGTTTGTGCCGCCGTCGACCATCGCCTCCATCGACAGCCCCGAGCTGAGCCCGGCACGGCGTGCGCTGGATACCATCCTGCGTGACCGTACCGGGTATGTGGTGCAGGGCTTGAGCGTGCGCAGCAATAACGGCGAGAAAGGCTTGAGCAAGATCACCGATGTGGAAGCGCCGTTCGAAGCGCGCATGCCGGTCGGCGATAACACCATAGCATTGCGCGTCACGCCGGTGCACTTGAGTGCGGGCAGCGTGGGCAGCGATGCGTTGTCGCGTTTCGGCAAAGGCACCACCACCCCGGCGGGCTCCCAGAGCGACACCGGTGTTGGCTTGGCCGTCGCGTTCGAGAATCCGGATGAAGGCCTCAAGGCCGACGTCGGGGTCAGCCCGTTGGGCTTCCTCTACAACACCCTGGTGGGTGGCGTGAGTGTCTCGCGTCCGTTCGAGGCCAATTCGAACTTCCGCTATGGCGCCAATATTTCCCGGCGTCCGGTCACCGACAGTGTCACTTCCTTCGCGGGTTCCGAAGACGGCGATGGCAACAAATGGGGCGGCGTCACCGCCAACGGCGGCCGTGGTGAGCTGAGCTATGACAACCAGAAGCTGGGCGTCTACGGCTACGCGTCGCTGCATGAATTGCTGGGCAATAACGTCGAAGACAACACCCGCCTGGAACTGGGCAGCGGCATCTACTGGTATCTGCGCAACAACCAGCGGGACACGTTGACCCTGGGTATCAGCGGCTCGGCGATGACCTTCAAGGAAAACCAGGACTTCTACACCTACGGCAACGGTGGTTACTTCAGTCCGCAGCGCTTCTTCTCCCTGGGCGTGCCGATTCGTTGGGCACAAAGCTTTGATCGCTTCAGTTACCAGGTAAAAAGTTCGGTAGGCCTGCAGCATATCGCGCAAGATGGGGCGGATTTCTTCCCGGGCGAAAGCACGCTGCAAGCGTCCAGGGGTAATCCCAAGTACGAGAGCACCAGCAAAACCGGCGTCGGCTACAGCTTCAACGCGGCTGCCGAATACCGTCTCAGCTCGCGGTTCTACCTGGGAGGTGAAATCGGACTCGATAACGCCCAGGATTACCGCCAGTACGCGGGTAATGCCTATCTGCGCTACTTGTTCGAAGACCTGAGCGGACCTATGCCTTTGCCGGTCAGCCCGTACCGTTCCCCTTATTCCAACTGATTAAATCGGAGTCATTCATGCCTGTTTCTGCGATTGCCGGCCTAACCATGCTGGTACTGGGCGAAAGTCATATGAGCTTTCCCGATTCGTTGCTCAACCCGCTGCAAGACAACCTGACCAAGCAAGGCGCGGTGGTTCATTCCATCGGTGCCTGCGGTGCTGGTGCGGCGGATTGGGTCGTACCGAAAAAAGTCGAGTGTGGCGGCGAGCGCCTGCCCACCGGCAAAGCGGTGATCTACGGCAAGAACGCCATGAGCACCACGCCGATCCAGGAACTGATTGCCAAGGACAAACCCGACGTTGTCGTGCTGATCATCGGCGACACCATGGGCTCGTACACCAACCCGGTGTTCCCCAAGGCCTGGGCCTGGAAAAGCGTGACCTCGCTGACCAAGGCGATCACCGACACCGGCACCAAGTGCGTGTGGGTCGGTCCGCCGTGGGGCAAGGTCGGTTCCCAGTACAAGAAGGACGACACCCGCACCAAGCTGATGTCGGCCTTCCTGGCCAGTAACGTGGCGCCGTGCACCTACATCGATTCGCTGACCTTCTCCAAGCCGGGCGAGTGGATCACCACTGACGGCCAGCACTTCACCATCGACGGCTACCAGAAATGGGCCAAGGCCATTGGTACGGCCCTGGGCGACCTGCCGCCATCGGCCTACGGTAAAGGAAGCAAATAATGAAACGCATGACTCTGGGCCTGGCGACCTTGCTCGCCAGTGTCAGCGCCTACAGCGCCGACATCCCGTTGTACCCCACCGGGCCGGAGCAAGACGCAGCGTTCCTGCGTTTTGCCAATGGCACTCCCGGCGAGTTGAAGCTGGTGGCGGACGGTTCCAAGGCCAGCCTGGTGTTGAGCGGGGATAAAGCCGTGTCGGCCTTCCTGCCGGTGGTGGGGGGTGACAAGCCGATCAAGGGCGTGTTGAGCCGCGACGGCAAAAACGCCGACCTGTCGGTGACCGTGGCCCCCGGCGAATTCGCCACCGTGGTCGCGTTGGTCGACGCCCAGGGCGCCACGCGCCAGTTGGTGGTGCGTGAGCAACCGGACGACTTCAACGCGCTCAAGGCTTCCCTGGCCTTTATCAATGCCGATGCCGCCTGCGCCGACGCCAGCCTGGAAGCCGTGGCCCAAAAGGCCGAGCTGTTCAAGAAGGTGGCCGAAGGTTCGCTGCAACGCCGCATGATCAACCCGCTGGAATTGTCGGTGCAGCTCAAGTGCGCCGGTGCTCCGGTGGGCCAGCCGCTGACGTTCACCCTCAAGGCGGGTGAGCGCTATAGCGTGCTGGCCGTCCCTTCGGCTGCAGGTTCGAAGTTGCTGTTCGCTTCCGACGCACTCGCTAACTGATCGGGCCCGACACCACCATGGTCTTTGCCTCACTCGAATTCCTCACGCTGTTCCTGCCGGCCTTCCTGTTGATCTATGCCCTGGCTCGTCCGAGCTGGCGCAACGTCATCCTGTTGATCGGCAGCTGGTTGTTCTACGGCTGGCTGAGTCCGTTGTTCCTGTTCCTGCACATGGTGTTGACCGTGGTGGCATGGGTCGGCGGCCTGCTGGTGGACCGTTCCCGTGAGGACGGCAAAGGCCGGGTGCGCCTGTTGATCGCGTTGATTGTGTTCAACACGGCGGTGCTGTGTTGGTACAAGTACGCCAACATCGTCGCCGGTACCGTGAGCGAGGTGATCACCTGGTACGGCGCCATGCCGCTGGATTGGCAGCGCGTGGCCTTGCCGGCCGGCTTGTCATTTATCGTGCTGCAGGCGATTTCCTACCTGGTGGACGTGCACCGTCATACGGTGCCGGTGGAACGCAGCTTCATTAATTACGCCACGTACATTTCGATGTTCGGCCACTCGATTGCAGGCCCGATCATCCGTTATGACTGGGTTCGCCGTGAGCTTAACCAGCGTTATTTCAACTGGCCGAATTTCTCCCTCGGCGCGCGGCGCTTCATGATCGGCATGGGCATGAAAGTGCTGGTGGCGGACACCTTGTCGCCATTGGTGGACATTGCCTTCCACCTGGAAAACCCCAGCCTGGTGGATGCGTGGATCGGTTGCCTGGCTTATTCGCTGCAACTGTTCTTCGACTTCGCCGGCTACAGCGCCATGGCCATCGGCCTGGGCCTGATGCTGGGCTTTCACTTCCCGGAAAACTTCAACCGCCCGTACCTGGCCAGCAGCATCCAGGACTTCTGGCGTCGTTGGCACTTGTCGTTGTCCAGTTGGTTGCGCGACTACCTGTATATCGCCCTGGGCGGTAACCGCGACGGCGTGTGGCGTACCTATCGCAACCTGTTCCTGACCATGGCAATCGCCGGGTTGTGGCACGGCGGCGACAGTTGGAACTACCTGTTGTGGGGGGCGGCGCATGGTATCGCGCTGTGTGTGGATCGCGCCTGGTCGCGGTCGAGCCTGCCGCGCATTCCGCCGGTGCTGTCGCACATCCTGACGTTGCTGTTTGTGTGCCTGGCCTGGACCTTGTTCCGCGCGCCGGACTTCCATTCGGCACTGACCATGTACGCCGGCCAGTTCGGTATGCATGGCGTGGCCTTGGGTGACGCCATGGCCGTGGCCATGCGCCCGGCCCACGGCATGGCGGCGTTGCTGGGCCTGGTATGCATCATTGCGCCGATCTGGCAGGTGCGTTGCGAGCAGCGTTTCGGTACCCAGCCCTGGTTTGTGGTGGCCGCTTCGTTGTGGCCGGTGGCCGGGTTTGTGTTGTCGTTCGCGCTGATCGCCAGCCGCGACGCCGTACCGTTTCTGTACTTTCAGTTCTAAGGACGCCCGACCATGCCCGCTCCTACCGCGCCGACTCCTCCGAGCGACTTGGCTGTTCGCACCAGCCCCCTGGCGGCCTGGGTGCTGGTGCCCTTCCTGGCGGCGGGGCTGCTGTCCTGCGCCTGGCTGATGGTGAAGGGGCCGATCAGCTTCTTGCCCGCCAAGGTCGACAGCGACATGCTGCTGCACGGTGAGTTGACCCACCGTTTCGCCAAGGAACTGGCCAAGGCGCCGATGGCGATCCAGGCGGCCAACCTGGAACGTGGCGCAAGCTGGCTGGCGTTCGGCGACACCGGCCCACGCGTGCGGCCGGGTTGCCCGGGCTGGCTGTTTATCAGCGATGAACTGCGCATCAACCGCCACGCCCAGGCCAACGCACAGACCAAGGCCCAGGCCGTGATCGACCTGCAGCGGCAACTGGGTGAAAAAGGTATCGAGCTGCAAGTGGTGGTGGTACCGGACAAGAGCCGCATTGCGGTTGCCCAGCTGTGTGGCTTGTACCGACCGGCAGTGCTCAACAGCCGGATTCAGGACTGGACGGCCACTTTGCAGGCCGCTGGAGTGTCCGCGCTGGACCTCACCGATACCTTAAAACCCCTCGGGCCCGAGGCATACCTGCGCACCGACACCCACTGGAGCGAAATCGGCTCCAACGCCGGCGCCCAGGCGCTGGCAAAACGCATCCAGCAACGTGAGATCAAGGCTACGCCCGAGCAAACCTTTGAGATCACCCAGGCACCGCTTGCCGTGCGCCCCGGTGATCTGGTGCGCCTGGCCGGTCTCGACTGGTTACCGCCGAAGTTGCAGCCCCCGGGAGAGTCGGTCGCGGCCAGCTCCGCCCACGAAGCGGGTGGCGCCACCAGCAACACTGATGACCTGTTCGGCGACGCCGGGTTGCCCAATGTGGCACTGATCGGTACTTCGTTCTCGCGCAATTCCAACTTTGTCGGCTTCCTGCAGAAAGCCCTGAACGCTCCCGTGGGCAATTTCAGCAAGGACGGCGGCGAGTTCTCCGGCGCAGCCAAGGCGTACTTCGACAGCCCGGCGTTCAAGCAAACCCCGCCGAAGTTGTTGATTTGGGAAATCCCTGAGCGGGATCTGCAGACTCCATACGACGCGATCAGCATTGGTCGGTAATTTGACGTTTTGCCGTTTATCTAAAAAATAGACGGCTTAGCCATCAAAATAATGACACTTTTGTGCGCTTGAAGCAGACTGCCTGCACAAGGGCGACCATAAGAAGACCTGCGGTAAGCAGTCGTATCAGCTGACCTTTTCACGTCTTTAAGCTTCGCCGTGAGGAGGGTGCGCTATGAGCTTTACCGACGGTCTTCTTGCTCTGCTTGGCAAAGATGTCAGGCGTGACCCCCGTGGCCTGAATTCGCGACTGCACTTTTTTGGCAGCATTCCCGTGGAGGATGGCACCCCCTTTCCCCCTCAAGATTCCACTGTACAGTCCGCACTGATGGAGAAGGCCGAGCGGCGCCCTTGCGTGGTGGCGCTGGTGTCGGTCAACGGAGGCGTGGGGCGCAGCACACTGGCCACCCTGTTGAGCAGTGGTTTGCAGCGCCTGGGCGAATCGGTGGTGGCGGTGGACCTGGACCCGCAAAACGCCTTGCGCCGTCACTTCGGTGTCGCTCCGACCTCAACGGGCATCGGCCTCGCCAGCCTGCAGAATGCGCATTGGAAACACATCCAGCAGCCCGGTTTTGTCGGCAGCCGCGTCATTACCTTTGGCGACACCGATATCCAGCAGCAGGACACCCTGCAGCGCTGGCTGAAACATGAACCGTACTGGCTGGCGCAGCGGCTGCACGCCTTGGGCCTGGACGCCCGCCACACGGTGATCCTCGATACCCCCGCCGGTAACAGCGTCTATTTCCATCAAGCCGTGAGCGTGGCGGATGTGGTGCTGGTGGTCGCCCAGGCCGACGCGGCGTCCCTGGGAACCCTGGACCAACTCGATGGGCTGCTGGCGCCGCACCTTGAGCGCGACCGAGCGCCGCACGTTCACTACGTGCTTAACCAGCTGGATGAGGACAGTGCCTTCAGCCTGGATATGGTTGAGGCATTCCGGCAGCGACTGGGGACGAAAGAGCCGTTTGAGGTGCATCACGACGTAGGGATCAGCGAAGCCCTGGCGTTCGGCGCCGACCCGCTGGACAGCCAGGCGTTGAGCCTGGCCGGTGACGATATCAATGAGCTTTGCCGTCTGCTGATTGCCCGCAAAAAGCAACTGTAAATGCCGCTTTATGTGCTTGACGCCAGATGCTTATGCACAATTGGTTGTTTGGGCTGTCGCGAAATGATCAGGTTGTGGAGCCATTCTCAACACCCCGCAACTGCCTGTTTTACGTGCGTTTTATTCTGTGAACAAAAAATGAACAACGTGGCTTTTTGCCTGTAGCGCAGGTAGCCACAGGCCTTGTAAAGATTCCATCAACAGAGTTATCCACAGGCTGGGGTGCGACAATCCTGCCCCTTAATCGCGCTCGGCAAGCACCATCAAGTTGCGTGGTGTCAGTGTGGTTTCGCAGAAGCTGCCCACTTCGACCCTGTAGCCACGTTCGCCAAGAAACAGTGCCCGATCCAGTACCAGCCACACTTCAAGTGGGCGCCGAAACAGCCCACGCAGCAACTCCAGGTTCCTGACCTCGGCCAAACGTTGCCAGCCGTGCGCTTCCAGCACCGCCCAATCCTGTTCACCTGTGGATAACCCTTTGATACTGGCCAACGCCTGGCAGTAGTCGGCGAAGGGTTTGTCCAGCCAACCGGCGGGCAGGGAAGGGGTAGGCAGGTACTCGTCGCAGTGGCGTAACTGGCGTTGTAACTGATCGAAACCCAGGCGGCGCGCCATGGAGATGTCCCGCTGCAGCCGCACGCGTTTACCGGCCGTGACGGTTTCGCTGAGGGGCAGGCCAAGATCGTCGACCGACAACTGCAAGGCTGAAGCACGGCCCGCTTCGGACAGCGGCTGGTAGGCGTCCGTGTTGATGCGGTTGTAGCAGCACGGCGCCACGGCCAGTTGCTTGCAGCCGGCGGCACTGGCCAATTGCAGCAGGCGCACATGCAGGTCGCCGCAGGCATGCAGGGCGACGGGGGTGTGCTCGGGGTCTAGGCTCACGTCCGCCATGACATCTTGCAGGCGGTGGGTGACGGGCAGGCCGTGGTGGTCGCTCAAGGCCTGGCCTGCCGCGATCAGCGCCGGGTCGCATTCCAGGCAGGTCAGCTGTTGGTTGGTGTCCAGCAGGCGGCGGCCGAGGTGGCCCTTGCCGGCGCACCAGTCCAGCCAATGCCGGGGTGTTTGCGCAAACTGCAGCGCGGCGCCGAAGGCTTCGATTTGCTGCCACTTGCGCCCGGGTACGTCGACATTCAGGCGGCGCGCCGCCGGTTGCAGGGGCTGCGTCGGTAACTTATCCACAGCACTGAGGCGCAAGGCTTCGCGGGCCAGTGAGGGAAAAGGCGCCGGCGCCGGTAGGGTGTGGGGATGGTTGTGGCTGGTTTCCGCGTCGGACAACGAGCGTTGACGCAGCCATCGGGCCAGTTGCGGATGCTCGGTTTCCCAAGGCAACTGCCGATGAGTAAAGGGCCGTGGTCGCCACAGCCCTTGGTGCTCGATCAGAAACGCATCCAGCGCCTCGAAGCGGGCTTCAACGTCCCTGGCAGGCATCGACGCGCAGCCAGCGTTCCAGCAGCCTGAAGCCGCGTACCAGCAGGAAGGAGATCAGCAGGTAGAACACGCCGGCGGTGAAGAACATCTCCACCGTCAGGTAGTTGCGCGCGATGATCGTCCTGGCCATGCCGGTCAGTTCCAGCAGGGTCACGGTGCTCGCCAGCGAGCTGGCCTTGAGCATCAGGATCACTTCGTTGCTGTAGGCCGGCAATCCGATGCGCGCGGCCCGGGGCAGTACGATGTAGAACAGCGTCTTGGGCCTGGACATGCCCAACGCACGGGCGGCTTCGATTTCCCCAGGCGGAATGGCCTGGATGGCACCCCGCAGGATCTCGGCGATGTACGCGGCGGTGTGTAGCGTCATGGTGGCGGTGGCACACCAGAACGGATCGCGCAGGTATTTCCACATGAAGCTTGAGCGGATGCTGTCGAATTGGGCCAGTCCGTAATAGACCAGGAACAACTGCACCAGCAGCGGCGTGCCGCGAAAGAAAAAGATATAGGCGTAGGGCAGGGCGCGCACAGACAGGTGCTTGGACGAGCGCGCGATACCCAGGGGGATGGCCAGGATCAGGCCGAGGATCACAGCGATGCTCACCAGCTCCAGGGTCAGGATGGCGCCCTGGATAAACTTCGGCAGCCACTTGATGATGACTTCCCATTCCATTACGTCGTCCTCACGAAGCCGCGGGCGGCGCGTTGTTCCAGGAAGTGCATGGCCACCATCGACAGCGACGTCAGGCCCAGGTAGATGAATGCGGCGACCATATAGAAGGTGAAAGGCTGTTTGGTGACGGTTACGGCGATCTGCGCATGGCGCATGATTTCTTCGAGGCCGATGACCGTGACCAGCGCGGTATCTTTCATCAGGATCAGGAACAGATTGCCCAGGCCCGGCAGGGCGATGCGCCACATCTGCGGCATGATCAACCGGGTAAAGATACGAAACTTCGACAGGCCCAGCGCCACACCCGCTTCGCGGTGGCCTTTGGGAATGGAGATGATTGCACCCCGCAGCACTTCCGTGGCGTAGGCGCCGAAACACAGGCCCAGGGCGATCACGCCAGCGGCAAAGGCGCTGAGGGACAGGTCGGGAATATCGAGCAACTCACCCAGTGAGCGCATGGCGTTGATCGTGCCGAAGTAGATCAGCAGCACCCACAGCAGCTCCGGCACACCGCGAACGATTGTCGAGTAAGTACCGCCCAGCCATTGCAACGGCTTGTACGGGGAAGTCTTGGCCAGGGCACCGGCGAGGCCGAGTACCAGCCCCAGGCATAACGCCGTGAGCGCCAGTTTGACGGTCATCAGCGCGCCGGCAGCGAGCGCCGGGCCGAATCCGTAGAGATCGAAATTCATGGTGTCTTCATATCGCGGCAGGCATTGCTGAAAGCCGGCGCGCTCAAGTGAGCGCGCCGGGCAGGCCGTTCAGGTCATTCGATGCTGAACGGGAAGTACTTGTCGTTGATCTTCTTGTAGGTGCCGTCTGCCTTGATCTCTGCCAAGGCTTTGTTCAGGCGCTCGCGCAGCGGGTCGCCCTTGCGTACGGCGATACCGATCTTGTCACTCTCGACAACCGGGTCGCCCTTGAACTCGTAGGCCAGGCCGTCTTTGCTCTTGAGCCATTCGTACTGCACGTACTTGTCGGCGAGGATCCCGTCGAGGCGGCCGGACGTCAGGTCAAGGTAGGCGTTTTCCTGGGTGTCGTAGAGCTTGGCTTCGGTGTCAGGCAGCTTGTCTTCCAGGTAGGTGCCGGCCAGCGTCGCGCGTTGGGCGCCGATGACCTTGCCCTTCAGGTAGGCGGCGTCGGTCTTGAAGTCTGCGGTGGCTTTGGGCGCGATGAACTGCAGCTTGTTGGAGTAGTACGGGTCGGTGAAGTCGACGGCTTGCTTGCGCTCGTCGGTGATCGACAGCGAGGACACCAGGAAGTCGAACTTCTTGGCATTCAGGGCCGGGATGATGCCGTCCCAGTCGGACACATACACGTCGCACTTTTCGACTTTCATCTTGGCGCACAGGGCGTCGCCGATGTCTTTGTCGAAGCCGACCACTTGGCCGCTGGCGTCTTTATTGTTGAACGGCGGGTAGGCCGCTTCGATCCCCATGGTCAAGGTTTCTGCCATGGCCGTGGCGCTGAACGCCATCGAGACGGCCGCGGCCAGAAGGAATTTTTTATAGTTCTGCATGCATGTTGCTCCGTTAGCGGTTGCTGGACATGAATTGTTTGCAGCGCGCCGAAAGCGGGTTTTCAAACACCTGCTGTGGCGATCCTTGCTCTTCGATCAGGCCCTGGTGGAGGAACACCACTTCACTGGAGACCTGACGGGCGAAGCCCATTTCGTGGGTGACCAGCAGCATGGTGCGGCCTTCTTCGGCCAGCGCGCGGATCACATTAAGTACTTCCTGGACCATTTCCGGGTCAAGGGCTGAAGTGGGTTCGTCGAACAGGATGACCTTGGGCTGCATCGCCAGGGTGCGCGCGATGGCCGCCCGTTGTTGCTGGCCGCCGGACAATTGCGCGGGGTAGGCATGGCGCTTGTCGGCGATGCCGACCTTGTCCAGCAGGGCTTCGGCCACTTCTATTGCCTCGGCCTTGCTCTGGCCGAGCACACGGCGAGGGGCCTCGATGATGTTGTCGAGGATGCTCATGTGCGGCCACAGGTTAAAGTTTTGAAACACAAAACCGATTTCGCTGCGCAGGCGGTTGATCTGCTTGCCGTCTGCGGCCATCAGCTCGCCGTTTTTCGCGGCCTTGAGCTTGAGCTCTTCGCCGGCCACGAGGATCTGGCCCTGGTGCGGGTTTTCCAGCAGGTTGATGCAGCGCAGGAACGTGGACTTGCCGGAACCGGAGGAACCCAGGATCGAGATCACATCGCCGTCGCGAGCGGTCAGCGAGATACCTTTGAGTACCTCCAGCTCACCATAGCGTTTATGCAAGTTGCGGATTTCAAGCGCGGGCGTGGCCTCGGCCATGTGGGGTCCTCATTGTGTTCATTGCGATCTTCGCTGTTGGGCCGCCTTCCTGGCGAGGCGCCAAGCTAGCATAGCGTCCTGATGGCGGCCAACAGCGCGGCGGGCGGTAAACGGGCGGTGTGCGGCAGGGTGTCGCATCGGCACAGCAGGGTGTCGCGCCATCAACAACCGAACAACCGTTTTAACCCGTGAATCCGCAGGCTTCGCGTGAAAAAGGGCGCGATGGTGCCAGCTTTGGCCGGGTGTTGGAAGGGTTAAACGGGCAAACGGTAGCTATCGGCCCTTTTATGGCGCGCCGCGTACTTTTCGTGTGTGTTTTTGGTGCGCTTGTTCGTCTTGAAAGTGAGTCGCACGGTAACGCTATAGCGAAATGCCATTGTTCTCAATGACTTGCGATGACTGGTGAATCGTCCTGCAGGCCGCGTCAATCGCGGTTTTGTAACATTTTGGCGCAAATCTTGCGTAAAAAATAAAGAACGCCCTGTTGGTTTCTTTTCACGAGGAAGAGCCCAGGCCGGGCGGACCGTTTTCGCAATTCCTCGCAAAGGTGTGTCAATGAGTAGTACGCAAAGCTCCAATGACCTCGAACAGGGGCTCAAACCGCGTCACGTCACCATGCTGTCGATTGCCGGCGTCATTGGTGCCGGTTTGTTTGTCGGCTCCGGCCACGCGATTGCTGCCGCTGGCCCTGCGGTCCTGCTGGCATATGCCGCAGCGGGTACGCTGGTGGTCTTGGTGATGCGCATGCTGGCCGAAATGGCCGTGGCGTCGCCGGACACCGGTTCGTTCTCCACCTATGCCGACCGTGCGATCGGTCACTGGGCCGGCTTTACCATCGGCTGGCTGTACTGGTGGTTCTGGGTGCTGGTGATTCCATTGGAAGCCAACGCCGCCGCGACCATTCTCAACGCCTGGTTCCCGGATGTGGCCATTTGGGCCTTCACGCTGATCATCACGTTGCTGCTGACGGCCACCAACCTGTTCAGCGTGAAGAACTACGGTGAGTTCGAGTTCTGGTTCGCGTTGATCAAGGTCGTGGCGATCGTGGGCTTTGTGATCCTCGGCCTGGCGGCGATTTTCGGCTTCCTTCCTACCAGCCAGGTCAGCGGCGTTTCCCACCTCTTTGACACCCAAGGCTTTATGCCCAACGGCATGGGCGCGGTATTGGCAGCGATCCTGACCACCATGTTCTCCTTCATGGGCACCGAGATCGTCACCATCGCCGCCGCTGAATCGAAGAACCCGGGCCAGCAAATCACCAAGGCCACCAACTCGGTGATCTGGCGGATTGGTTTGTTCTACCTGTTGTCGATCTTCATCGTCGTGTCCCTGGTGCCTTGGAATGATCCGACCCTGGCGGCGGTAGGTTCCTACCAGACCGTGCTGGAACGCATGGGTATCCCGAACGCCAAGCTGATCGTCGACCTGGTGGTTCTGGTTGCCGTGACCAGCTGCCTGAACTCGGCGCTGTACACCGCTTCGCGCATGCTGTTCTCCCTGGGCCGTCGCGGCGATGCACCGGCCGTGGCCAAGCGCACCAACAAAAGCGGCACGCCTTACTGGGCGGTATTGCTGTCCACCGGCGCGGCGTTCCTGGCGGTATTTGCCAACTACGTGGCGCCGGCAGCGGTGTTCGAATTCCTGCTGGCCAGCTCTGGCGCCATCGCGCTGCTGGTGTACCTGGTGATTGCGGTGTCGCAACTGCGCATGCGCCAGAAGCGCATGGCGGCGGGCGAGAAAATTGTCTTCAAGATGTGGCTGTTCCCAGGCCTGACCTACGCGGTGATGGTATTCATCGTCGGCACATTGACCATCATGCTGTTCCAGGAAGCGCATCGGGTCGAGATCATCGCGACCGGGGTCTTGAGCTTGCTGGTAGTGGCGGCGGGGTTGTTTGTGTCCAGCCGTCGCAAGGCGCAGAGAGTGGGCGCTGCGGTGCTGAATTGATGTGATGGAATGCGGTGCTCGATTGCGCCGCAGTTCAAATGTGGGAGGGGGCAAGCCCCCTCCCACATTTGGTTTTAGTTGGTGAGGGCCTCGGATGCGGCGACGTAATCCGCCTGGAACTGCGGCGATTCGATCCACGCCAGTGCGGCGGCTTCATCGTCGCTGTCGGTGGCCCACTGCCGATACTCGATCAGTGCCGCCAGGATAAAGTCGGTGGCTTCTTCTTCGCCTTCCTGCTCCAGCACCAGCGCGAGCAGCGGGTGGGCCAGGAATACCGCGCAGAGGGCCTGCTGGCTGGTCTCGCCGGCGGTGCGCATCTCCACGAACAGCTCGGTCAAATCCACTGACTCAAGGTCAATCCGGTCGTCATCGCCGGCAAACGCATCCGGTTTGCTCGCGACGGCGCGCTGGGTGCGGTTCTGCTTGGCCTTGGCCTTGGCCCGGTGGGCACGTTTTTGCTGCTTGTTCGGCGAGGCCATGGGCTCACGTCCTTGGGTCAGGATCTGGGTGGGGTATTGAAGCGCAGGTTGAGGGAAATCCCAAGGGTATCCGCCGTTAATTGACCGTGTTGCAGCCAGGCCAGTGCAATCGGCCACAACCGATCCTGATACTCCCTGCGAAAGAACGCGAAATGTCCGACCTGTTTTTCGCCGATGTCTTCCGGGGCGATGCGCAGATGGGTGCGCTCGCTGCCGTCGAAGTAACCCAGCAACCGTTCAATCGCCGCCACGGTGCCGAAGGGGTCATCGGTGATGCTGATCGCCAGCACCTGCGCCTTCACGCGACTGAATGGCAAGTCCGCCAGGGCCCGCCCGCTGGGCCGCGTCTCATACCTGGGCGTTGGCGTGCTCCAGTCGCGCACCACGCCTGCCGGCGTATCCTCCAGCCAACCCAGGCGCTTGCCGGGGAAATACCCGCAGAGTGCCGTGACCATCGGCATGACCACATGCCATTTGGCAAACATCTGCCAGCGCCCGGCGGCGGCGTAATCGCGCCAGTAGGCGAACTGCGCGCCCACGGTCACGATTCGCCGGATCACCGCGCCGGATGCGCCCAGCCCCGCCGCACAGCCACCAAAACTGTGGCCGACCACATCAATCGGCTGGCCTGGAAACTCCCGCTGCGCCCGCAGCAGGATCGCTTCGAAATCCAGCGTGCCCCAATCCGACCACGATGCCTTGAACCCACGCAACGAACCGCTGCGGGACTCGCCGATGCCGCGATAGTCGTAGGTGATCACGTCAAAGCCGTTGGCAAACAGGTAGTCGGCGAAACGTGAGTAGTGGCGGCAACGCACGGAGGTGGCGGCGTTGATGATGACGACCGCGCGTTCTAGGTCGGTGCGCGGGTGGCGCCAGGTGAAGCCGCCGAGGGGGTGGCCGTCTGCGGCGGATTCCTTGAAGGATTCGCTTTGGCTATTTTGGGGTGTAGTTGCAAGTTCTACTGAAGAGGCGTCATTCAAATTCATCGTTTCGAAGCCCCTGCGTGGATTATTATTTTTTAGTAACAGCTAGCCAGTTTGCCAGCACTTGTCTGCCCTTTGATTGGGTCATTAACCTTCGGCGCTCGCAAAGCGTGCAGAGCCCCGGCGAAAGCCATAGATCCGAGAGAAACGACAGCAAACCATGGACAGATTAGACTGGCAGGCACCTATTCCGGAGGTCTCCATGAGCATCCCACGATCTCCCATCGTTTCAGAGTTTGAAACTGAAGAGCGGGCTGCCAGCTACGACCGTTGGTTTCGTGCCAAGGTACAGGCTTCCATTGATGATCCTCGCCCAAGTATTCCACACGATGAGGCAATGGCAGAAGTCGAGAGGATGCTGGAAGAGAGGCGTAAGGCTCGTCGTGCTGCTCGTTAAATAGCGACCTGAGGCTATCGTCGCCTTGACCGAAATTATTGATTACATCGAGCAGTACAACGCCGCTTCCGCCGCTTCGTTGCACCGTACGATGGTGGCGGCCGCTGAGGGTTTATCGTCAATGCCATACGGATTCAGGCAAGGGCGCTTGTCCGGCACTCGTGAAATGGTTGTTCATTCAAACTATCGGGTCGTCTATCGCGTTATGGAACAGGTCGAGATCCTGACCGTATTGCATACACGCCAAGAATATCCTTCAGAGGCGACCGGTCCGCTGCACTCGACCTCGCGCCAGTAGACGCATAGGCTTGCACCTCTGCGGTCCACCAGAGCGTTTTCATGACCCGCGACACCCTCGAACACCACCAGATCCCCCTCTACTTCGCCGCTGTCCTCCTGGCTGGTGCGTTCGGCCTGCTCGCGCCTTCGTTGGCCCAGGGCCTCGGCGCGCTGGTCACGCCCGCCATCGCGGTGTTGATGTATGCGATGTTCCTGCAAATTCCTTTTCTGGACCTGCGCCAGGGCTTGGGCCATAAGCGCTTTCTGTCGGCGCTGCTGCTGGCCAATTTCATCCTCGTGCCGCTGCTGGTGTGGGGGTTGACCCGTGGCCTGGTGGAGCGCCCGGCGTTGCTGGTGGGCGCATTGCTGGTGTTGCTGACGCCGTGTATCGACTATGTGGTGGTGTTTACCCATATCGGTAAAGGCGACTCGCGCTTGATGCTGGCGGCGACGCCGGTGCTGTTGTTGCTGCAGTTGCTGCTGTTGCCGGTGTACCTGGGGTTGATGCTGGGGGCGCAGTCCGGGGTGGTGGTGCAGGCGGGGCCGTTTATCGAGGCGTTCCTGTTGTTGATCGTGCTGCCCATGGGGCTGGCGGTGATCACCACATTCCTGGCACGGCGCTCATCGGGCGTCAGTGCGTGGAGCGACGCCTGGGCATGGTTGCCGGTGCCGGCGATGGCGCTGGTGTTGGTGGTGGTGATCGGTTCGCAAATCACTTCGGTGGTGCGTGACATTAACCTGTTGCTGCCGGTGATCCCGGTGTACGTGGCGTTCCTGTTGCTGGCGCCGGTGATCGGGGCGTTGGCTGCGAGGCTGTTCGCGCTGCCGGCGGCGACGGCACGGGCGGTGACGTTCAGCGCATCGACGCGTAACTCATTGGTGGTGTTGCCGCTGGCCCTGGCGTTGCCAGAAGACGTGCGCGGCGTGGCGGCGACGGCGGTGATCCTGCAAACCCTGGTCGAGTTGGTGGGCGAGTTGATCTACGTGCGCCTGATCCCGAGGCTGGTGTGGCCTGCTGGTCGGTGAAACGTGAATGTTCAGGTTTGTTCAGGTGCTATTAGGGATAAGTTCGGCACCCTAGGTCGGCGTTCCCTACCTGACAGGCCAACCCATGGATCACTGCAACCGTTTCCGCCTGGAGTCCCTGGGCATTTTCCTGTTCGCGCTGTTGCTGTTCACGCTGGGTATCTGGGACCAGCAACCCCAGGGCTTTGACGGGCGCTGGGTGCTGTTCCTGCAGGAAATGTTTCGCCATGGCGCGAGTCTTTTCCCCACCACCTATGGGCAGCCTTACGCGGACTACCCTGGTACCGCGACCTTCTTCAGTTACGTATTTGCCCGGTTGTTCGGTGCGCCCAACCATTTGGCCAATGTGCTGCCCACTGCCCTTGCATCCGCCGGGGTCGTAGCCTTGATCTATCGCTTGCTGGTCCCGGCGAGTCGCCCGTGGGCGTTGCTCACGGTGCTGCTGACGTTGCTCACCACCCAATTGCTCGAGAAGTCCCGCTCGGTATGCCTGGACCAGATGGTGGCGGTGCTGTGTGTCGGCAGTTTCTACCTGCTGCACAGTGGTGAGCGCCTGGGTTCGCGGCTCAGGCAACTTGCGGTGTTCCCGCTGTTCATCCTGGGTTTCGCGATACGCGGCCCGCTGGGCTTGATCGAAGTTTGCGGCGTGGTGTGCGTGTATTGGGCGCTGGGCAGACCTGGAGCGCGGGTCAGGCAGGTGTTGATCCACGGCATCGTCGGCCTGGTGTTGCTGGCGGCCTGTTGGTGGCTGTTGGTGAAGCTGGCGCGCATCAGCGGCGGCGATGGGTTTGCCGATGAAGTGTTCAAGATGCAAGTGGGCGGGCGCCTTGATGAAAGCGGCGAGCCGTTCTATTTCTACTTCCAGCTGAGCCTGTACCGTTACTTCCCCGTGGTGCCGCTGGCGTTGGTCACATTGGTTGCGCTGCGTCATCGTTGGGCGGAGCGGTTTGATGATCCTGTGCAATTGGTGGTGCGGCTCGGTGCCTGTGGGTTGATGATCCTGCTTGGCTTGTCGGTGCCGCATTTCAAGCGTGCCTATTACATTCTGCCCATGGTGCCGATGTTTGCGGCTGTCGCGGCCTATGGGCTGCTTCAGGCGCAAGGCTGGCTTTCGGGCGTGCGTAGGGGCTACGAGTGGCTTGTCGCGGCGCTGCCGGCGCTGTGCGTGGTTGCCGTGTTTGTCTGTCGGCATGGGTGGCAGAAGCACGGTTACTGGCCTAACGTTTCGTTGCCGCTACTGATTGCTGTCCTGTTGGTGCTGCAAGTGGCGGCGCTGGGTGTCTGGCGACGGCCGCAGCGACTGGTGTGGCTCAGCCTCGTTGCATTGGCGGCGCAATGGCTGGTGTTGGTGGCTGTCGTGGAGCCGGCCAAGGATTTGCAGTTCGATACCCGGAGATTCGTGGGGCAGGTGGAGGCGCTTCGCGTGAAGCAGCCGGGTACCTTGGTGTTTCTCAACCTGGGGCGTGATACCTGGGCCGTGCGCTACATGATGAACCTGGACCATGACGAGCAGCCCGTGTTTATCGCGGGTAACGAGGTTGGACGGCTGGATGCTTTGCCCCGTCCTGCCTGGGTGATCGTGGCACGCAAGGAAACGGCGCTGTTGCCGGGAACGCCCCTGGAGCGCCTGCAGCCGAGCCTAGAGGGGCGATTGAACGACAACCCGCTGATGGTGTTTTTGCTGAAGTGACCTGGCACCTTGCTGTATGTTTGCCGATCGAGTGACCGGTCGGTCAAATTGGCTGTGCCGTTTTTTGAACTTGCCGTATTGGAAGCACAGGGATATGACGAAAAAGGACTTTAAGCGGCCCGTCAGTGGCTACGTAATTGAGCGCTCGCGAATCGGAAGGCTGAGCATTGGCTTTGATGGCGGTTGCAGCTATCCGGCGATGATCAATGTGTTGAGGGCGGTCTTCGAGCGTTACGGGCGCCTGGTACGCTTTGGCGAGCAGCTGTCAGCCCAGGGCTGGCTGGATCGGGTGGAAGAGCGCGGCTTTGAGATATCCGATCAGGAGCGGGTGGCAGTGTTCACATTGATGTCGGATCGCAGCTAACTGAAATCCCCTGGGGCGATGCTCGATCGCCCCAGGCGGCATCTATAAATCCCGGACAACAAAAAGCCCGCACTGGGCGGGCTTCTTGTGGGCTTTCGGGTGGTTTTTGCACCACCTGAAACTAATTAGTGGTGCCCAGAGACGGAATCGAACCGCCGACACGGGGATTTTCAATCCCCTGCTCTACCGACTGAGCTATCTGGGCAACGGGGCGCATTAAACGGGTTTTTCAGGGGGTCGTCAAGCAAGTTTTCAAAAAATATTTAATTATTACCGTCGCTTACGTGCCGACCCCGATTTTTGATCAATTATTGAGCAGGCGGCACGTAGCCGTCAGCCTTGGCGTAATCCTCGCCGGAAAAGAACTTGTCCATTTCGCCTGACAGGTATTTACGGTCTTCGGCGTTCATCATGTTCAGGCGTTTTTCATTGATCAGCAGCGTCTGGTGTTTCAGCCAGTCGCCCCATGCCTGGGCGGAGATGTGATCGAAAATGTCCTGGCCCTTCGCACCTGGGTACGGAGGGCGTTCCAGGCCTGGCAATTCTTCGTTGTACTTGCGGCACATTACGGTGCGGGTCATGACGACTCTCCTGCGTTCAATACATCGGCCGCGCGTTTCAGCAGTTTCTTTACCGGGGCGGCAAGGCCCAGGCGCGGCGGGGTGGCGAGGTTATACCAGAGCCAGTCGGCCTCGGCCACGTGATGGGCGGATTCCTCGACCTGCACCAGCCAGGGTTCGATGGCCAGCTGGAAGTGGCTGAAGGTGTGGATCAGCCCCGGCAGTGCCTGGTGCTCGCCCAGCTCGAGAGCGTGCTGGTTGGCCAGGTGTTCGAGGTCTTGCAGGTCGTCCAGTTCGGGCAGGCTCCACAAGCCGCCCCACAGGCCGGTGGAGGGGCGGCGGTAAAGCAGGATGGCGCCTTCGGCATTGGCCAGCATCGGCATCAGCGTGCGCTTCTGCGGGATGCTCTTGCGCGGCTTGGGGATCGGGTAGCGTGTCTCCAGGCCGAGCAGGTGGGCTTCGCAGCCTTTTTCCAGCGGGCACAGCAGGCAGCTGGGCTTGCTGCGGGTGCAGAGGGTGGCGCCCATGTCCATCATCGCCTGGGTGTAGGCGTTGACACGATCATGGGGTGTGAAGCGCTCCGCGGTGGCCCACAGCTGCTTGGCCACCTTGGGTTCGCCGGGGTAGCCCTCTTGTGCGGTGAAGCGCGCCAGCACGCGTTTGACGTTGCCATCGAGGATCGGCGCGCGCAGGCCCATGCTCAGGCTGGCAATCGCGCCGGCGGTGGACAGGCCGATGCCGGGCAACTCGGTGAGTTTTTCCACATCCCTGGGAAACTCGCCGCCGTACTCGGCCACGATGATTTTCGCGGTCTTTTGCAGGTTGCGCGCCCGAGTGTAATAACCCAGGCCGGTCCACAGGTGCAGCACTTCGTCCTCCGGCGCGGCGGCCAGGGCTTCGACCGTTGGCAGGGAGGCCATGAAGCGGTCGAAGTAATTGAGCACCGTGCTGACCTGGGTCTGCTGCAGCATGATCTCCGAAACCCACACCCGGTAAGGCGTGATGCCCTGTTGCCAGGGCAGGTCATGGCGGCCGTGGCGGTCGTACCAGTCCAGCACCGCCGTTGAAAACTGCTCGTTTTTCATCGTTTGAACAGGCCTTTCAAAGCATCTTTGAGCTGCGGATTGACCTTGTCGAGCTTCTCTTCCAGCTTCTCGCTGAGCTTGTTGCCGGCCGCCTTGATCGCGACCTGGCTCAGGCCGTCCTTGTCCAGGCGGCAGGCCTTGGCACCGAGTTCCAGTGGGCCACGGCAGCGCAACGGCACTTCGATGCCCTGGAAGTTGGCGCCGACTTCGCAGGCCGGGTCCGGTACTTCGCGCTGGTCGCCTTCGACGATGATGCCGACGCGGTAATCCATGCCCAGCACGCGCAGGTCGATGTCACCGTTGCCATTGACCGCCAGCCCGGGGATGCGCACTTTCAGGTCGGGGTTGTTGGCGACGCCGTTACGGAAGGTCAGGTTGCCCTTCAACTCCTGGAACGGGGTGTCCTTGCCGCGTTGTTCGCCGCTCAAGGTCTTGCGGTTGAGCAGGGCGATACCGGTGCACAGTTGCTGCTCGAGGTTGGCGTTGAGCAGCACGCCGTTGTTGATCACAAAGCTGGCGGTACCGTTGAGGCTGTCGATCAGGGCTTTCTGGCTGTTGCCGCGGCCGCTGAGGTTGCTGTCGAGGGTGACCTGGCCTTTCACCGGCGGCGTTTGCCCCTGGGCCTGCAGGATGCGTTCGACCGGCACCTGCCTGATCCGGCTTTGCAGGGCCAGCAGCGGAATGTCCTGGCGCACGTCCAGGCTGCCGTTGGCCTGGAAGGTGCCGTTGTAGAGCCCGCCGCTCAGGGTGTCGAGCTTGAGTTGGCCGTCGACGCCGGACGCTTTCAGCACGGCATTCTGGATCGGCAATTTACTCAGGGTCAGTTGGCCGAAGGCGAGGTCGGCATTCACATCCAGCTTGCGCAGATGGGCCAATGGCAGCAGTTTGTCGGTGCTCCAGGCGCCTTTGGTCGGTGCTTCCGGCAGTGGCGTGGTGCCCCCGGCCGCCATGGCGCCGGCTTCGCTGTTCTGCACTTCGGCCTGGCGGGCGGCGGTCGCGCCCTTGGCGGATTCGGACTTGGCCGGCAGGTAGTTGTCGGCGTTGAAGGTATCGCCCTTGAGCTGCACGCGCAGCGCCTGCTTGGCAAAGTCGTCCACGGCGATACGACCGGTAAAGGTGCTGCCATCGAGTTTCAGGTTCAGGTCTTCCAGCGCCAGGCTGGTCGGCGTGCCCTTGAGGCGGCTGACCAGCTCGACCTTGCTCAGGCTGCCCTCGGCCATGGGCGGCAGCGGGTTGCCGACGCTGTCGAGGAACTTGGCCAGGTCAAACTGGGCGATGGACAGCGCGCCGCTGAGTTGCGGGGTCTTGTCCAGGTCGTTGACCTTCAGTTCGCCCAAGGCGCGCAACTGGTTGGCCGAGAGCTTCAGGTTGGTCCATTCGGCGATATTGGCCGCCTGGTCCACCAGTAACTGGCCTTGTGTGGAGAAGGTCACGGTCTTGCCTTGCAGCGGCTCGCCAGTGGCTTCGCCGGTAACTTTCATGTCTTCGAACTGGTAGCGCTTGAGCGCGCGTTCGATACGCAGGTTGCCGTTGAGCTCGGTCTTGACGCGCATCACTGGCTGGTTGCTGCCGAAGAAGGCGGTGAGTTTCACCGGGATGCTCGCACCTTCGTGCACGGCGCCGGTGCTCAGCTGGATACTTTCGGCGCTGAATTGCTTGCCGGTCTGTTCATCGTTGTATTCGACGCGGGCGTTGTTGACCGTCAGGCTGTCGATATCCAGGCGGATCGGCTTGGACGGTTTTTCCGCTTCGGGCTCGGCAGGCGCTTGCGCTGGCGCGGGGGTTCCGGCAGTTGCCACCGGCGCGGTCTTGCCGATGTCTTCCCAGTTGCCATGGCCCTGCTTGTCGCGGTTGAGGCGCAGGTTCAGGCCTTCGACACGCACATCGCTCATTTGCACCTCGCGACGCAGCAGCGGCAGCACGCGTACCGACAGGCCAAGCATTTGCAGGTCGGCGAAGGGTTGGGTCGGCGTGGTCAGGGTCGCCACGCTGGCTTCGTGCAGTTCCAGGCCGAGCCAGGGGAACAGGCTCCAGCCGATATCGCCATTGAGCGTCAGCTCGATGTGGGCCTTGTCGCGGGCAATCTGGCGAATCTCGTCTTTATAGTCGTTGGGATCGAAGAGATGGGTCAGGGCGAAGCCCAGAGCCACAATGATCAGCAACAGCCCGAGAAGTACCAGACCCAGGATTTTGCCGAACGCTTTCATGGGCGAGTCCTTGTATGTCGATTTCAAAATTTAGCCGCAGAGTATAACGCCCGACGGCCTGCGTCAGGTCACCGATCGTTACATTGTATCCATAGGGGCGAAAACGGGTTTTTGACGCCAATAAAACCGAAAAATCGCAAAAAGATGATGTCATTTTGGTTTTTCTGTCACTCGCTAATGCTAATCTTCGGCCGTTCGTTCGCCTTCTGCGACTTATCGTCGCGCCAAAATGGAGCTTCACTCTACAAAAACGGCCACGCTTTGCGTGCAAGGCCGAGGGAGAGAGCGCCTGACGAACGCATACTAATAACTGGGGGATTCATCAATGAGCACTAGCACTGTGGCCGGCACTACCGCCGCCCAGCCTGCGTTCCTGTCCAAGGAGCGCATTATCGCCAAGCCCGGCTTCAACCGCTGGCTGGTTCCACCGGCCGCCCTGGCCATCCACCTGTGCATCGGCATGGCCTACGGCTTCTCGGTGTTCTGGTTGCCGTTGTCCAAGGCGCTGGGTATCACCAAGCCTGTCGCCTGTGCACCGGACATGAGCTTCATCGCCCAGGTCTTCTCGTCCCAATGCGACTGGCCCATCTCCATGCTGGGCTGGATCTACACCCTGTTCTTCATCTTCCTGGGCTGCTCGGCAGCGATCTGGGGTGGCTGGCTGGAACATGCCGGGCCGCGCAAGGCCGGTGTTGTGTCGGCGTTGTGCTGGTGTGGCGGCCTGCTGATCTCGGCGCTGGGTATCTATACCCACCAGATCTGGCTGATGTGGATCGGCTCCGGGGTCATTGGCGGTATCGGCCTGGGCCTGGGCTATATCTCGCCCGTATCGACCCTGATCAAGTGGTTCCCGGACAAGCGCGGCATGGCCACCGGCATGGCGATCATGGGCTTCGGCGGCGGCGCAATGGTGGGCGCCCCGCTGGCTGCTGCGCTGATGGGGCATTTTGCTTCGCCGACTAGCGTGGGCGTATGGCAGAGTTTCCTGGTCATGGCTGCGATCTACTTCGTGTTCATGATCGGCGGCGCGCTGTCCTACCGCGTTCCACCCACTGGCTGGAAGCCTGAGGGCTGGACCGCACCGGCGAAAAAAGCCAGTAACGCGATGATCACCCACCGTCACGTGCACGTGAATGTGGCGTGGAAAACCCCGCAATTCCGTCTGGTATGGCTGGTGCTGTGCCTGAACGTGTCGGCCGGTATCGGCATCCTCGGCATGGCTTCGCCGCTGCTGCAGGAAGTGTTCGGTGGCAAGCTGCTGGGTGTCGATGTGCCGTTTGGCCAACTGGACGCCGGGCAATTGGCGTCGATTGCCGCCATCGCTGCGGGCTTCACCGGCCTGCTGAGCCTGTTCAACATCGGTGGTCGGTTCTTCTGGGCGTCGTTCTCCGACTACCTGGGGCGTAAAAACACCTACTTCGTGTTCTTCGCCCTGGGCTTTGCCCTGTATGCGCTGATCCCGAACCTGGGGCACCTGGGCAACGTGGCGCTGTTCGTGGCGGCGTTCTGCATCATCCTGTCGATGTACGGCGGTGGCTTTGCGACCGTCCCGGCCTACCTGGCCGACCTGTTCGGTACCCAGATGGTCGGCGCGATCCACGGTCGCCTGCTGACCGCCTGGGCAGCGGCGGGCGTGCTGGGCCCGGTGCTGGTGAACTACCTGCGTGAGTATCAACTGAGCATCGGCGTTGAACGCGCTGCGGCCTATGACATCACCTTGTACATCCTCGCCGGCCTGCTGGTGCTGGGCTTTATCTGCAACATGCTGGTCCGCCCGGTGGCCGACAAGTACTTCATGACCGATGCAGAACTTGCCGCAGAGCAAGCGCTGGGCCATGACAAAGGGGCTGATGCCACCACTTCTCTGGAGTGGAAAGCGGCGCCCGGCACCGTGCCGTTGGCAATTGCCGCCTGGCTGGTGGTGGGTATTCCGTTGGCGTGGGGTGTGTGGGTGACCCTGCAGAAGACGGCGGTACTGTTCCACTAAGTTGAATACAAGCGGGCGCACCATCCTGGAGCGCCCGCTTGTGTATACATGTCTATCCCCGACCTTCCCCGCCTCAACTCGTCAGTCTTATCCCCTTCGATGTTTCTGTTTAGCGCCCGCGCCCCTATAATGGCTGCCTTTTTCGCCCAATGATTTTGCGGAGCTGGTGATGGCCGAACGTAAGGCGTCCGTCGAGCGCGACACTCTGGAAACCCAGATCAAAGCCTCGATCAACCTGGATGGCACCGGAAAGGCCCGATTTGATATCGGTGTACCTTTTCTTGAGCACATGCTGGACCAGATCGCCCGTCACGGGCTGATCGACCTGGATATCGTCAGCAAGGGCGACCTGCATATCGACGACCACCACACGGTGGAAGACGTAGGCATCACCCTCGGCCAGGCGTTTGCCAAGGCCATCGGCGACAAAAAAGGCATCCGTCGCTACGGCCACGCCTATGTCCCGCTGGACGAAGCGCTGTCGCGTGTGGTCATCGACTTCTCCGGCCGCCCGGGCCTGCAGATGCACGTGCCGTACACCCGCGCCACCGTGGGCGGCTTCGACGTCGACCTGTTCCAGGAATTTTTCCAGGGCTTCGTCAACCACGCACTTGTCAGCCTGCACATCGACAACCTGCGTGGCACCAACACCCACCACCAGATCGAAACCGTGTTCAAGGCTTTCGGCCGCGCGCTGCGCATGGCCGTGGAGCTGGATGAGCGCATGGCCGGGCAGATGCCCTCGACCAAGGGCGTCCTGTAATGCAGACGGTCGCGGTTATCGATTACGGCATGGGCAACCTGCACTCGGTGGCCAAGGCCCTCGAACACGTAGGGGCCGGCAAGGTGCTGATCACCAGCGATGCCAGCGTGATTCGCGAAGCCGACCGCGTGGTGTTCCCCGGTGTGGGGGCGATCCGCGATTGCATGGCCGAGATCCGTCGCCTGGGCTTTGACAGCCTGGTGCGCGAAGTCAGCCAGGATCGTCCGTTCCTCGGCATCTGCGTGGGCATGCAAGCCTTGCTCGATCACAGTGAAGAGAACGACGGCGTCGACTGCATCGGCCTGTTCCCCGGCCAGGTGAAGTTCTTCGGCAAGGACCTGCACGAAGACGGCGCCCACCTGAAAGTCCCGCACATGGGCTGGAACGAAGTCAGCCAGGCGGTGGATCACCCGCTGTGGCACGACATCCCGGACATGGCGCGCTTCTACTTCGTGCACAGCTACTACATCGCCGCCGGTAAACCGCGCCAGGTGGTGGGGGGTGGGCACTACGGCGTCGACTTCGCCGCTGCGTTGGCCGAAGGTTCGCGTTTTGCCGTGCAGTTCCACCCGGAGAAGAGCCATACCCATGGCCTGCAATTGCTGCAGAACTTCGCCGCCTGGGATGGGCGCTGGTAAATGGCCAGGAAGCCGAAGCTGCCGATCTTGAACCTCACGCCAGAGCAGGAAAGTGAGGCTACCCTCAAGATCAAGCGCTTCATGGAAGACCGCTTCGAGCTCAAGCTGGGCTCGTTCGAGGTCGCCGAGATTCTTGAGCTGTTCACCACCGAAGTGGCTCCGCACTATTACAACAGGGCGATTTTCGATACGCAGACGCTCCTTAAAGAAAGGTTCGAAAGCATCGAAAGCGACCTGTGGTCGCTTGAGAAACCCTGATTTCCCAAGCATTGCTGAATATCGAATAAGGTTTGCCAGATGCTGATTATCCCCGCTATCGATCTCAAGGACGGCGCCTGCGTCCGTCTGCGCCAAGGCCGTATGGAAGATTCCACCGTGTTCTCCGATGACCCGGTGAGCATGGCTGCCAAATGGGTGGAAGGGGGCTGCCGGCGTCTGCATCTGGTGGACTTGAACGGCGCCTTCGAAGGCCAGCCGGTCAACGGCGAGGTGGTCACCGCGATCGCCAGGCGCTACCCGAACCTGCCGATCCAGATCGGCGGCGGTATCCGCTCCCTGGAAACCATCGAGCATTACGTCAAGGCCGGCGTGAGCTACGTGATCATCGGCACCAAGGCCGTGAAAGACCCGGCCTTCGTCGCCGAAGCCTGCCGCGCGTTCCCGGGCAAGGTGATCGTGGGCCTGGACGCCAAGGACGGTTTCGTCGCCACCGACGGCTGGGCTGAAATCAGCACCGTGCAAGTCATCGACCTGGCCAGGCAGTTCGAAGCCGACGGCGTGTCCGCCATCGTTTATACCGACATCGCCAAAGACGGCATGATGCAGGGCTGCAACGTGCCGTTCACCGCTGCGCTGGCCGCTGCCACCAGGATCCCGGTGATCGCTTCCGGCGGTATCCACAACCTGGGCGACATCAAGTCGCTGCTGGACGCCAAGGCGCCAGGGATCATCGGCGCCATCACCGGCCGCGCGATCTACGAAGGTACCCTGGACGTCGCCGAAGCCCAGGCTTACTGCGATGCCTACAACGGCTGAGGACTGACCATGGCGCTGGCCAAACGCATCATCCCTTGCCTGGACGTCGACAACGGTCGCGTGGTCAAGGGCGTCAAGTTCGAGAACATCCGTGACGCCGGCGACCCGGTGGAAATCGCCCGTCGCTACGATGAGCAAGGTGCCGACGAAATTACCTTTCTCGACATCACCGCCAGCGTCGACGGCCGCGACACCACGTTGCATACCGTCGAGCGCATGGCCAGCCAGGTGTTTATCCCGCTGACCGTCGGCGGTGGCGTGCGCACCGTGCAGGACATCCGCAACCTGCTCAATGCCGGTGCGGACAAGGTCTCGATCAACACCGCTGCGGTGTTCAACCCGGAGTTCGTCGGCGAAGCCGCGCAGCACTTCGGCTCGCAATGCATCGTGGTCGCCATCGACGCCAAGAAAGTCTCCGGCCCGGGCGAAACCCCGCGCTGGGAGATCTTCACCCATGGCGGTCGCAAGCCGACCGGCCTGGACGCGGTGGAGTGGGCGATGAAGATGGAAGGCCTGGGCGCCGGGGAAATCCTGCTGACCAGCATGGACCAGGACGGCATGAAGAACGGCTTCGACCTGGGCGTGACCCGCGCCATCAGCGATGCGCTGGGTATTCCGGTGATCGCTTCCGGCGGCGTCGGTAACCTGCAACACCTGGCCGACGGCGTCATCGAAGGCCATGCCAGCGCGGTGCTGGCGGCGAGTATTTTTCACTTTGGTGAATACACCGTTCCCGAGGCCAAGGCCTACATGGCGGCGCGCGGTATCGTCGTTCGCTAAACGTTGCTGGACACCATGGCAGGCGCGCGGCACTCTCTGCGCTTGCCATGGATTCCGGTAGCCTTCATGTTCAAGACCCTGCTGCTTGCCCTCGCCAGCACCTCCATCTTCATGGTGAGTGCGGCCCACGCCGAAGAGCCGTCCGACGCCTCCCTGGTGTTGCTGACGGAAAATTTCCCGCCCTACAACATGGCCAAGAACGGCAAGAACTTCGCCAGGGACGAGAACATCGAAGGCATCGCCGTGGACATCGTGCGCGAAACCTTCAAGCGTGCCGGCATTTCCTACAATCTCACCCTGCGTTTTCCCTGGGAGCGAATCTATAAGCTCGCCCTGGAGAAACCCGGCTATGGCGTGTTTGTGATGGCGCGCCTGCCGGATCGTGAAGCGCTGTTCAAGTGGGTCGGCCCCATCGGCCCGGACGACTGGGTGCTGCTGGCCAAGGCCGACAGCAAGATCCAGCTCGACGACCTGGAGCATGCGCGCCGCTACAGGATCGGCGCCTATAAAGGCGATGCCATCGCCGAGACCCTGGAGAAGCAGGGCCTTAACCCGGTGGTGGTGTTGCGTGACCAGGACAACGCGCAAAAGCTCGTGGATGGCCAGATCGACCTGTGGGCCACCGGCGACCCGGCCGGGCGTTACCTGGCGCGCCAGGTCGGTGTGACCGGGCTCAAGACTGTGCTGCGGTTCAACAGTGCCCAGTTGTACCTGGCGCTGAACAAGGATGTGCCGGATGAGACGGTAGCCAGGCTGCAGGCAGCGTTGGATCAGTTGCGCTCTGAAGGGCGGGTGGAACAGATCATGGCGGACTATTTGTAGCGGTAGACGCCGTTCTTGCCGTGCCCCGGCATGGCTTGATTGCTGCGCACACTGATCATCAGCTTGATATCAATCCACTCGATGCCCTGGGCCTGGAGCTTGGGCAATTCGCGCTCGAGCACCGCCAGCGTCTGCGGATAGGGGTGGCCGATCATCACCGCCGAACCCTGTTTATGCGCCAGCTTGATCGCGGTTTGCAGCTGCGTGGCAATCGCCGCTTCGGTGCGTTCATCATCGAGGAATACATCCCGCGAGACATGGGCCAGGCCGATCTTCTGCGCCTCGGCGGCGGCCACGGTCTGTGCGCTGGTGCGGCTGTCGACGAAGAATTTGTTGCGCCGCTGCAGTTCCGCCATCAGCCAGGCCATGGCGGCCGGCTGGGCGGTCATGCGACTGCCCATATGGTTGTTGATGCCGGCGGTGTAGGGCACGGCCTTGAAGGCGGCGTCCAGGCGTTGGCCAAGTTCTTCCATGGAGAGTTCCGGGTGCCAGGCGAACGGGCCGGTGGCGGGGTCCATGGGCATGTGCAGGATCACGATCTTGCCGGCCTTGTGCGCTTCGCGGGCGAATTCGGCGGCGTGGGGCGTGTCGGGCATGATCGCCGTGGTCACCGGCCCAGGCAGGGCCAGCACGCGACGATCCCGAGGCAGGTTTTGCCCCAGGTCGTCGATGATGAGGGTCAGGTAGGCTTTGTGGGATTCGCCGGCAGGGGCCGCTTGGGCGACCCCTGCCAGGCTGCACAGCACAGCGATGATCAGGGCAACACGCATATCAACGGCTGCGCGTAATGCTCAGGCCCTTGAGCAGGCTCAGCGCCTGGGCCAGCTGGTAGTCATCGTCCTGCGGCATCGGCTTGGCTTTCTTGCTGCTGCCGGTTGGCTGGTCGGCACCGCCGTTGCCATTGCCCAGGTGACCTTGCAGGTCTGCTTCCTTGTAGTACTCGCTGTCGATTTCGTTGGTGATCTTGGCCTTGCGCACTTCGATGTCCGGCACGATGCCCTGGGCCTGGATCGAGCGGCCGTTCGGCGTGTAGTACAACGCGGTGGTGATCTTCAGGGCGCGATCGTTGTTCAGCGGCAGCACGGTTTGTACCGAGCCTTTGCCGAAGCTGGTGGTGCCCATCAGCACGCCGCGCTTCTGGTCTTGCAGGGCGCCAGCGACGATTTCCGAGGCCGAGGCGCTGCCGCCGTTGATCAGCACGGCCAATGGCACGTTCTCGCTGAGATCGTTGCCGGTGGCCGAGAAGCGCAGCTCGGAGTTGGCGATACGGCCCTTGGTGTAGACGATCAGGCCCTTGGTGATGAAGTGGTCGACCACTTCCACCGCCGACTGCAGCACGCCGCCCGGGTTGTTGCGCAGGTCGAGCACGATGCCGCTGAGTTTCTTGCCGTTGTCCTTGCGCAGCTTGGCCAGGGCCTTGGCCACTTCGTCGCCGGTCTTGACCTGGAACTGGGTGATGCGGATGTAACCGTAGCCAGACTCCAGCAGCTGGCTCTTCACGCTCTTGACCACGATGGTCGCGCGGGTGAGTGTCACGTCAAACGGGTTGCCGCCGTCGCGCACCAGGGTCAGGGTGATTTTCTGGCCGATCTTGCCGCGCATCTTGTCGACGGCTTCGGTCATGGTCTGGCCGCGGGTCGGCTGGCCGTTGATCTTGACGATAAAGTCACCGGCCTGGATGCCGGCCTTGGACGCCGGGGTGTCATCGATGGGCGAGACCACCTTGATATTGCCGTCTTCGGCGCCGACTTCAATGCCCAGGCCGCCGAACTCACCGCTGGTGCTTTCCTGCAGCTCGGCAAAATCTTCCGGACCCAGGTAGGCGGAGTGCGGATCAAGGTTGCTGAGCATGCCCTTGATGGCATTCTCCAGCAGGGTCTTGTCGTCTACAGGTTCGACATAGGCGGCCTTGATCCGGTCCATGACCTCGGCAAAGGTGCGCAGCTCGTCCAGCGGCAATGGCGCCTTGGTGGTCGCGGCCGTGGCGGCGGGTGCAGCCGGGGCGGCCTGGTCGGCAAAAGCCAGAGGCGCGCCGATGACCAGGGCGATCGTCAGGGCCAGCGAAGTGAGGCGGGACAAATGCAGCATGTCGAACGAACTCCTAATGTAGATGCGACCCTATCCTTGGGACCGGCACCATTGTGCGGGATCGCTCGGGCGACCCTGCTGACGAATAGCGAAGTACAGCGCCGGGGTGTCCTGGCCACCACTGTTACCGACAGTGGAGATAGATTCACCGGCTTTTACAACATCACCTGCCGACTTGAGTAACGTCTGATTGTGGCCATAAAGGCTTAAATAGCCATTACCGTGGTCGAGAATCACCAGCAAACCGGCGCCCCGCAGCCAATCGGCAAACACCACGCGCCCGCCATGTACGGCGTGGACCTGGCTGCCGGCAGAGGCGCTGATCATCACCCCGTCCCACTTGGCACGGGTGTCATCGCCCCGGGTTTCCCCAAAGCGTGCCAGCAGTCGACCATCAACCGGCCATGGAAGTTTGCCGCGGGCTGAAGCAAAAGGGCCGCCGAACGACTCGCCAGAACTGGAAACCAGCGGGCCAGGGGCGGCATGTACCGGTTTGCGCGGCGCCGGGGCATCGGTGGTGGCTGCCAGTTCGGCCTCACGCTGGCGCTTTTTTTCCGCTTCCTGCTGGGCGATCAGCGCTTTCTGTCGCGCCTCTTCGGCCTCGCGTGCCTGGCGTGCCAGGGTTTCTTCGATGGTCTTGAGCACTTTGGCCAGGTCGGCCTGGTCCTGCTCGCGGGCCTGCAGCTTGGCGTCGCGGGCCTTCACGTCGTCATTGAGCTTGGCCAGGGCCAGCTGGCGCTCCTTGCGGACCTTGTCCAGCTCGTCGCGCTGGGCGCTGAGGCTGGCTTTCTGGTCCTCCAGCTGCGACTGCTGGTTGGCGATTTCCTGTTCGACGTTGGCCAACTGGCGCAGGGTCTCGTTGAAGCTTTTCAGTTGCTCCAGGCGGGCCTTGCTCAGGTAGTCGTAGTAGGTCAGGGTGCGCGCGAATTTCTCCGGGTTCTGCTGGTTGAGCAGCAACTTGAGGTATTCCTGGCGGCCGCTCTGGTAGGCGGCGCGGGCCTGGATCGCGATCAAGCGTTGCTGTTCAACGCGTGCGCTCTGGAGTTTTTTTTTCTCAGCGTCGAGTCGCTCCAGTTCCGACTCGCTCTTCTTTAGTTCTTTTTGCAGCTCCTGGACCTGCTTCTCCAGCTTGCCCATTTCGGTTTCCGTGCCGCGCAGATCTTTCTGCACCCCGGATTTTTCTTCCTGGAGCTTGCCGAGCAGTTTTTTCAGCTCGGTAATGTCCTGACGCGTAGCGTCCAACTGTTGTTGAGTTTGTGCGCGCTCGTCGGCAAACGCCGGTTGGAGCAGGCAGACAAGAGCGAGGGTAATCAAGGCGCGAAGCATAGAGGCGGGCGACACCAGGGAAAGGGACGGCCTAGTATGCCCGCCAAGCGCTGCAAAAAAAACGCCCAATTCGGCCTGGAAGGCAAGATAGGTGCCGAGCGGCGGTGGTATGGCAAAAAGACATCTACCAAACACCGCAGATCCCATGTGGGAAGGGACAAGCCCCTCCCACATGTTTGTTGAGATCAGACCAGAATTGAGGTCCCGGTCATCTCTTTGGGCTTCTCCAACCCCATCAGCATCAGCATGGTCGGCGCCACATCCGCCAGCACGCCGCCTTCACGCACTTTGAAGTCGCGCTTGCCGACGTAGATGAACGGCACCGGCTCGGTGGTGTGGGCGGTATGGGCCTGGCCGGTGGTTTCGTCGGACATCTGCTCGCAGTTGCCGTGGTCGGCGGTGATCAGCGCTTCGCCGCCGACTTTTTCCAGAGCCTCGACAATGCGGCCGACGCACAGGTCCAGGCATTCCACGGCCTTGGTGGCAGCTTCCAGGTTGCCGCTGTGGCCGACCATGTCACCGTTGGCGTAGTTGACCACGATCACGTCGTAACGCTGGTGGTCAATGGCGTCGACGATCTTGTCGGTGACTTCCGGCGCGCTCATTTCCGGCTGCAGGTCGTAGGTGGCGACTTTCGGCGAAGGGATCAGGATGCGTTCTTCGCCTGGGAACGGTTCTTCACGGCCGCCGGAGAAGAAGAAGGTGACGTGGGCGTATTTTTCGGTTTCAGCGATACGCAGCTGGGTCTTGCCGTTCTTCGCCAGGTAGTCGCCCAGCACGTTGTCCAGGCTGCCGGCAGCAAAGGCAGCGGGGGCCGGGATGCTGGCGGCGTATTGGGTCAGGCCGACGTATTGGACTTTTGGCTGGCGCGCCCGCTCGAATTCCTTGAAACCGTCTTCGACAAACACACGGCTCAGCTCGCGGGCACGGTCGGCGCGGAAGTTCATGAACACCACGGCGTCGCCGTCTTCGACCTTGACCGGCTCGCCGATGGTGGTGGCCTTGACGAATTCATCGCTCTCGCCACGGGCGTAGGCAGCTTCCAGGCCTTCCTGGGCGGTGGCGGCGTGGAATTCGGCCTGGCCGTCGACGATCAGGTTGTAGGCCTGGGACACGCGGTCCCAACGGTTGTCGCGGTCCATGGCGAAGTAGCGGCCCACCAGGCTGGCGATGCGGCCCTTGCCCAGGGCGGCGAAGGTGGCGTCCAGCAGCTCGATGGAGGATTGCGCGCTTTTTGGCGGGGTGTCGCGGCCATCGAGGAAGGCGTGCAGGTAGATCTTGTCGGCGCCGCGCTTGAAGGCCAGCTCGGCCATCGCCACCAGATGGTCCTGGTGACTGTGAACGCCGCCGTCGGACAGCAGGCCCATGAAGTGCACGGCCTTGCCGGCGGCCACTGCTTTATCTACCGCTGCGCAGAGGGTCGGGTTCTCGAAGAACTCGCCATCGCGGATCGATTTGGTCACGCGAGTGAAGTCTTGATAGACCACTCGTCCGGCGCCGAGGTTCATGTGGCCGACTTCCGAGTTGCCCATCTGGCCGTCCGGCAGGCCCACGTCCATGCCCGAGCCGGAGATCAGGCCGTTGGGCACCGTCGCGGTCAGGCGGTCGAGTACGGGCTTCTTGGCCGCGTACACCGCGTTGTCGTGGTGGCTTTCACTGTGTCCGAAGCCATCGAGAATTATCAGGACCAAAGGTTTAGGCGTAGTAGTCATAGATCCTCTCGCGGCGGTAATAAAGGAAGGCAATTGAAAAGGGAGTGGCAGTTTAAAGCGAAGTTCCGACCACGTCACCGCCTTACGGGGGTTGGCCCCCCCTGACGGCTGTGTATACTTACCGCCATTTTAACGCCCTGGAACCTCCTTGATGGTTGATCACCTGATTGCATTTGCCACTGCCCACTATCTGCTCGTGGGTGCCTTCGTCATCCTGCTGGCGCTGCTGATCGCTCACGAATTGAGCCGTGGGGGCCGCAGCCTGAGCACGTCGGAGCTGACCGCGCTGGTCAACAAGGATGAGGCCATTGTGGTGGATATCCGCCCAGTCAAGGATTTCGCCGCCGGCCACATCGTCGGTGCCCTGAACATTCCTCAGGACAAGCTGATCGCGCGCCTGGCCGAGCTGGAAAAGCACAAGGCCAAGACCATCATCCTGGTCGACGCCCAGGGCCAGCACGCCGGTACCCACGCCCGCGAGATGCTCAAGACCGGTTTCACCGCCGCCAAGCTATCCGGTGGCATCAGCAGCTGGCGCGCCGATAACCTGCCGCTGGTGAAGTGATATGAGCCAGGTCGTCGTATATTCCAGCGATTGGTGCCCTTACTGCATGCGGGCCAAGGCCCTGCTGGAGAAAAAGGGCGTTGCCTTCGAAGAGATCAAGGTCGATGGCAAACCCCAGGTGCGTGCCGAAATGGCCCAGAAGGCGGGGCGCACGTCAGTGCCGCAGATCTGGATCGGCGCCAAACACATCGGTGGTTGCGACGACCTGTTTGCCCTGGAGCGCGCCGGTAAACTCGATGCGCTGCTGCTCGTCTGACTCCTAACCCCTAAAAGACCCCAAGATCAAGAAGGATCTGCGATGACTGACCAACAGAACACCGAAGCAGCAGAAGCCCAAGGCCCACAATTTTCGCTGCAGCGTATCTATGTGCGTGACTTGTCGTTCGAAGCGCCGAAAAGCCCGGCTATCTTCCGCCAGGAATGGACCCCAAGCGTTGCCCTGGACCTGAACACCCGTCAAAAGGCACTGGAAGGCGATTTCCACGAAGTCGTGCTGACCTTGTCGGTCACCGTCAAGAATGGCGAAGAAGTGGCCTTCATCGCTGAAGTGCAACAGGCCGGTATCTTCCTGATCCAGGGCCTGGACGAAGCGTCCATGAGCCACACCCTGGGTGCGTTCTGCCCGAACATCCTGTTCCCGTATGCCCGCGAGACCCTGGACAGCCTGGTCACCCGTGGTTCGTTCCCGGCGTTGATGCTGGCTCCGGTGAACTTCGATGCCCTGTACGCTCAAGAGCTGCAGCGCATGCAACAGGAAGGCGCCCCGACGGTTCAGTAATCTCGAACCCGACGCAGAACCCAATGTGGGAGGGGGCTTGCTCCCGATAGCGGTGGATCAGTCACGTAGATGTCGACTGACACTCCGCCATCGGGCAAGCCCCCTCCCACATTTGTTATGTGTGTTACTTGAAGCCGAGTTGGCGCCAGCCTTCGTAGACGGCAACGGCGACGGTGTTCGACAGGTTCAGGCTGCGGCAGCCTTCGCGCATCGGCAGGCGCAGGCGATGCCCGTCCGGCAGGGCGTCGAGTACGTCGGCCGGCAGGCCACGGCTTTCCGGGCCGAACAGGAAGGCGTCGCCTTCGGCGAAGCTGGCATCATGGAACGGTCGCGAACCCTTGGTGGTGAACGCGAACAGCCGTGGGTGGCCCAGGCTTTCCAGGCAGCTGGCCAGGTCGGCATGGCGCTGCAGGGTGGCATACTCGTGGTAGTCCAGGCCGGCACGGCGCAGGCGCTTGTCGTCCATGTCGAAGCCCAGGGGCTCGATCAAATGCAGGTGGCAGCCACTGTTGGCGCACAGCCTGATAACGTTGCCGGTATTCGGCGGAATTTCTGGTTGAAAAAGGATGACGTGAAACATGCACGGCTCCGAAGGCAAAGATGCGCTGCATTCTACCCCTGAAGAAGACCCAAGACCGAAGCTAATGCCGAGGGTCATGGGCTCCTTGGCGATTGTCGGCCTGATGGTGGGCCTGATGATCGGCCGCCTGACCACCCCTGACCCGGTCGAGTTGCAGCAGATAGAGACGGCGGCGGACGGTGTGGTGGTGTGGTTCAACAGCGAACCCAAGCTGCACGGCGAGCACATCGACGGCACCGTGGCGCTGTTGTTCGATGCACAAGGCAAAGCCGCCAGCGGGCAGCTCAAGGTCAACGACAAGGATGTGAACTGGCGCGTGCGCAAGACCGATGCGGGCTTGCTGCTGAACCTGGTGGCGGCTCGGCCGTTGCGCGGGGAGTGGAAGGGCGAGGAGGTCGATGACCGCTGGCGGCTGGAGATCCATCTCCAAGAGCAATAAAAGAGGGAGTTCCCGGCCTGCCTGTACCAGGGCTCCCAAAACGGGGTGAAGCCAGAGGCTTCGGTGTTAAAGAGGGAATCCCCGGCCTGCCTGTACCGAGGTTCCCGAAAGCGGTGTGGAGCGCGACGCGGTTCGCATCAAGCACCCCGGGTGTAAAGAGGGGATTCTCGGCCTGCCTGTACCAAGGTCCCCGAAACTGGGTTGTACAAGGGTTATTGCAGGGCGCGTGCCAGACTCGCCAAACTGTGCCAAATAATTTCATCAGAAAGCGCAAAGCCCCGGAATACGGGGCTTTGGTGTTTTCGGGGTTCAGCATTTTTTTAACAAGAGGCTTGCCTCGGGCTTGGAACGTGTGCGCGATGCTAGAACAGGGTGCATTGAAGCGGTGCACGGTTCTGAGTCCGTGTGGAGGTCCAAATGTGAGAGGGGGCTTGCTCCCGATGGCGGAGTGTCAGTCGATATCTATCTGACTGATCCACCGCTATCGGGAGCAAGCCCCCTCCCACATTAGACCTCGATAGATTGGAGATCAGGCGTCGTCGCCCTCATCGTCATCACCACCATCCACCTTCATGCCCAGCTCCTTGATCTTGCGCGTCAGGGTATTGCGACCCCAACCCAGCAACACAGCGGCATCGCGACGGCGGCCGGCGGTGTGCTTGAGGGCGGTTTCGATCATGATCCGCTCGAAGGCCGGTACGGCGCTGTCCAGCAGGTTCGACTGGCCGCGTGCCAGGGCCTGGTCGGCCCATTGGCGCAGCGCCTGTTCCCAGTTGGTCACCGGTGCCGAATCCTGCGGCAGGCTCAACAGCTCCGGCGGCAGGTCGCCGATATGCACTTCGCGGCCGGACGCCATCACGGTGATCCAGCGGCAGGTGTTCTCCAGCTGGCGCACGTTGCCGGGCCATGGCAGGTTCTTCAGGTATTCCTCGGTCTCGCTTTTCAGCAGCTTCGGCTCGACGGCCAGCTCCTGGGCGGCGCGGCTGAGGAAGTGGCGGGCGAGGGTCGGGATATCTTCGCGACGGTCCGACATACGTGGGATGTGGATGCGGATCACGTTGAGACGGTGGAACAAGTCTTCACGGAACTTGCCGGCGTGCACCAGGGTTTCCAGGTTCTGGTGAGTCGCGGCGATGATGCGCACATCGACCTTGACCGGTGTGTGCCCGCCCACGCGGTAGAACTCGCCGTCCGCCAGTACGCGCAGCAGGCGGGTCTGGGTGTCGGCCGGCATGTCGCCGATTTCATCGAGGAACAGCGTGCCGCCGTCCGCCTGTTCGAAGCGGCCGCGACGCAGGTTGGCGGCGCCGGTGAACGCGCCTTTCTCATGGCCGAACAGCTCGGACTCCATCAGATCCTTGGGGATCGCCGCCATGTTCAGCGCGATAAACGGCGAGGCCGCCCGCGGGCTGTGGCGGTGCAGGGCGTGGGCCACCAACTCTTTACCGGTACCCGACTCGCCGTTGATCAGCACGGTGATGTTGGAATGGCTCAAGCGCCCGATGGCGCGAAACACTTCCTGCATCGCCGGCGCTTCACCGATGATTTCCGGGGTGCGGGTCAGGGTCGGCGGGGCTTCCTGGTTCTGCTGTTCCTGGGCGTGCTGGTTGGCGCGCTTGACCAGCGCCACGGCCTCGTCCACATCAAATGGCTTGGGCAGGTACTCGAAGGCGCCGCCCTGATAGGACGCGACAGCGCTGTCCAGGTCGGAGTGCGCAGTCATGATGATCACCGGCAGGCGCGGGTGCTGCTCGCGAATCCGCGCCAGCAGGTCCAGGCCACTGGCGCCGGGCATGCGGATGTCGGAGATGATCACGTCGGGCTGCTGGCGCGCCAGGCGGCTCATCACCCCGTCGGCGCTGTCGAAGCTCTGGGTGGTCATGCCTTCCTGTTGCAAGGCTTTCTCGAGGACCCAGCGGATAGAACGGTCGTCATCGACGATCCACACAGTTTCACTACGGCTCATGTCGATGGGGCTCCTTGTTCCAGAGGCAGAAAGATCGAGAACGTGGTGTGGCCGGGATGGCTTTCACATTCGATCAGACCCTGGTGCTGGCTGATGATGTTCTGGGTAATGGCCAGGCCCAGCCCGGTACCGTCCGGGCGGCCGCTGACCATGGGAAAGAAGATGGTTTCCTGAAGTTCCGCAGGAATGCCTGGGCCGTTGTCGATGATCTCGACCTTGGTCACCAGGCGATGGCGCACGTGGCCGATGGTGAACTGGCGCAGGGCACGGGTGCGCAGGCTGATGCGGCCAAGGCGCAGCTCGTTCTGGCTGCTGATGGCCTGCATGGCGTTGCGCACGATGTTGAGCACCGCCTGGATCATCTGCTCGCGGTCGATCAACACGTCGGGAATGCTCGGGTCGTAGTCGCGCACCAAGGTGATGCAGCCCTGGCTTTCGGCTTCTACCAACTGACAGACGCGCTCAAGTACTTCGTGCACGTTGGTCATCGCCAGCGACGGCAGCTTGTTGGAGCCGAGCATGCGGTCCACCAGGTTACGCAGGCGGTCAGCCTCTTCGATGATGACGTTGGTGTAGTCCTTGAGGTGCTCGTCCGGCAGCTCGCGGGCCAGCAACTGCGCCGCGCCGCGAATGCCGCCCAGCGGGTTCTTGATCTCATGGGCCAGGCCGCGCACCAGCATCTTGCTGGTCTCCTGCTTGGACAGCTGGGCTTCTTCCTTGGTGATGCGCAACAGGCGGTCGCGGGGGTGCACTTCGAGCAGCAGCAGGGTCGCGCCGTTGCTCAGGATCGGGGTGACGGCGTAGTCGACGGTCAGCGTCTGGCCGGTCAGTGCCGTGAGCATCGCTTCACGCTTGGTGAACGGATGTGCCTGCTCCACCGCCTGGCGCAATGAACTCAAGGCTTCGGCCGACTCGGTGAACAATTCGCTGATGAACTGCCCATGGCTGCGCTGGCCGCTGATGGCCAGGAGCATCTCCGCCGCCGGGTTCATGTACTCAAGGCGCAGGTCGTCATTGAGCAGGATGGTCGCGGTAGTCAGATTGTCGAGTAACAAACGGTGCAGTGCATCGCTGATGGTCATCGGGACCTCTTTTGGAGCAAGGCGCGGGCTTGAGGCACGCGCTGATACAAGGAAAATGCAAAAACCAAACCAAGGCTCCGAAAAGAAGCGTTAATCCCCTGAAATAGGGGTTTAAGGCGCGAAACTGTGGCGTTCTGCCAGCTTGGCCGGGAAGTTTCGAACCAAAATGGGGTGAGTCAGTGGGAAGGGTGCAGGTCGTCGCACCAATATAGTGCGGTTTTGTGAGGTTTGTTCAGGAAGTGATGAGAGAGTGCTCTCGGCGGCTGTGCGAGAGCGATCTCAGTGGTGGGGCTTTATCAGTGTGGCTGGGAGAGTGGCATGCCCGCGCTGCCGGCGTAAAAGACCAGCAGTTCCACCGGTGTGCTCCCGGTTCTGCCGCGATGGACTGTGCCTACCATCTCGGCCAGGGTTTGCCCTTGTGTCAGGGTGAGGGCTTGCCCACCTTTACGGGCTTCAACGATCAACTCGCCCGAGAGGATATACGCTGCGTTCGGCATGGGGTGGCTGTGCCAGGGTAACTGCGTATTCGCGGGGATCTTGAGCCGCAACAGCGTGAGTTCCGGCGGTCCGGAGGGGTAGGCCTTGTAAGGTGTTCCGTCCCATGAAGCGCTGCTCTGCAGCAGGATTTCCTTTTCGATTTGCACGACGACTTTCGGCTGGCTGCTGCAGCCTAGGGCAGACAAGCAGGCCGCTGTTGCGATCAAGCATTTGAGGGCTTCCATGGTTGGTTTCATCCCGTTCGCTGAGTGGCCGGTCAGGCTACGATCGCTGTTCGGGGAGGGATGCCGGAAGGTGCCTAAAATAATGTGGGTGTCATCCGTTATTGGCCTATGCGAATACACAGCTCGGCCGTGGCGCGGATCATCGCCAGTTGCCGCAGCGGGTCGTTCAGCGGCTCATGCACCGCTTCGGCCAGCCAGTGAGGGCACTGCGGGTCGGTACGTTGGGGGGTGAAGTCCGCCAGTTGTTGCAGCAGGCGTGTTTGCAATTGATCCAGCTGCGGGCGAATCTGCTTCACCAGGTCCGGGCGCGGATCGTCGGGTGCCTTGCCCTGGAACTGCCAATCGGACAGGTGGGTGTACTGCACCAGCTTGTTTGCCTCGATCTGGGCCGAGAAGAATTGCTCGGCGGCGGCGGGTGCCAGTTTGTAGCTCGGCGCCTGGCCAATGACGCTGGCGATCACCTCTTGCTCGCGCTTCTTATCCTCTACAGGTTTTTTGCTGTCCCATTTGCTCAAGGCCACCTGGTCGGCGATCTCCAGGCGCTCGGCGATGCTGTTGAGTAAAGGCTCAAGCGTAGGTGGCGCAGCCAATGCACTGGCGCTGATAAAGAACAAAGTGAACGCAAGTCGATGTTTCAAAGGAAATCCCCCTGTAGGAGCGAGCTTGCTCGCGAAGGTCGTTAACGATAACGCGTAAATGTTGAAGAAATGCGGTGCCCTGGCGTTTTTCGCGAGCAAGCTCGCTCCTACAGTGGTCGCGTAGGGCTCAAGCCAACCCCAAATCCACCGCCCTCCGTCTTCGATGGTCAGCCATATGCTCGACCGCCGAGCAGCCACCTGACAATCCCCAGGCAAAAAAAGACCTCCCGAAGGAGGTCTTTTCGCATCACGCCACCTTAAGCAGCGCTACCGGATCAGCAGCTGTAGTACAGCTCGTATTCCAGTGGGTGTACGAAGGTGCGTACTTTGATTTCTTCTTCGCTTTTCAGCTCGATGTAGGCATCGATGAAGTCGTCGCTGAATACGCCGCCTTTGGTCAGGAACGCACGGCCCTTGTCCAGCTCTTCCAGGGCTTCTTTCAGGCTGCCGCACACTTGTGGGATCTCTTTGGCCTCTTCAGGCGGCAGGTCGTACAAGTTTTTGTCGGCGGCGTCGCCAGGGTGGATCTTGTTCTGGATACCGTCCAGGCCGGCCATGACCAGGGCAGCGAAGGCCAGGTATGGGTTGGCTGCTGGATCCGGGAAGCGAGCTTCGATACGGCGAGCGCGCGGGCTGGATACGTAAGGAATACGGATCGAGGCGGAACGGTTGCGAGCCGAGTAGGCCAGCATGACCGGTGCTTCGAAACCTGGGACCAGACGCTTGTAGGAGTTGGTCGACGGGTTGGTGAAGCCGTTCAGGGCCTTACCGTGCTTGATGATGCCGCCGATGAAGTACAGGGCGGTGTCGGACAGGCCGGCATAACCTTCGCCAGCGAAGGTGTTCTTGCCTTCTTTGGCGATGGACAGGTGAACGTGCATACCTGAACCGTTATCGCCGTACAGTGGCTTAGGCATGAAGGTAGCGGTACGGCCGTAGGCATCAGCCACGTTGTGTACGCAGTACTTCAGGGTCTGGACTTCGTCAGCCTTGGCGACCAGGGTGTTGAACTTCACACCGATTTCGTTCTGGCCGGCAGTCGCCACTTCGTGGTGGTGAACTTCGATGACCAGGCCCATTTCTTCCATGGCGTTGCACATGGAGGTACGGATTTCGTGGTCGTGGTCGAACGGCGGAACCGGGAAGTAGCCACCTTTGATGCCTGGACGGTGGCCTTTGTTGCCGCCTTCCACGTCTTGGTCGGACATCCACGAACCTTGTTCGGAGAAGATCTTGAACATCGAACCGGAGATGTCGGACTTGAACTTGACCGAATCAAAGATGAAGAATTCCGGCTCCGGGCCTACGAATACGGTGTCGCCGATACCGGTGGACTTCAGGTATTCCTCGGCACGCTTGGCGATCGCACGTGGGTCGCGGTCGTAGCCTTGCATGGTCGAAGGCTCGATCACGTCGCAGACGATGATCAGGGTTGGGTCTTCGGTGAACGGGTCGAGGACGGCAGTGCTGTCGTCCGGCATCAGGATCATGTCGGAGGCTTCGATGCCTTTCCAGCCAGCGATGGAGGAGCCGTCGAACATTTTGCCTTCTTCGAAGAAAGCATCATCCAGCGCGTCGCGAGCCGGCATGGTCACGTGGTGCTGAGTGCCTTTGGTGTCCGTGAAGCGCAGATCAATCCATTTAACGTCATGATCTTTGATGAGTTGAACCGACTTCGACATAGTGTCCTCCGGGTGGCTTCGGGCTGGGGTAGTGGAGTTAGCCCTTAGAATGTGGGTGATGCCGGCGCGGATAGTCCGCCATGGCAACCTGCCTCACAAGAGAGCAAATTGCATGCCAGTGCGCCAACATGGGTTTTTTGCTCCAAAAACGCCCTATAAAGGGTACATAGCGACAAAAGCCTGAAATACGAGCACCGAAATGTGGCGCAATGCGATGCAAACGCACCTCTTTAGTGCGAGTTGAGTGTTGTGCATATTAACTGGTTAAACCTTGAGCGATTTCCGCTATAATCCGCGCCCCCCTTTTTCGGCAGGCCCTGCGCGCGCTGTTTCCATGAAATTAATCGTTAAAGTCTTCCCCGAGATCACCATCAAGAGCCGACCGGTACGGATGCGTTTCATCCGTCAGTTGGCCAAGAACATCCGTGCCGTGCTCCGCGATCTGGACCCGGCTGTGGTGGTGAACGGTGTGTGGGACAACCTCGAGCTGGAAACCCGCCTGACCGACGTCAAAGCCTTGAAGGACATGACCGAGCGCCTGAGCTGCATGCCGGGTATCGCGCATTTCCTGCAGGTGGATGAGTACCCGCTGGGGGACTTCGACGACATCACCGAAAAATGCAAACGGCACTTCGGCGACAGCCTTGAAGGCAAGATTTTTTCGGTGCGGTGCAAGCGTGCCGGCAAGCACCCGTTCAGCTCCATGGACGTCGAGAAATACGTCGGCAGCAAGCTGCGTCGCGAGTGCGGCGCCGCCGGAATTTCCCTCAAGGCGCCGCAAATTGAAGTGCGCATGGAAATTCGCGACCAACGGTTGTTTGTGATTCACAGCCAGCACGACAGCATCGGCGGCTACCCGCTGGGCGCCCTGGAACAGACCCTGGTCCTCATGTCCGGCGGTTTCGATTCCACGGTGGCGGCCTACCAGATCATGCGCCGCGGCCTGATGAGCCACTTCTGCTTCTTTAACCTGGGCGGGCGTGCACACGAATTGGGCGTGATGGAGGTTGCGCACTTTATCTGGAAGAAGTACGGCAGCTCCCAGCGCGTGCTATTTGTGAGCGTACCGTTCGAGGAAGTGCTGGGCGAAATTCTCGGTAAAGTCGATAACAGTCATATGGGCGTAGTTTTGAAGCGTATGATGTTGCGCGCTGCGTCCCGAATCGCCGATCAGTTGCAGATCGACGCGCTGGTGACCGGTGAAGCGATTTCCCAGGTTTCCAGCCAGACGCTGCCGAACCTGTCACTGATCGACTGCGTGACTGAAAAGCTGGTACTGCGTCCGCTGATCGCCAGCCACAAGCAGGACATCATCGACTTGGCAGAAGAAATCGGCACCGCCGACTTTGCCAAGCACATGCCTGAATATTGCGGGGTCATTTCGGTGAACCCCAAGACCCACGCCAAGCGCAACCGCGTGGAGTACGAAGAACAACAGTTTGATATGGCGGTTCTGGAGCGTGCGCTCGAGAACGCCAAGCTGGTCCCGATCGATCGTGTTATCGACGAACTGGGCCAGGATGTGCAGATCGAAGAAGTCAGCGAAGCCCTGGCCGGACAAATCGTCATCGACATCCGTCACCCGGATGCCGCTGAAGATGAGCCGCTGGAAGTCGCCGGCATCGACGTACAAACGCTGCCGTTCTATGCATTGAACGCGCGTTTCAAGGAACTGGATAACAGCCGTCAGTACCTGTTGTATTGCGACAAAGGCGTGATGAGTCGCCTGCATGCCCACCATTTGCTCAGTGAGGGGCATGCCAATGTGCGCGTTTATCGACCGAGCTAAGAGCCCGGGGCTGTTTGCCTGTGGCCTGCGTCACCGGCCCCCCGACTCTGCCGTCAAGCTGTAACGGCAAGGCCTGACTCTACTGTTAATCGCTGCCACGACCTGTCAGCACACCGAATCCTCTGATCGAGATACACAAGTGATCGAAAATCTACGTAACATCGCCATCATTGCCCACGTTGACCATGGTAAAACCACCCTGGTAGACAAACTCCTGCGTCAATCCGGCACCCTGGAGCGCAACGAGCTCAACGACGAGCGCGTGATGGACTCCAACGACCAGGAAAAAGAGCGCGGTATTACCATCCTGGCAAAAAACACCGCTATCAACTGGAACGGCTACCACATCAACATCGTGGATACCCCGGGCCACGCCGACTTCGGCGGCGAAGTAGAACGCGTAATGTCGATGGTTGACTCCGTTCTGCTGCTGGTTGACGCTCAAGACGGCCCTATGCCGCAAACCCGTTTCGTGACCAAGAAGGCTTTCGAAGCCGGCCTGCGTCCGATCGTGTGCATCAACAAGGTTGACCGTCCAGGCGCGCGTCCGGACTGGGTTCTGGACCAGATCTTCGACCTGTTCGACAACCTGGGTGCCACCGAAGAACAGCTGGACTTCAAAGTCGTCTACGCCTCGGCCCTGAACGGCATTGCCGGTCTGGAACACACCGACATGGCTGAAGACATGACCCCGCTGTACCAGTCGATCGTCGACAACGTACCGGCGCCTAAAGTTGACCGTGATGGTCCGTTCCAGATGCAAATCTCGGCACTGGACTACAACAGCTTCCTGGGTGTTATCGGCGTTGGCCGTATCGCTCGTGGTAGCGTCAAGCCGAACACCCCGGTTGTTGCTATCGGCGCCGACGGCAAGAAGCGTAACGGTCGTATCCTGAAGCTGATGGGTCACCACGGTCTGCACCGTATCGACGTTGAAGAAGCTTTCGCTGGCGACATCGTCTGCGTGAGCGGCATGGACTCCCTGTTCATCTCCGACACCCTGTGCCAGCCGGACAACGTTGAGGCGATGAAGCCTCTGACCGTCGACGAGCCAACCGTTTCCATGACCTTCCAGGTAAACGACTCGCCTTTCTGCGGTAAAGAAGGCAAGTTCGTGACTTCCCGTAACATCAAGGAACGTCTGGACAAAGAGCTGCTGTACAACGTTGCACTGCGCGTTGAAGAAGGCGACTCGGCTGACAAGTTCAAGGTTTCCGGCCGTGGTGAGCTGCACCTCTCGGTACTGATCGAAACCATGCGTCGCGAAGGCTTCGAAATGGGCGTTGGTCGTCCAGAAGTGATCATCCGTCAGGTTGACGGCGTGAAGCAGGAACCGTTCGAAAACGTCACCATCGACACCCCGGAAGAATCCCAGGGCAAGGTCATGGAAGAGATGGGCCTGCGTAAGGGCGACCTGACCAACATGGTGCCGGATGGCAAAGGCCGTGTGCGTCTGGAATACAACATTCCTGCTCGTGGTCTGATCGGTTTCCGTAACCAGTTCCTGACCCTGACCAACGGTGCTGGCATCCTGACCTCGATCTTCGATCGCTACGACACCATGAAGTCCGGCGACATGTCCGGCCGTCAGAACGGTGTTCTGGTATCGGTAGAAACCGGCAAGGCACTGACCTACTCCCTGGAAACCCTCCAGGCGCGTGGCAAGCTGTTCGTTGAGCACGGTCAAGAGATCTACAACGGTCAGATCGTTGGTCTGAACAGCCGTGACAACGACATGGGCGTCAACCCAACCAAAGGCAAGAAGCTCGACAACATGCGTGCTTCGGGCAAAGACGAAACCATCGCCCTGGTCCCACCTGTTCGCTTCACCCTGGAACAGGCCCTGGAATTCATCCAGGACGACGAGCTGTGCGAAGTCACGCCTAAGTCGATCCGCCTGCGTAAGAAGATCCTGGACGAAGGCGAGCGTACCCGCGCTGCCAAGAAAGCCAAGAACTGAGTTAACTCAGGCTGAATGAAAAACGCCCCCGGTCGAAAGGCCGGGGGCGTTTTTTTTGCCTGCAATTTGTGTTGTGCGGGCTCTTGTAGTGAGCGGGCTTGCCCCGCGCTGGGTGGCGAAGCCACCCCAAATCCAGGCACCTGAGTTTTATCTGGAAAAATGCAGAGACCGGGTTAGGGCCGCTTCGCAGCCCAGCGCGGGGCAAGCCCGCTCACCACAACAAGCCCGCTCACTACAAGGTTGTGATCAGAACTTGTCGAGGGTCTTGAACTTGGTCTCGCGCACCACTTCCTTCGGCTTGTACGCGCAATACCCCGGGCGCGGCCCAATCTTCGGGTGGTTGCGGCAAGTATCCGGGCGCTTGTCATAAATAGTGCAGAAGCGCGTCTTACGATCCAGGTACAGGCAGTCGTTGTTGCTCATGCGCTGCAGGGTAAAAATCTCGGATTTGTTGTTGTAGCGCTCGACGATGCCTTCCTTCTGCAACCGCTTGGCGATGTTCTTCGGCGGGTCGCCGCGCTCGAATTCATCGACGATGCCAATGCGGATCAGGTCCTTGATCTTCACCTCAACCGGCAGCGTGCAGCAGCTGGACACGCAGCCGCCGCACATATGGGCGGAATATTTCTGCCAAGTCTCGAGACGGTCGAGTTCCGCGGCGGCGATCAGTTGAGGCTTCATCGGGGTTCCAAAAGGTGGGGCTGTATCCGGGCGCGCGATCATACCGGGATTGGTGGTTTTTTGAACAATATTTTGCGTATTTCAGCTCAAAGGCTGGGCATGGGCCGATCGGGCACGACCCCTGCATCAAATGCCTGTAAAGGTGAATGAGTTAAAAAACTGCCGAACCAGAGCGTCTACCGTCTGTCAGACCGACTAGGCTCTAGCAACTCTTTCAATCTCGCCCGAGGTCACACCGATGTCTCAGGAACCGCTTGCACGAGAAGCAGAGGTAGCCGCATTCCGCGATGCTGTCTTGACCAAACTCACCTACGCGGTGGGCAAAGACCCGGACCATGCCTTCGACCATGACTGGTTCGAAGCCATTGCCCTGGCCGCCCGCGACCAGATGGTCGACCACTGGATGGATCACACGCGGCGTATCTACCGCAAAGGCCAGAAGCGGGTTTATTACCTCTCCCTGGAATTCCTTATCGGCCGCCTGCTCTACGACAGCCTGAGCAACCTCGGCGTGCTGGAGATCGCTCGCGAAGCCTTGTCCGAGCTGGGTGTGGACCTCGAACGCATTCGCCTGCTGGAGCCCGACGCGGCGCTTGGCAACGGCGGCCTCGGCCGTCTGGCCGCGTGCTTTATGGAAAGCATGTCGACCTTGGGCATCGCCGGCCATGGTTATGGCATTCGTTATGAGCACGGCTTGTTCCGCCAGGCGATTGTCGATGGCTGGCAGCAGGAACAGACCGAACGCTGGCTGGATTTCGGCAACCCGTGGGAATTCGAGCGGGCCGAGGTGATTTACCCGATTGGCTTTGGCGGCAGCGTCGAGACCCTGCCGGATGCCTCCGGCAAGCTGATACAGGTGTGGACGCCCAACGAAACCGTGCGTGCCGTTGCCTACGACACCCCGGTGGTCGGCTGGCGCGGCGCCAGCGTGAATACCTTGCGCCTGTGGCGTGCCCGTGCGGTGGAAGACCTGCACCTGGAGCGCTTCAACGCCGGTGACCACCTGGGCGCCGTCGCCGAAGTGGCCCGCGCCGAGAGCATCTCCCGAGTGCTTTACCCGGCGGACAGCACCGAAGCGGGGCAGGAACTGCGCCTGCGCCAGGAATACTTCTTCGTCGCCGCCTCCTTGCAAGACCTGTTGCGTCGCCACAAAAACATGCACGGCTCGGTCCTGAGCCTGGGCGAACACGCGGCGATCCAACTCAACGACACCCACCCCTCGATCGCCGTGGCTGAGTTGATGCGCCAGTTGGTCGACCTGCACGACATTCCGTGGGAAGCCGCGTGGGATGTGACCGTCGAAACCCTGTCGTACACCAACCACACCCTGTTGCCCGAAGCCCTGGAAACCTGGCCGGTCGGCCTGATGGAGCGCATGCTGCCCCGGCACATGCAGATCATCTACCTGATCAACGCCCAGCACATCGATGCGCTGCGCGCCAAGGGCATCCATGACTTCGACGTGCTGCGCGCTGTGTCCCTGATCGAAGAAGACAACGGCCGCCGTGTGCGCATGGGCAATCTGGCGTTCCTCGGCTCCCACAGCGTCAACGGCGTGTCCGGCCTGCACACCCAACTGATGCGCAGCACGGTGTTCTCCGAACTGCACAAGCTCTACCCGGAGCGCATCAACAACAAGACCAACGGCATTACCTTCCGCCGCTGGCTGTACCAGGCCAACCCCAAGCTCACCGATATGCTGGTGGAAGCCTTGGGCCCGGACATTCTCGACAACATCGAAACCCGCCTGGGCGAGCTGGAAACCTTCGCCGAGAAACAGACCTTCCGCAAAGCCTTTGCCGACCAGCGCCTGCACAGCAAGCGTGCGCTGGCCGAGATCATCCATGAGCGCCTGGGCATTTCGGTGAACCCGGCGGCGATGTTCGACGTGCAGGTCAAGCGTATCCACGAATACAAGCGCCAGTTGCTCAACCTGCTGCACACCGTGGCGCTGTACCAGGCGATCCGTGCCGAGCCGGGCACCGACTGGGTGCCACGGGTGAAGATCTTCGCGGGCAAGGCGGCGGCCAGCTATCACCAGGCCAAGTTGATCATCAAGCTGACCAACGACATCGCGCGCACCGTCAACAACGACCCGACCGTACGTGGGCTGCTCAAGGTGGTGTTCCTGCCCAACTACAACGTCAGCCTGGCGGAAAGCATCATCCCGGCGGCGGACTTGTCGGAGCAGATCTCCACCGCCGGCTTTGAAGCCTCGGGCACCAGCAACATGAAGTTCGGCCTCAACGGCGCGCTGACCATCGGCACCATGGACGGCGCCAACGTGGAGATGCACGAGCGCGTGGGCGCCGATCACATGTTTATCTTCGGTCTCAGCGCACAGCAGGTCGAGGCACGTAAACACGCCGGGGAATTCAACGCCGGGCCCGATATTGCGGCGTCCCATCGTCTGAACGATGTGCTGCAAGCGATTCGGGGCGGGGTGTTCTCGCCGGACGATCCGGGCCGCTATGTGGGCTTGATCGACGGGTTGATCGACTACGACCGCTTCCTGGTCTGCGCCGACTTCGATTCCTACTGGGACGCCCAGGCGCGGGTCGAAGCGCATTGGCATGATTCCAAGGCGTGGTGGCGTTCGGCGGTGCTCAATACCGCACGGATGGGCTGGTTCTCGTCGGACCGGACGATCCGCGAGTACGCTACGGAAATCTGGAAAGCCCTCGACTAGATCTACTGTAGGAGCGAGCTTGCTCGCGAAAAACGCCAACGATAACGCGTGCTTTCTGATTTAACGCGGTATCTTTGCGTTCTTCGCGAGCAAGCTCGCTCCTACAGCACGGTTTGTTTAGGGAATATCGACCATGCAATGGATTTTCATGCTGATTGGCCTGGTGCTCGGCTGGACGCTCGATGAGTCGTTCTATGATGCGGGCATTGGTGCGCTGTTGGGGTTGGGCATTGGCCAGGCGATTCGCCTGTCGAAGCTGGCGGCCCAGGCGCAGCAACAGGCTGTTCAGTTGGAAGCCACGCAGAAGGCGTTGATCGCCCTGGGTGAGCGCCTGCGGCAACTGGAAGTACCCACGCCGACACGCACTGTCATCGTCGAGCCGCCTGTCCCTGAGGCGGCACCTGTCGCCAAGGCGCCTGAACTGGTGTGGGAGCTGCCGGCTGAATTGACGCCTGTCGCCATGGTCGCCGAACCGAGCCAGCCCTTGCCGGATGACGTCTGGACGCCTGCCCCGACGCCACGCCCGCCTCAAGAACCTGCCGCTCCCCGTGGCCCCAACCTGATCGAACGCGCCATCAGCGGCGCACGCAATTGGCTGTTTGGTGGCAACACCGTGCTGCGTGTCGGCGTGGTGCTGCTGTTTCTCGGCCTGGCGTTCCTGCTGCGCTACGCCACCGAAGGTATGGTGGTGCCGATCGAACTGCGTTACGCCGGCGTTGCGGCGGCGGCCCTTGGCCTGTTGGGCCTGGGCTGGTGGCTGCGGCTGCGCAACAGCAACTACGGCTTGATGCTGCAAGGCACCGGGATCGCGGTGCTGTACCTGACGGTGTTTGCCGCGATGCGCCTGCACCCGTTGATCGACCCGAGCGCGGCGCTGGGCCTGCTGGTGGCGGTCACGGTGTTCTCGGCGATCCTGGCGATTACCCAGGATGCGCTGGGACTGGCCTGTGCGGCAGCGCTCGGCGGCTTCGCGGCGCCGATCCTCACGTCCACCGGCGCCGGTAATCATGTCGCGCTGTTCAGTTATTTTGCCCTGCTCAATGCCGGTATCCTCGCCATCGCCTGGTTCAAGGCCTGGCGCCTGCTCAACCTGATCGGCTTTGTCGGCACCTTCGGTATCGGCTTTGCCTGGGGCATGCGTTCCTATACGCCTGAGTTGCTGTGGAGTACCGAGCCGTTCCTGATCCTGTTTTTCCTGATGTACCTGGCTATCGGCCTGTTGTTCGCCCGGCGCAAATTGCGGGAGATGGGCGACGCCCCCGAAGGTCGCGATGCGTTGTTGCGCTGGTCGGCGGCCAAGGGCGATTACGTTGATGGCAGCATGCTGTTCGGCCCGCCGCTGGTGGGGTTTGGCCTGCAGTTCGCGCTGGTGCAACACCTTGAGTTCGCCGCAGCATTCAGCGCGCTGGGCCTGGGCATCCTCTACATGGGCCTGGCCCGCGTGCTCAATGGCGGGCGCGCCTTGCTGCTGGCGGAAACCTGCCTGGCCCTGGGGGTGATCTTTGCCAGCCTGGCGATTCCCCTGGGCCTCGATGCCCGATGGACCGCAGCCGCCTGGGCGGTGGAAGGTGCCGGGATCTTCTGGCTCGGCTTGCGCCAGCAGCGGCCGTTGGCGCGGGCATTTGGCCTGTTGCTGCAATTGGGCTCGGCGCTGGCGTTTCTCAGTGAGCTGCGCATCGGCGAACACACGCTGCTGGAGGGGGCGCCCCTGGGGGCGTTGCTGCTGGGCGCGGCGTTGCTGTTCAGCTTCGACCAACTGCGCAGGGCCGCGACGGAGCAGGCGGCGGAGTGGGAGCGCAAGGGCCTGCCGGTTCTGGCCAGCCTCGGCCTGGCCTTTGTGTACCTGCTCGCGCCGCTGTTGTTGCTGACTCAAGGCACTGCCATCAGTTGGGCGCTCGCCGGCCTGGCGACCCTGTTCATCGGCTTGCGGATTGGCTCGCGCACCTTCCTGTTCACGGCGTTTGCCGTGCAACTGCTGGGCGGGGCGTTGTTCCTGCTGCGCTTGCAAGGCGGCGACTCGGCAGCGGTATTCAACGCCGGCTGGAGCGGCCTGCTCAGCGCGTCGTTGATCGGCCTGGCGTTGATCGGCGGCATGCTGCTGGCGGCGCGCGATGACATGGTGCGCAGCGATGTACGGCTGTTGCGCGGGCTGTCCGTGGTGCTGCTGGCCGGGTTGGTGCTGATCAACCTTGCCGTGCTGTTTGTACTGCCATGGGAAAGCGCCAGCGGTGTGTGGGCGGCCAGTGGGTTGTTGATCATCTGGTTGAGTCTGTACCTGCAACAGCGCGTCAGTTTCGTGTTCGGGTTACTGCTGCAAGTGATCGGCGGCGCGTCGTTCCTGCTGGCGGTGCCGGAGCTGCTCGGGCCTTTGGCCAGCGAGGGCCTGCGTCCCCTGGGGCATAGCGGGTTCTGGACACCGATGGTGTTGGGCCTGGCCGCCTTGATCGGTGCCTGGCGCCTGCAGCGTGAACCCCATGCGCCGGTGTTTGCCGTACTCAAGCTGCAACGCCTGTCGGACCTGCTGCTGGTGTGGGGCGCGGCGTGGTGGGCGTTGGCGCTGATCGCTGAAGTGCTGCGGTTTATACCCGATGAGCTGCGGGGTGCGCTCCTGCTGGGTAGTGCGGCGGTCAGCGTGGCGATCTGGGCGTTGCTCGCGACGCGCCTGCGCTGGGCGTCCCTGGGCATGCTCTGCACCCTGTTGATGCCGGCGGCGGGGATGGTATTGCTGGTGTCTGCGCATAATTATTACCACCCGGCAGCGCACTACGGCTGGCTGGCCTGGCTGGCGGTGTTCGGGGTGCATTTCATCGCGCTGCGGCGTTTGGCGACGCTGGTGCCGGCCACCGTCCTGAGCGTTGCTCACGTGTTGGGTTGCTGGATGCTGATCGGCGTATTGGCGCTGGAGCTGCGCTACGGCCTGTTGTTGCTGTCGAGCGAATACAACGCCTGGCGCTGGCTGGGCTGGGCAATCCTGCCAAGTCTGTACCTGGTGCTGGCTGCTGCACCGCGTCGCTGGCCGTGGCCGGTGTCGGCGTATCCACGGGAATATCGAGTGCTGGCGGCACTCCCATTGGCGGTGCTGATGCTGGGCTGGTTCTGGCTGGCGAATACCTTCAGCGACGGCACGGCCAGGCCGCTGCCCTATGTGCCGTTGCTCAACCCGCTGGACCTCGGCTTGCTGTTTGCGCTGCTGGGCGTGTACCTGTGGTCGCGCAGCGTGGCGCCGCAACGCGGGCCGCGTGCTGAATTGATCGCCCAAGGCATTGCCGGTATTTCGCTGTTCGCGTTCTTTACGGCCCTGGTGATGCGCACCGCACACCACTGGGGCGGCGTGCCGTTCCATCTGGATGGGTTGCTGGAATCGATGTTGGTGCAAGCCGGCCTGTCGATTGTCTGGACCCTGATCGCCCTCGGCCTGATGATCGGCGGTCACCTGCGCCATCGTCGCGAAGTGTGGCTGATCGGCGCGGCGCTGATCGCGGTGGTGGTGGCCAAGCTGTTCTTTGTCGAGCTGAGCAACCGTGGCGGCCTGGCGCGGATCGTGTCGTTTATCGGCGTGGGCGGGTTGTTGCTGGTGGTGGGCTACTTTGCGCCGCTGCCGCCCAAGCGTGCCGAACCTGTGTTGGACACTGAAGGAGCATCCTCTTGATCGGTAAGTTGAGCGTGGTCGTGCTGGGCATGTGTACGACATTGTCGGCGTGGGCGCTGGAAACGCCGGCCGACTTCAGCAGCCAGGTGCCGCTCAGCGTCAGCGGCAACGGCCCCTGGTATCGCCTTGAGTTGCCCTTGGCCGTGCAACTGAATGCGCGCCAGGCTGACCTCAGCGATGTGCGGGTGTTTAACGCTGCCGGTGAACCCCAGGCCTACGCGCTGTCGCGTCAAGCGTCGCAACGCACCGAAAGTCGTGAAGTCACCGACGTGAAGTGGTTCCCGCTGTACGCCGCCGACACCCAGGCAACCTTGCCCGGTGTGGTGATGAAAACCACGGCCGAAGGCACCCTGGTGGAAATCAAACCGTCCACCGCACCCAAGCCCGGCAAGCAGGTGCTGCGTGGCTGGGTGCTCGATGCCAGTAAAATCAAGGCGCCGTTGCAGCAGTTGAGCCTGGACTGGAGCCGCGAGCAGGAGGGCTTCCAGCGCTTCAGCATTGAAGCCAGTGATGACTTGCAGCACTGGCAATCCTGGGGGGATGGGCAAGTGGCGCGTTTGTCGTTTGCCGACGAGCGGGTCGAGCAGCATGACGTCAGTTTGCCGGGCCAGTCCGCGCGTTACCTGCGCCTGGTGTGGAAGGGGCAGGCGGCACCGTTGCTGACCTCTGCCAGGTTGGCCAGTGCCACCAGCAGCAGCCTGCCGCTGCCGCTGGTTTGGTCGCAGCCGCTCTCGGGCACGCGGCTCAAGGCGGGTGAGTACACTTGGAAGCTGCCCACCGGGCTGGGTGTCGAACGCTTGCGTATCGAGCTGAAGCAGGCCAATACGCTGGCGCCGGTGACGTTGGCGGGGCGACGGGATGGCAATCAAGCCTGGCAGCCGCTGAGCAATGGTCTGCTCTACCGCCTGACCCAGAATGGCCAGGATGTGGTGCAGGACGAGTTGCAACTGCCCGGCCAGACGGTCACCGAACTCAAGTTGCAGGTCGACGAGCGCGGCGGTGGCCTGGGCGTCGTGGAGCCGGCCCTGCACTTCGCGGTGCGCGCCACGCAGTTGGTGTTCCTGGCGCGGGGCGAGCCGCCGTTCACGCTGGCGCTGGGGAATGCTTCGGTGAAGGCGGCGAACCTGCCGTTGTCGACGCTGATCCCGGATTACACCGCCGAGCGCCTCAACACCCTGGGACAGGCCAAGGTGGCCGGGGCCGTCGCGGTCACTTCGCCAGCGGTCCCGGCGGCGGTCGACAGCGGGCCGAACTGGAAAAAACTCGGACTCTGGGCCGTATTACTGCTCGGCGTGGCGGCGCTGGGAGGCATGGCCTACAGTTTGCTGCGCAAGCCGCCGGAGGCACGTTAAATAAAGTCCATGAACTCTATTGGGTTTAAATCCTCTGATAGGAGGAAATACACCCCCGACTCGCGTTAAACTGCGCGGGTTTTTAGCCCCCCCTTCATCGGAGCCTTCCATGTCCCGCGTTACCTTGAGTCGCTATTTGATTGAGCAGACCCGCAGCAACAACACGCCTGCCGATCTGCGCTTCCTTATCGAAGTGGTGGCGCGTGCTTGCAAGGAAATCAGCCACGCCGTGTCCAAAGGCGCATTGGGTGGTGTCCTGGGCAGCATGGGCACTGAAAACGTGCAGGGCGAAGTGCAGAAGAAGCTCGACGTGATTTCCAACGAAATCCTGCTCGAAGCCAACGAATGGGGCGGTCACCTGGCCGGCATGGCGTCCGAAGAAATGGACAATGCCTACCAGATCCCGGGCAAATACCCGAAGGGCGCCTACCTGCTGGTGTTCGACCCACTGGACGGTTCGTCCAACATCGACATCAACGCCCCGGTCGGCACCATCTTCTCGGTACTGCGTTGCCCGAACGAATACCTGAGCCAGAACGAAGCCCTGAACGAAAAGGCCTTCCTGCAGCCGGGCACTGAGCAGGTCGCTGCCGGCTACGCGATCTACGGCCCACAGACCATGCTGGTGCTGACCCTGGGCGATGGCGTCAAAGGCTTCACCCTGGACCGTGAAATGGGCAGCTTCGTCCTCACCCATGAAGACATCACCATTCCGGCTTCCACCCAGGAATTCGCGATCAACATGTCCAACCAGCGCCACTGGGAAGAGCCGGTCAAGCGCTATGTGAACGAGTTGATGGAAGGCGAAGAAGGCCCGTTGAAGAAGAACTTCAACATGCGTTGGGTCGCGGCGATGGTGGCCGACGTACACCGTATCCTGACCCGTGGCGGCCTGTTCATGTACCCACGCGACAGCCGCGAGCCGTCCAAACCGGGCAAACTGCGCCTGATGTACGAAGCCAACCCGATGTCCTTCCTGGTAGAACAGGCGGGCGGTGCGTCCACCGACGGCCACCAGCGTATCCTCGATATCCAGCCCGACGGCTTGCACCAGCGTGTGGCGGTGTTCCTGGGTTCCAAGGAAGAAGTTGAGCGTGTGACCGCCTACCACAAGAAGTAAGCTGCGGCGATAAGTGAACGGCGTTGTTGTGAGCCGGTTCACCCTTAAAGAAGCCCCGAAACGTTTCAGCGTTTTCGGGGCTTTTTTGTTTTCGTTCGTCGGGAACCAGACACCTCTTTTCCCTTCTAAGCTTCTGGCAGATACCCAAGCTGCTTCGTCCCTCCAGGAGTTATTCCATGTCGTTACGCCGTCTCGCTTTGCTGGCCTTTTGCGTGCTGTTGGCCGCTTGCAGCAAGGTCAATCAAGAAAACTACGCAAAGTTGTCGGCCGGCATGCCTAAGGCCGAGGTGGAGTCGCTGCTGGGCAAGCCGACCGATTGTTCCGGCGCACTGGGCATGTCCAGCTGCACATGGGGCGATAAAAACAGCTTTATCAGCGTTCAATATGCCGGTGACAAAGTTCTGATGTTTTCCGGGCAAGGCCTGAAGTAAACCGGGGCGAAAGCCTGCGGGAGAAGAAGAATGATGCGTTTTGTTTTGTTCCTTTGCGCCAGCCTGTTTTTGGCGGGCTGCGCCAGCCATTCTGGCGATGATCTGCAACCCAAGACAGCGAGCAACGTCAACCTCAAGCGTTACCAGGGCACCTGGTATGAGTTGGCTCGATTGCCGATGTACTTCCAGCGCAACTGCGCGCAGTCCGAAGCCCGCTACACATTGCTGCCTGATGGCGATATGTCGGTATTCAACCGCTGCCTCACCACCGAGTGGAAGTGGGAAGAAGCCAAGGGCACGGCCACGCCGCAGGTGCCTGGCAAGACCGACAAGCTCTGGGTGGAATTCAACAACTGGTTTACGTCACTGCTGCCAGGCGTCGCCAAGGGCGATTACTGGGTGCTGTATGTCAGCGATGACTACAAGACCGCCATCGTCGGCAGCCCGAGCCGGCGCTATATGTGGATCCTTTCGCGCACGCCGACGGTCAGTGCGGACACCCGTGAAGACCTGTTGAGCAGGGCGCGGCAGCAAGGGTATGACACCACGCGGTTGATCTGGCGCACGTCGGATAAGCAGATGGCCAAGACTTCGCAATAATCCAGGATCACTACAGATCCAATTGTGGGAGGGGGCTTGCTCCCGATAGCGGTGTATCAGCAGATTATTTCTAGCTGACACACCGCAATCGGGAGCAAGCCCCCTCCCATATTTGTTATGTGTTGCCTGTCAGCTCAGCAAATCTCTCAAGACTTCAGTGAACGCCCGGTTGCTTTCTTCCTCGCCGGCATGCCGCCCATCGCGCACCACCCACTTGCCGTTCACCAGCACATCGCGCACCTGCCGATCACCGCCGGCAAACAGCCAGCGATTGAGAATCCCATCCTCGCTGGCAGTCGCCAGGTAGGGATCGTTACCGTCCAGCACAATCCAATCCGCACGCTTGCCCACTTCCAGTCGACCTATCGGCTGCCCCAGCGCTTGTGCGCCGCCGTCCAGCGCCGCATCGAACAACGTACGACCGACCATCGGCTGGTCGCTGCGATACAAGCGATTGCGCCGTTGATCGCGCAGGCGTTGGCCGTATTCCAGCCAGCGCAGTTCTTCCACCACGCTCAGTGATACATGGCTGTCGGAACCGATGCCCAGGCGTCCGCCCTGGGCGAGGAAATCCACGGCCGGGAAAATCCCGTCGCCCAGGTTGGCTTCGGTGGTCAGGCACAAGCCGGCAATCGCGCGGCTCTTGGCCATGCGCGTCACTTCTTCCGGGTTGGCATGGGTCGCGTGCACCAGGCACCAGCGCTCATCGACCTCGACATTGTCGTACAGCCATTGCAACGGGCGTTTGCCGCTCCAGGCCAGGCAGTCGTCGACTTCCTTTTGCTGTTCGGCGATATGGATATGCACCGGGCACGTCTTGTCGCTGGCGGCCAATACCTCATTGATCTGCTGTGGCGTAACCGCGCGCAGGGAGTGGAAGCACAAGCCCAGTTGCTGCGCCGGTTGCGCCGCGAGGATCGGTTTGAGGCGCGCCTGCAGGTCCAGGTAGTTTTGGGTGCTGTTGATAAACCGTCGCTGCCCCTCATTCGGCGCCTGGCCGCCAAACCCTGAGTGGGTATAGAGCACCGGCACCAAGGTCAGGCCAATACCGCTGCTGGCGGCCGCGTGGCTGATCTGCCGCGACAGTTCCGTGCGGTCGGAGTACGGGTGACCGCTGACGTCATGATGCACGTAGTGGAATTCGGCCACCGAAGTGTAGCCGGCCTTGAGCATCTCGATGTACAGCTGGCGGGCAATCACCTGCAGTTGCTCCGGGCTGATCTTGCCGACCATGCGGTACATCAGGTCGCGCCAGGTCCAGAAACTGTCATTCGGGTTGCCGGCCACTTCGGCCAACCCGGCCATGGCGCGCTGAAAGGCGTGGGAGTGCAGGTTCGGCATGCCCGCCAATACCGGGCCCCTGAGCCGTTCGGCACCGTCTGCGCTGGCGTTGGCCTCAACCTGTGTCAGCAGGCCATCGGCGCTGACTTCAAGACGTACATCGTTGGCCCATCCACTAGGCAGCAGCGCGCGTTCGGCGAAGAAAGCGGACATGATTAGAGCACCCCGGTCGTGTGTTTATTTGTATATACATATACAGACGTTTGCCTGCTCGGTAAACTCCGGCAATCTATGCATCTTTTCCCCTTGCAAGGATTCCCTGTGCCGACTCCGCCCGCCAAGTCTTCACTGGCTGCCCACATGGACGAAAGTCCGGCGCCCTTGTATGCCCGCGTCAAACAGATGATCAGCCAGCAGATCCTCAACGGCAACTGGCCGCCCCATTACCGCGTACCGTCGGAGAGCGAACTGGTCAGCCAGTTGGGCTTCAGCCGCATGACCATCAACCGTGCCCTGCGCGAGCTTACCGCCGAAGGTTTGCTGGTGCGCATGCAAGGTGTCGGTACGTTCGTCGCCGAGCCCAAGAGCCAGTCGGCGCTGTTCGAAGTGCACAACATTGCCGATGAGATCGCCTCCCGCGGTCATCGGCATACCTGCCAGGTCATCACCCTGGGCGAAGAGGCTGCCGGTTCCGAGCGCGCCGTCGCCCTGGAAATGCGCGAAGGCGGGCGGGTGTTCCACTCGTTGATCGTGCATTACGAAAACGATATTCCCGTGCAAATCGAGGACCGTTTCGTCAACGCCCTGGTCGCGCCGGAGTACCTGCAACAGGACTTCACCCTGCAAACCCCCTATGCCTATCTCAACCAGGTGGCGCCGTTGACCGAAGGCGAGCATGTGGTCGAAGCGATTCTCGCCGACGTTGCCGAGTGCAAGTTGCTGCAGATCGAGCCGAGCGAGCCGTGCCTGTTGATTCGCCGGCGTACCTGGTCCGGTCGTCAGCCGGTGACTGCCGCGCGTTTGATCCACCCCGGTTCCCGCCACAGCCTGGAAGGACGGTTCAGTAAATGAGTGCAGTAAAAGTCTGGCGCGCCGCCGATTACGTGCGCATGCCGTGGAAAAACGGCGGCGGCAGTACCGAAGAAATCACCCGCGATGCCGGCGAGGGCCTGGAAGGCTTCGGCTGGCGCCTGTCGATTGCCGATATCGGCGAGTCTGGCGGGTTTTCCACCTTTGCCGGCTACCAGCGCGTGATCACCGTGATCAAAGGCGCAGGCATGGTGCTGACAGTGGATGGCGAGGAGCAGCGCGGGTTGTTACCGCTGCAACCGTTCGCCTTCAAAGGCGACAGCCAGGTTTCATGCCGCTTGATTACCGGGCCGATCCGCGACTTCAACCTGATCTACTCGCCCCAGCGTTACCATGCGCGGTTGCAGTGGGTGGATGGTGTGCAACGGTTTTTCAGCACGGCGCAGACGGTGCTGGTGTTCAGTGTGGCGGATGAAGTGAAGGTGCTGGACGAGGTACTGGGCCATCACGATTGCCTGCAAGTGGACGGTAACAGCGGTCTGCTGGATATTTCCGTCACGGGTCGCTGCTGCATCATCGAACTGACCCCGCGGGGTTAAAAAATGTGGGAGGGGGCTTGCTCCCGATAGCGGTGGATCAGTGGGTATATCCTGGGCTGACACACCGCAATCGGGAGCAAGCCCCCTCCCACATTTGTTTTTGTGTCGCTTATAGAATCTGTTTCCAGTCCCTGCACCAATTTGTTACCGAACGCCCCAGCTCGGCGCAAAACCGCGCTGTCGTGACACACCTCCTTCGCTATAAAACCCCTTCGCAAGAAATTTCATCACGCCTCGAAGCCTTAATTTCCAAGGCTCGCACACGCTTTTCGGAAAAATCCTAACACCTCCCTCGGAAAGTTGGCCGCTTGATTGCATATGCTTGTATGTACAAGTAAAGATGTGTGCGTAAGACTCTCCTTCGCACCATCCATGTTCGCGCATCGATCGCCGAGGAGTTCTTGTTGTGACCAAGCCTACAAAATACCGTGACGTCGAAATCCGCGCCGCCCGCGGTAACAAGCTCACCGCCAAAAGCTGGCTGACTGAAGCACCGCTGCGCATGCTCATGAACAACCTCGATCCGCAAGTGGCCGAGAACCCCAAGGAACTGGTGGTGTACGGCGGTATTGGCCGTGCAGCGCGCAACTGGGAGTGCTACGACCAGATCGTCGAGAGCCTCACCCACCTGAATGACGACGAAACCCTGCTGGTGCAATCCGGCAAGCCGGTCGGCGTGTTCAAGACCCACAGCAATGCCCCGCGTGTGCTGATCGCCAACTCCAACCTGGTACCGCACTGGGCCAGCTGGGAGCACTTCAATGAACTGGATGCCAAGGGCCTGGCCATGTACGGCCAGATGACCGCCGGCAGCTGGATCTACATCGGCAGCCAGGGCATCGTCCAGGGCACCTACGAAACCTTCGTCGAAGCCGGTCGCCAGCATTACGACAGCAACTTGAAGGGTCGTTGGGTCCTCACCGCCGGCCTCGGCGGCATGGGCGGTGCCCAGCCTCTGGCCGCAACCCTCGCTGGCGCGTGCTCGCTGAACATTGAATGCCAGCAGGTCAGCATCGATTTCCGCCTCAACAGCCGCTATGTCGACGAGCAGGCCACCGACCTCGATGACGCCCTGGCCCGCATCGCCAAGTACACAAAGGAAGGCAAGGCCATCTCCATCGCGTTGCTGGGTAACGCCGCTGAAATCCTGCCGGAACTGGTCAAGCGTGGCGTGCGCCCGGACATGGTTACCGACCAGACCAGCGCCCACGACCCGCTCAACGGTTACCTGCCGGCCGGCTGGACCTGGGACGAATACCGCGACCGCGCCAAGACCGAACCGGCTGCCGTGATCAAGGCCGCCAAGCAGTCGATGGCGGTGCACGTCAAAGCCATGCTGGACTTCCAGAAGCAAGGCATCCCGACCTTCGACTACGGCAACAACATCCGCCAGATGGCCCAGGAAGAGGGCGTGGAAAATGCCTTCGACTTCCCAGGCTTCGTACCGGCGTACATCCGTCCGCTGTTCTGCCGTGGCATCGGCCCGTTCCGCTGGGCTGCGCTGTCGGGCGACCCGCAGGACATCTACAAGACCGACGCCAAGGTCAAAGAGCTGATCCCCGATGACGCACACCTGCACAACTGGTTGGACATGGCGCGCGAGCGCATCAGCTTCCAGGGCCTGCCAGCGCGTATCTGCTGGGTTGGCCTGGGCCAACGCGCCAAGCTCGGCCTGGCGTTCAACGAGATGGTGCGTAGCGGCGAGCTGTCGGCACCGGTGGTGATCGGTCGTGACCACTTGGACTCCGGTTCGGTCGCCAGCCCCAACCGCGAAACCGAATCCATGCAGGACGGTTCCGACGCCGTGTCCGACTGGCCACTGCTCAACGCCTTGCTCAACACCGCCAGCGGCGCGACCTGGGTTTCGCTGCACCACGGTGGCGGCGTGGGCATGGGCTTCTCCCAGCACTCCGGCATGGTGATCGTCTGTGACGGGACCGACGAAGCGGCCGAGCGCATCGCCCGCGTGCTGCACAACGACCCGGCCACCGGTGTGATGCGTCATGCGGACGCCGGTTACCAGATCGCCATCGACTGCGCCAAAGAGCAGGGCCTCAATCTTCCAATGATCAAGTAACCAATGTGGGAGGGGGCTTGCTCCCGATGGCGGTGTATCAGCCAATAGGTCTGGTGACTGACCCACTGCTATCGGGAGCAAGCCCCCTCCCACAGTTGAGCGGCGGCGACCCCCAAGACAATCCATCAGAGGTTGAACACCCATGGCTGCAAGTGACGCGCGTGCAAGCACCACCCCGTTGATCGAAAGGCGTTCGATCGACTACATCCCGGAAGCGGAAAGACACGGTCGTCTCTTGAGCCAGTTCACCCTGTGGCTGGGTGCCAACCTGCAGATCACCGCGATTGTCACCGGGGCCCTGGCCGTGGTGCTGGGCGGTGATGTGTTCTGGTCGTTGCTCGGTCTGTTGATCGGTCAACTGCTGGGCGGTGGCGTCATGGCGTTGCATGCGGCGCAAGGGCCCAGGCTGGGTCTGCCGCAGATGATCTCCAGCCGGGTGCAGTTCGGTGTGTACGGCGCGGCGATTCCGATCGTGCTGGTCTGCCTGATGTACCTCGGTTTCACCGCCACCGGCACCGTGCTTTCCGGCCAGGCCCTGGGCCAGTTGTTTGGTGTCAGCGACAGCGTCGGGATCCTGATCTTCGCCAGTGTCATCGTGCTGGTCACGGTGCTCGGTTACCGGGTGATCCACTTCATCGGCCGCGTTGCCAGCGTCATTGGCGTGATTGCCTTTGTCTACCTGTTCAGCCGTCTGATGAGCCAGGCCGACGTAGGCGCACTCCTGCAAATCCGACACTTCAGCTGGAGCAGCTTCCTGTTGGCGGTGTCGCTCGCGGCCTCCTGGCAAATCGCCTTCGGCCCGTACGTGGCGGACTATTCACGCTACCTGCCGAGCAACACGTCCTCGCTGAAAACCTTTCTTGCCGCAGGCGCGGGTTCGGTGGTGGGTGCACAAGTGGCGATGATCCTCGGCGTGTTTGCCGCGGCCATGTCCAACGGGCAATTTGCCGGTCACGAAGTGGCCTACATCGTCGGCCTGGGCGGTACCGGAGCCACTGCGGCGCTGCTGTATTTCAGCATCGCGTTCGGCAAGGTCACCATCTCCACGCTGAACTCCTACGGCAGCTTCATGTGCATTGCCACGATCATCAGCGGCTTTCGCGGTCGCCTCGAGGTCACGCGCTTGCAGCGCCTGTTTTTCGTACTGGCCATCGTCGGTACGGCGACCCTGATCGCCTTGCTCGGGCAGCACTCGTTCCTGGGGGCGTTCAAGTCCTTCATCCTGTTCCTGCTGGCGTTTTTTACCCCATGGAGCGCGATCAACCTGGTCGACTACTACTGCATCACCCGCGATCGCTACGACGTGCCGGCGCTGGCCGATCCGAACGGGCGCTATGGCCGTTGGAACCTGCTCGGTATCAGCGTGTATGTCTTCGGTGTGCTGGTGCAATTGCCGTTCATCTCCACCAAGTTCTACACCGGTCCCCTGGTGGCGGCCCTGGGGGATGTGGATATTTCCTGGATCATCGGCCTGGTGCTACCCGCCGCACTTTACTACTGGGCGGCGAAAAAGTGGCCCGCCGCACACCCTGAACACCTGATCCTGCCGCTAGAGCAGGGCGTTGCACCGACGACGACAAACGGGCTGGTTGCACAGGCCTGATGGGACGTGGACAGGGCAGGATGCCTACTGACTGCCGTAATCCATTTCAAGATTTGGGAGCGTCACAACAATGAAAATGCATAAGACCCTGTTGGCCACCGTGTTTTCCGCGGGCTTGCTGGCCACTGCTGGCGCCCAGGCGGCCGGTTGGTGTGAATCCGGCAAACCGGTGAAATTCGCCGGCCTGAACTGGGAAAGCGGCATGTTGCTCACCGACATCCTGCAAACCGTGCTGGAAAAAGGCTACGACTGCAAAACCGACAGCTTGCCAGGCAACTCCATCACCATGGAAAACGCCCTGAGCAGCAACGACATCCAAGTGTTTGCCGAAGAATGGGTCGGCCGCAGCGAAGTTTGGAACAAGGCCGAGAAGGCCGGCAAAGTCGTCGGTGTCGGTGCCCCGGTGGTGGGCGCCGTCGAAGGCTGGTACGTACCGCGCTACGTGATCGAAGGCGACGCCAAGCGCAAGCTGGAAGCCAAGGCGCCGGACCTGAAAAACATCGCCGACCTGGCCAAGTACGCCGCGGTGTTCAAGGACCAGGAAGAACCGTCCAAGGGCCGTTTCTACAACTGCCCGGCCGGCTGGACCTGCGAGCTGGACAACAGCGAAATGCTCAAGAGCTACGGCCTGGAAAGCACCTACACCAACTTCCGCCCAGGCACCGGCCCGGCGCTGGATGCGGCGGTGCTGTCGAGCTACAAGCGTGGCGAGCCGATCCTGTTCTACTACTGGTCGCCAACCCCGCTGATGGGCCAGGTCGACCTGGTCAAGCTGGAAGAAAAACCCGGTGTGGATAAGACCGTGAGCATCAAGGTCGGCCTGTCCAAGACCTTCCACGAACAAGCCCCGGAACTGGTGGCCGTGCTGGAAAAAGTCAACTTGCCCATCGACCTGCTGAACCAGAACCTGGGGCGCATGGCCAAGGAGCGCATTGAGTCGCCGAAACTGGCGAAAATTTTCCTCAAGGAACATCCTGAAGTCTGGCACGCCTGGGTGAGCGACGAGGCAGCCAAGAAAATCGACGCGGCCTTGTAGGTCAAGTGTGCACGGCTACCCTCATGGGTAGCCGGGCGCCTGGCCACAACCCACTGGATCGAGAGCACGCTATGTTTCCTGAGAGTTTTACGTTTTCCATCGCCGACTGGGTCAATGGTTGGGTGGATTCACTGGTCACCAACTACGGCGATGTGTTCCGGCACATCTCCGACACCCTGCTGTGGGCCATCGTCAACCTGGAAGGGCTGCTGCGCGCCGCCCCCTGGTGGCTGATGCTGGCCATCGTCGGCGCCGTTGCCTGGCATGCCACCCGCAAGGTGCTGACCACGGCGGTGATCGTTGGTTTGCTGTTCCTGGTGGGCGCGGTCGGCCTGTGGGACAAGCTGATGCAGACCCTGGCGCTGATGATGGTTGCCACGGTGATCTCGGTGTTGATCGGCATCCCGCTGGGCATCCTGTCGGCGCGCAGCAATCGCCTGCGTTCGGTGTTGATGCCGCTGCTCGACATCATGCAGACCATGCCCAGCTTCGTGTACCTGATCCCGGTGCTGATGCTGTTCGGCCTGGGCAAGGTGCCGGCGATTTTCGCCACGGTGATCTACGCCGCGCCGCCACTGATTCGCCTCACCGACCTGGGGATTCGCCAGGTCGACGGCGAAGTCATGGAAGCCATCAACGCCTTTGGTGCCAACCGCTGGCAACAGCTGTTCGGCGTGCAATTGCCGCTGGCGCTGCCGAGCATCATGGCCGGTATCAACCAGACCACCATGATGGCGTTGTCGATGGTAGTGATCGCCTCGATGATCGGCGCCCGTGGCTTGGGTGAAGACGTCCTGGTCGGCATCCAGACCCTCAACGTCGGCCGTGGCCTCGAAGCCGGGCTGGCGATCGTGATTCTCGCCGTGGTCATCGACCGCATTACCCAGGCCTATGGTCGTCCACGGCATGAGGCGAGCAAATGACTACTGTCAGCAAAATCGAAGTTAAAAACGTCTTCAAGATCTTCGGCGCCCGCTCCAAGGAGGCGCTGGCGATGGTTGGCCAGGGCAAGACCAAGGACCAGGTGCTGGCCGAGACCGGCTGCGTGGTCGGCGTGAACGATTTGTCCCTGAGCATCGGCACCGGTGAGATCTTCGTGATCATGGGCCTGTCGGGCTCGGGCAAATCCACGCTGGTGCGCCACTTCAACCGCCTGATCGACCCCACCAGCGGCGCGATCCTGGTGGACGGCGAAGACATCCTGCAACTGGACATGGACGCCCTGCGCCAATTCCGTCGGCACAAGATCAGCATGGTGTTCCAGAGCTTCGGCCTGCTGCCCCACAAGAGCGTGCTCGACAACGTCGCCTACGGCCTCAAGGTGCGTGGCGAAACCAAGCAGGTCTGCGCTGAACGCGCGCTGCACTGGATCGAAACCGTGGGCCTCAAGGGCTACGAAAACAAGTACCCGCACCAGCTCTCCGGCGGCATGCGCCAGCGTGTCGGCCTGGCCCGCGCCCTGGCCGCTGACACCGACATCATCCTGATGGACGAAGCCTTCAGCGCCCTCGACCCGCTGATCCGCGCCGAGATGCAGGACCAGTTGCTCGAGCTGCAAAAGACCCTGCACAAGACCATCGTGTTCATCACCCACGACCTCGACGAGGCCGTGCGTATCGGCAACCGCATCGCGATTCTCAAGGACGGCAGGCTGATCCAGGTCGGCACGCCGCGGGAGATCCTGCATTCGCCGGCGGATGAGTATGTGGATCGGTTTGTCCAGCGGCGTGCGGCGGTGGTCTGACCCAGGTTCTGTGGTGAGGCCGGCAAAGCTGTAGAGAATATGAAGAGGTCAACAATGTCCCAGGCAGCAAAAATCATCATCGCCGACACCCCCCTGCGCTGGCAGGACGTGGTCGCCGTGGCCCGTCACGGTGCGGTGCTCGAACTCTCGGGCCAGGCCTGGGCGCGTATCGACAATGCCCAGGCCATCGTGCAGCGCATCGTTACCAGCGGCGAACGCGCCTACGGCGTGAACACCGGGTTGGGCGCATTGTGCAACGTGTCGCTTAAAGGCGAGCAACTGAGCCAGCTGTCGCGCAATACCCTGTTGAGTCACGCCTGTGGCGTCGGCCCGGTCCTCAGCGACGAGCAGACCCGCGCGATCATCTGCGCGGCGGTCATCAACTACAGCCACGGCAAATCCGGCCTGCATCCGCAGGTGGTGCATTCGCTGCTGGCGCTGCTCAACCACGGCATCACGCCACAAGTACCGTCCCAGGGCTCGGTGGGTTACCTGACCCATATGGCCCATGTCGGCGTGGCGCTGCTGGGTGTCGGAAATGTGAGCTATCGCGGCCGGATCGTCCCGGCGCAACAGGCTCTGGACGAAGAAGGTTTGCAGCCGGTGGTCCTCGGCGCCAAGGACGGCCTGTGCCTGGTCAACGGCACTCCGTGCATGACCGGCCTGAGCTGCCTGGCCCTGGCCGACGCCCATCATTTGCTGCAATGGGCCGACGTGATCGGTGCCATGAGCTTCGAAGCCCAGCGCGGCCAGATCGACGCCTTCGACGAAGAAATCATCGCCCTCAAGCCGCACCCGGGCATGCAGCATGTCGGCCGCAACCTGCGTGCGTTGCTCGATGGCAGTGAAGTGATTGCGAGCAGCAAAGGCATCCGCACCCAGGACGCCCTGAGCCTGCGCTCGATCCCGCAGATCCACGGCGCGGCGCGCGACCAGGTGGAACACGCCACTCGCCAGATCGAGACCGAACTCAACAGCGCCACCGACAACCCGCTGGTGCTCGGCACGCCGGACCACTACCGCGTGGTGTCCCAGGCCAACCCCCACGGCCAGTCCGTCGCCCTGGCCGCCGACATGCTGGCGATTGCCCTGGCCGAAATCGGCTCGGTGGCCGAACGCCGCCTCGACCGCCTGATCAACCCCCACGTCAGCGGCCTGCCGGCGTTCCTGGTGAGCAACCCAGGGGTCAATTCCGGGATGATGATCGTGCAGTACGTCGCCGCCTCGCTGTGCGGGCAAAACCGCCAGTTGGCGCAACCGGCGGTGCTCGACAACTTCGTCACCTCGGGGCTGCAGGAAGACCACCTGAGCATGGGCACCAACGCCGCGCTCAAGCTGCACCAGGTAGTGGCCAACGTCACCCAGATCCTCGCCATCGAGTACCTGCTGGCGGCCCAGGCCTTCGAATTCCTGAAAGACCAGCGCTTCGGCGCGGGCACCGAGCGCGCCTGGCGCCTGTTGCGTGAAGTGGTGCCGGCCTATGAGCAGGACCGTTGGCTGGCGCCGGATATTGCGGCCGCCGCCAAGGTGCTCAAGGACACCGCATTACCGAATCTGTACTGAATACTTATTTCAAAAGAATAATTCACAAGGAGTATGAATGTGACTGCGCTAAACCTGATTCCAGGCCAACTGAGCCTCGCCCAACTGCGGGCCATCTACCAGCAGCCGGTAACCCTCAGTCTGGATGACAGTGCCTCGGCCCAGATCGAAGCCAGTGTGGCCTGCGTGGAACAGATTCTCGCCGAGAACCGCACCGCCTATGGCATCAACACTGGTTTCGGCCTGCTGGCCTCGACCCGCATCGCCAGCGAAGACCTGGAAAACCTCCAGCGTTCCCTGGTGTTGTCCCACGCCGCCGGCGTCGGTGAGCCGATCAGCGATGCGCTGGTGCGGCTGGTCATGGTGCTCAAGGTCAACAGCCTCAGCCGTGGGTTCTCCGGGATTCGCCGGCAGGTGATCGACGCGCTGATTGCGCTGATCAATGCCGAGGTGTACCCGCATATTCCTCTGAAAGGCTCCGTTGGTGCTTCCGGTGACCTGGCGCCGTTGGCGCACATGTCCCTGGTGCTGCTGGGCGAAGGCAAGGCGCGCTACAAGGGCGAATGGCTGGAAGCCACCGACGCGCTGAAAGTCGCCGGCCTGACGCCGCTGACCCTCGCCGCCAAGGAAGGCCTGGCGCTGCTCAACGGCACCCAGGTGTCCACCGCCTATGCCCTGCGTGGCCTGTTCGAGGGCGAAGACCTGTTCGCCGGCGCCCTGGCGTGCGGCGGCCTTACCGTGGAAGCGGTGCTGGGTTCGCGCTCGCCGTTCGACGCCCGTATTCATGCGGCTCGCGGTCAACGTGGGCAGATCGATTCGGCGGCGGCCTACCGTGACCTGCTCGGTGAGAGCAGCCAGGTGTCGCAGTCGCACCAGAACTGCGACAAGGTGCAGGACCCGTACTCCCTGCGCTGCCAGCCACAAGTCATGGGCGCCTGCCTGACCCAGTTGCGCCAGGCGGCCGAGGTACTGGTGGTCGAAGCCAACGCCGTGTCCGATAACCCGTTGGTCTTTGCCGCTGAGGGTGACGTGATCTCCGGTGGCAACTTCCACGCCGAACCGGTGGCCATGGCCGCTGACAACATGGCCTTGGCCATCGCCGAAATCGGCTCCCTGAGCGAGCGTCGCATCTCGCTGATGATGGACAAGCACATGTCGCAACTGCCGCCGTTCCTGGTGGGCAATGGCGGGGTGAACTCCGGTTTCATGATCGCCCAGGTGACCGCCGCCGCCCTCGCCAGTGAGAACAAGGCATTGGCTCATCCCCATAGCGTCGACAGCATCCCGACGTCCGCCAACCAGGAAGACCACGTGTCGATGGCCCCGGCTGCCGGCAAGCGCCTGTGGGAAATGGCCGAGAACACCCGCGGCATCCTCGCCGTGGAATGGCTGGCCGCGTGCCAGGGCCTGGACCTGCGCGAAGGCCTGAAAACCTCGCCGAAGCTGGAAAAAGCCCGTGGCATCCTGCGCGACAAAGTGACGTTCTACGACAAGGACCGCTTCTTCGCCCCGGACATCATCGCCGCCAGCGAACTGCTCGCCAGCCGCTGCCTGAATGAGCTGGTGCCGGCCACGTTGCTGCCGAGCCTGTAAGCGGTTCAGACAACGGCATGGCTCTCTGTGGTGAGCGAGCTTGCTCGCGCCGGGCTGCGCAGCCGCCCCAAAAAAGGCCGCGAGCGCTTCGCACTCGAGCGCGAGCAAGCTCGCTCACCACAAACAACTTTCTCAGGATAAAAATAATTAGGGACGAGAAATGCACCAGCAAGAAAAGGGTTTGAAACGCGGGCTGAGCGCCCGACATATTCGCTTCATGGCCCTCGGTTCCGCGATCGGCACCGGGCTGTTCTACGGGTCCGCCTCGGCCATCCAGATGGCTGGCCCCGCCGTGCTGCTGGCCTACCTGATCGGCGGCGCCGCGGTGTTCATGGTGATGCGCGCCCTCGGTGAAATGGCCGTGCACAACCCGGTCTCCGGCTCCTTCGGCCAATACGCCAGCACCTACCTGGGCCCGTTGGCCGGTTTTATCCTGGGCTGGACCTACGCCTTTGAAATGATCATCGTCTGTCTCGCCGACGTCACCGCCTTCGGCATCTACATGGGCTTCTGGTTTCCCGAGGTCGCACGCTGGGTCTGGGTGCTCGGCATCGTGTTTTTGATCGGCGGCCTGAACCTGTGCAACGTCAAGGTCTTTGGCGAGATGGAGTTCTGGCTGTCGCTGCTCAAGGTCGGCGCCATCGTGGCGATGATCCTCGGCGGTTTCGGCATCATGCTGTTCGGCATCCACTCGGCCGGCGAAACCCAGGCCAGCGGCCTGAGCAACCTGTGGGCCCACGGCGGCTTCATGCCCAACGGCATTGGTGGGCTGATCGCCTCGTTTGCAGTGGTGATGTTCGCGTTTGGCGGCATCGAGATCATCGGCATCACCGCCGGTGAAGCCAAGGATCCGCAGCGCGTGATCCCCAAGGCGATCAACGCCGTGCCGCTGCGCATCCTGTTGTTCTACGTGCTGACGTTGTTTGTCTTGATGGCCATCTACCCATGGCCGCAGATCGGCAGCCAGGGCAGTCCGTTCGTGCAGATCTTCAGCAACCTCGGGATAGGCTCGGCGGCGACCCTCCTCAATATCGTGGTGATTTCGGCGGCCGTGTCGGCTATCAACAGCGACATCTTCGGTGCCGGCCGCATGATGTACGGCCTGGCGCAGCAAGGGCAGGCGCCCAAGGGCTTTGCCCGGTTGTCCAGGCAAGGCGTACCGTGGATGACGGTGGTGGTGATGGGCGCCGCCTTGCTCGGCGGTGTGCTGCTCAACTACCTGATCCCGGAAAACGTGTTCCTGCTGATCGCGTCGATTGCCACCTTCGCCACCGTATGGGTGTGGCTGATGATCCTGTTCACCCAGGTCGCCATGCGCCGCTCGATGACGAAAGAGCAGGTCGCCGAATTGAAATTCCCGGTGCCGTTCTGGCCCTACGCACCGGCTGCGGCCATCGTGTTCATGCTGTTTGTGTTTGGCGTGCTCGGTTACTTCCCGGACACCCAGGCGGCCTTGCTGGTCGGTGCGGTGTGGATCGTGTTGCTGGTCGTTGCCTATCTGCTGTGGGTCAAGCCCGCCGCCGGGCAAGCGGCCAAGGTCCATTACGACCCGGCCTTGTCTCATCGATAACTTAGGGAGGCGTTGATGAAAACCCTTTGGCAACACTGCCACGTCGCAACCATGGCCCAGGGCAAATACTCGATCATCGAGGATGCCGCCCTGGTCACCGCCGGTTCGCTCATCGAGTGGATCGGTCCGCGCAGCGAAGTACCGACGGCGGATTACGCCCAGGTGCATGACCTGCAAGGCGCGTGGGTCACCCCCGGGCTGATCGACTGCCACACCCACGCGGTGTTTGGCGGCAATCGCAGCGGCGAATTCGAGCAGCGCCTCGAGGGCGTGAGCTATGCCGACATCGCGGCCAAGGGCGGCGGTATTGCCAGCACCGTGCGCGCCACCCGCGCCGCCACGGAGGATGAACTCTTCGCCAGCGCCCATAAGCGCCTGCGCAGCCTGCTGCGCGATGGCGTGACCACGGTGGAGATCAAGTCCGGCTACGGCCTGGACCTGGCCAACGAGCGCAAGATGTTGCGTGTGGCTCGGCGCCTGGGCGAAGCGCTGCCGGTCAGCGTGCGTGCCACGTGCCTGGCGGCCCATGCATTGCCGCCGGAGTACAAGGACCGCGCCGACGATTACATCGAGCACATCTGCAATGAAATGCTGCCGGCCTTGGCGGCGCAGGGGTTGGTGGACGCGGTGGATGCGTTCTGCGAATACCTGGCGTTTTCCACCGAGCAGGTGGAGCGGGTGTTCAAGGCCGCCCAGCAACTCGGCCTGCCGGTGAAACTGCATGCCGAGCAGCTGTCGTCGCTGCACGGCTCCAGCCTGGCGGCGCGTTACCACGCGCTGTCGGCGGATCACCTGGAATTCATGACCGAAGAAGACGCCATCGCCATGGCCGCTGCCGGCACCGTCGCCGTGTTGCTGCCGGGGGCGTTCTACTTCCTGCGCGAAACCCAGCTGCCGCCGATGGACGCCCTGCGCAGGCACGGCGTGAAGATCGCCATCGCCAGTGACCTCAACCCCGGCACCTCGCCGGCGTTGTCGGTGCGCCTGATGCTGAACATGGCCTGCACCCTGTTCCGTATGACCCCGGAAGAAGCCCTGGCCGGTGTCACACAACATGCGGCCACCGCCCTGGGCATGGGCGACACCCATGGGTCCCTGGAAGTGGGCAAGGTCGCAGACTTTGTCGCCTGGCAGATTGATCGCCCCGCCGACCTCGCCTATTGGCTGGGCGGTGAGCTGGATAAACGCGTCGTGCGCCACGGCGTCGACGTCACCCTATAAGGAGCACTGCTGTGGATAAGGTTCTGAACTTCAAACAAGGCCGTGTGCCGCTGCTGATCAGCATGCCCCACGCCGGCCTGCGCCTGACGCCTGCGGTGGAAGCCGGGTTGATCCCCGAAGCGCAAAGCCTGCCGGACACCGATTGGCACATCCCCACGCTGTATGACTTCGCCGAAGCGCTGGGTGCCAGCACCCTGTCGGCGGAGTACTCGCGGTTTGTCATTGACCTGAACCGGCCCTCGGACGACAAGCCGCTGTACGCCGGTGCCACCACGGGCCTGTACCCGGCGACCCTGTTCGATGGCGTGCCGTTGTTCCGCGAAGGTCTGGAGCCGAGCGAGACAGAGCGCGCCAGTTACCTGCAAAAGATCTGGGGCCCGTATCACCGCGCGCTGCAAGAGGAACTGGCGCGGCTCAAGGCCGAGTTCGGTTATGCGTTGCTGTTCGATGCGCACTCGATCCGCTCGGTGATCCCGCACCTGTTCGACGGCAAACTGCCGGATTTCAACCTGGGCACCTTCAACGGCGCCGCCTGTGATCCGGAACTGGCCAGCCAGCTCGAGGCCATTTGTGCCACCCATCCTCAGTACACCCATGTATTGAACGGGCGCTTCAAGGGCGGCCATATCACCCGCCATTACGGCAACCCGGCGCAGGATATCCATGCGGTGCAGCTGGAATTGTGCCAGAGCACGTATATGGAAGAGTTCGAGCCGTTCCGCTATCGCCCGGATCTGGCCGAGCCGACGCAGGTGGTGTTGAAGCAGCTGCTGGAAGGCTTGCTGGCGTGGGGGCGCAAGCGCTACGAGTGACGAACGGTCGCCCCTGTGCAACTCACAGTCGCCACAGGTCGTGTTGGGAGAGGTCTCGCTCGGTAAGGTTGTGGTTATGGCGCACCAGACGCCACTTCCCATAATAAAAGCTGCCGAGTGAGACCTCTTTCATGAGAAGACTGTTCAACCGTTACCTGTTGACCCTCACCGGCGCCGCACTCCTCAGTGCCCAAGCCATGGCCGCCGAACCGGCCTCCTGCAAATCCATTCGCATGGGCGTGGTCAGTTGGACCGATGTGGTCGCCACCTCGGGCATGGCCGACGTGCTGCTCAGCGGCCTGGGCTATGACAGCAAGCAGACCAGCGCCGTGCAGCAGATCATCTTTGCCGGTATCCGCGATAAACGCCTGGACGTGTTCCTCGGCTATTGGAAGCCGGCGATGGACAACAACATCGCGCCGTTTCTGGCCGCCAGGCAGGTCAAAGTCTTTGATAAACCCAGCCTCGCCGACGCCCAGGCCACCCTGGCCGTGCCGCAATACGTGGCTGACGCCGGGCTGAAGACCTTTGCCGACATCGCCCGCTTCAAGGACAAGCTGGGCGGCAAGATCTACGGCATCGAGCCCGGCAGCGGCGCCAATACCGATATCCAGAAAATGATCGACACCAACCACTTCGGCCTGGGCGGCTTCAAGCTGGTGGCTTCCGGTGAGGCTGGCATGTTGGCGGCGGTGCAGCGCGCGGTGAACCGCAAGGAGTTCGTGGTATTTGTCGGGTGGACCCCGCACCCCATGAACATCAATATGAAAATGGCCTATCTCACTGGCAGCGAAGACGTGTTCGGTCCTGACGAAGGGCGCGCCACGGTCTCCACCGTGACCGCGCCGGACTTCGCCGAACGCTGCCCCAACGCTAACCGATTGCTCGAGAACCTGACCTTCACCGCGGCCCAGGAAAGCCAGCTCATGGTGCCGATCATGGAGCGCCAGTCACCGCAGGACGTGGCCAGGCAATGGCTGCGCGACCACCCCGAGGATTTGCAGCGCTGGTTGGCCGGGGTTACAGCATTTGATGGCAGCGATGGCTTGGCGTCGCTCCAGGCCTACCTCAAACCCTAAGCCAAGTGCAGCCCCCGCTCACCACAAGGGCTTCATTACCTCAGGTTATGCTTTCACCGAAGATGTGTAGATACGACTGCCCCGATAGCGCCATGCCGGGCCACCTATCAAGTGACTGATCCATCGCAATCGGAAACCTCCGACCTTGAACCTGCCGCGCCAGAGATCATTGCGTATGTACCCGATATCCCCGCAACTTGTCGCGTTCGTTGAAAAAACCGAGTCTTTCACCAGCGCCGACTCTTCCCTGGCGAGCCTGCGCCAAAGTTACGAACGCATGTGCCAGGCATTCACCCCGCCGAAACCGGAAGGCTTGCAGCTCACGGACTTCACCCTGGCCGGCGTGGACGTGCGCAGTTATCTGCCCCCCACACCGCCACCCGCCGACGGCTGGCCATGTCTCCTCTATATACACGGCGGTGGCTGGGTGGTCGGCGGCCTGGATTCCCACGACTTCATCTGCTTCGAGCTGGCCAATGCCCTCCGGGTGCTGGTGATCGCCATCGACTACCGCCTGGCGCCCGAGCACCCATTCCCGGCCGCCTACGACGATTGCCGCGCAGTGTGGCAGGCGATCCAGAAAGGGCAGGCGCCACACGCCATCGATCGGCAACGCCTGGCAGTGGTCGGTGACAGTGCGGGCGGCAACCTGGCGGCGGCGTTGTGCCTGGGGTTGCGCGATGATGGCCAGCCTATGCCGCGGGCCCAGGTCCTTATTTACCCCGGACTGGGCGGCCCGGCTGATTTGCCCTCGCGCCGTGACTGCATGGACGCGCCGCTGCTCAGCACTGCCGACACCGACTACTACCTGGCGCTCTACCTGCGTGGTTTGGCTAAACCATCGCCCTATGCTATGCCGCTGCTGGCCGAGGATTTCAGTGGTTTGCCCAAGGCCTTGATCGCAGTAGCCCAATTCGACCCGCTGCGCGACGACGGCATGCTGTACGCCGAGCGCCTGCAACAGGCCGGTGTGCCTGCGCGGTTGTATCCGGGCAAAGGCCTGGTCCACGGCTGTCTACGCGCAAAGGGCCAGGCCCCGGAGGTGGATCGGCTGTACGGCTACCTGTTGGATTACCTGAGGAGCGAACTACTGACGCAGCTCTAAGCGCTCAAGGACATGCTCATTGCACAATTCGGGTTTATAGTGCCAGACGGCAAAATAAAAGACGTCCCCCCAGGGATGAACCCGACCCCCTACGGAGCGCGCAATGCAGACTTGGTACCCGCAGATCAAACCCTACGCCCGGCACGATCTGGCCGTCGATGACACCCACACGCTGTACGTCGATGAAAGTGGCTCCCCCGAAGGCTTGCCTGTCGTATTCATCCACGGTGGCCCTGGCGCCGGTTGCGATGCCCAGAGCCGCTGCTATTTCGATCCCAACCTGTACCGCATCGTCACCTTCGACCAGCGTGGCTGCGGCCGTTCCACCCCGCGCGCGAGCCTGGAAAACAACACCACCTGGGACCTGGTCGCCGACCTCGAGCGCATCCGCGAACATCTTGGCATCGACAAATGGGTGCTGTTCGGCGGCTCCTGGGGCTCGACCCTGGCCCTGGCCTACGCGCAAACCCACCCCGAACGTGTGCATGGCCTGATCGTGCGCGGTATTTTCCTCGCCCGCCCCCAGGACATCGAATGGTTCTACCAGGCTGGTGCCAGCCGCCTGTTCCCGGACTACTGGCAGGACTACATCGCGCCGATTCCCGCCGATGAGCGTCACGACATGATCGCGGCCTACCACAAGCGCCTGACCGGCAACGACCAGATCGCCCAGATGCACGCCGCCAAGGCCTGGTCCGGCTGGGAAGGGCGCATGCTCGGCCTGTGCCCGAGCCCGCAGCACGTGGAGCGTTTTTCCGAGCCTCAGCGCGCGCTGTCCATCGCCCGTATCGAGTGCCACTACTTCACCAACAACTCCTTCCTGGAGCCCAACCAGCTGATTCGCGATATGCACAAGATCGCCCATCTGCCTGGCGTCATCATCCATGGCCGCTACGATATGATCTGCCCGCTGGATAACGCCTGGGAGCTGCATCAGGCCTGGCCGAACAGCGAACTGCAGGTCATTCGTGAAGCGGGTCATGCGGCGTCCGAGCCCGGGATTACCGATGCACTGGTGCGCGCGACCGGCGAAATGGCACGGCGCCTGCTTGATCTGCCGCCAGAAGAAGCATGAAGGCCTTGCTGCAACGGGTGCGTAGCGCCCGGGTCGAAGTGGCGGACGAAATCGTCGGAGCGATTGACCAAGGTTTGCTGGTGCTGGTGGCCGTCGAACCTGCAGATACGCCCGAGAGCGCCGACAAACTGCTGCACAAGCTGCTTAACTACCGGGTGTTCAGCGACGACGAGGGCAAGATGAACCTGTCGTTGAAGGATATCGATGGCGGATTGCTGCTGGTGTCGCAGTTCACCCTGGCGGCGGATACCAAGAGCGGCCTGCGGCCAAGCTTCTCAACCGCTGCACCGCCGGCCCTGGGAACGGCGCTTTTTGATCACTTGCTGTTACAAGCGCAACAATTGCATGGCAAGGTGGCCTCGGGGCGTTTTGGCGCAGATATGCAGGTGCATCTGGTCAATGATGGCCCTGTGACCTTTCTCTTACAGACATGAATGTATTAAAAACGACTTTAATGCCTAAAAACGTAGGGTTTCGCTACAAATACTTCGTTGTCCCTGATGCGTTGTCTCGCGGGCTACTAGATAATCGCGCGCTACGGGGATCAGCGTTGTTTGGTCCATTTTTGACTTAGGTAGAGACTTGTCCGACGGCCTCAGGGGAATCATTTGGACCCTGGGGAGTCGGAACAATGCTCGCCAACCTGGCATATAGATAGCTGGCCGTTGGTTTTTTGATCTGTTTTCGGCGAGGGTTGCTCGTGATTGTTAGTCCCTGTAATGCACCAAAATTGTCTGCCAAACGGTTACGAAACGCACTGGTGACGGGCTCCGCCCTGTTTTGCCTGTTCGGCGCGGGTCAACTGTGGGCATTCAGTCTGGATGATGTGTCGGCCAAGGCAAAAGAGCTGGCCGGGCAGAAATACGAAGCTCCGCGCAGCAATCTGCCGAACGAGTTCCGCGAAATGAAGTTCGCGGACTACCAGAAGATTCGTTTCCGCAATGAAAAAGCCGAATGGGCCGATCAGAACACCCCGTTCAAGTTGTCCTTCTATCACCAGGGTATGCATTTCGATACACCGGTGAAAATCAACGAAGTGACCGCCGACAGCGTCCAGGAAATCAAATACGACCCGACTCGCTTCGATTTCGGCGACGTGAAGTTTGATCCTAAAGCCACCGAACAGCTGGGTTACGCCGGTTTCCGTGTGCTGTACCCGATCAACAAGGGCGACAAGCAAGACGAAATCATGACCATGCTCGGCGCCAGCTATTTCCGCGTCGTCGGCAAGGACCAGGTCTATGGCCTGTCCGCCCGTGGCATGGCGATCGATACCGCGCTGCCGTCGGGTGAAGAATTCCCGCGTTTCACCGAGTTCTGGATCGAACGTCCAAAACCGGGTGACAAGCACCTGGTGATCTTTGCCCTGCTGGATTCCCCACGTGCGACCGGCGCCTATCGCCTGATCCTGCGTCCGGGCACCGACACGGTTGTCGATGTGAAATCCCAGATGTTCCTGCGTGACAAGGTCAGCAAGCTGGGCGTTGCGCCGTTGACCTCCATGTTCCTGTTCGGCGCCAACCAGCCGTCCAAGGTGCTCAACTACCGTCGCGAGTTGCATGACTCCAGCGGCCTGTCGATCCATGCCGGCAACGGCGAGTGGATCTGGCGCCCCCTGAACAACCCTAAACACCTGTCGGTCAGCAACTTCACCGTGGAGAACCCGCGTGGGTTCGGCCTGCTGCAACGCGGTCGCAACTTCAGCCACTACGAAGACCTCGACGACAACTACGACAAGCGTCCAAGCGCGTGGATCGAGCCTGAAGGCGACTGGGGCAAGGGCTCCGTCGACCTGGTCGAGATCCCGACTGCCGATGAAACCAACGACAACATCGTTGCGTTCTGGAGTCCGGCCGAGTTGCCGGAAGTCGGCAAGCCGCTGGAAGTGGCCTACCGCCTGCACTGGACCCTCGATGATGCCGCGTTCCATTCGCCGGACAGCGCCTGGGTCAAGCAGACCCTGCGCTCCACCGGTGACGTGAAGCAATCCAACCTGATCCGTCAGCCGGATGGCAGCGTGGCTTACCTGGTGGACTTCGAGGGCCCGTCCTTGAAGAAACTGCTGCCGGACGCCCCGGTGCGCAGCCAGGTGAGCGTGAGTGACAACGCGGAGCTGGTAGAAAACAGCGTGCGCTACAACGAACACACCAAAGGCTGGCGCCTGACCCTGCGTATGAAGATCAAGGACGCAGGCAAGCCGACCGAGATGCGTGCAGCCCTGGTCCAGGACATCACGCCGCCTGAGCCTGAGCATGTTTCCACCCAGGTGCTGAAGGCCGACAAGGTCCTGGCCAAGCAGCATGATAAACAGGCCAAGAAAGACGCGAAAGACAAGGAAGCCAAGCAGCCAGAAGCTGCCCCAGCCACACCGGAGCCGATCAAGACCGAGCAAGTCCTGACCGAAACCTGGAGCTATCAGTTGCCTGCCGATGAGTAATTCTCAAGTCCAGCCAGAGACTCTCTCCGAGTACCTGGCGCATCTTCCGATGACCGCTGAGCAGCGCGCCGAGTTGGCGGGCTGCACATCCTTCACCGAGTTGCACGAGCGCTTGTCGTCCAAGGCGTTCGATGCACCCGTCGACGCCGCCCAGGCGTCGGTGGGTCGCCGCTTGACCCTCAGCACGGCCGAAGAGCTGCAAGACGCCGAAATGCTCGGGCTCGACGCCAGTGGGCGCGTGTGCCTCAAGGCCACGCCGCCCATCCGCCGTACCCGCGTGGTGCCTGAACCGTGGCGCACCAATATCCTGGTGCGCGGCTGGCGACGGATCACCGGCCGCAGCAACCCGCCGACCCCGCCGAAGGATGAGCGCGTATTGCCGGCAGCCCGCTGGCGTACCGTGGGTTCGATTCGTCGTTACATCCTGCTGGTGCTGATGCTCGGCCAGACCATTGTGGCCGGCTGGTACATGAAAGGCATCATGCCGTACCAGGGCTGGTCGCTGGTCGACTTCGACGAGATCCGCAACCAGACCCTGCTGCAAACCGCCACCCAGGTGCTGCCTTACGCCCTGCAGACCAGCATCCTTATCATGTTCGGGATCTTGTTCTGCTGGGTCTCGGCCGGTTTCTGGACTGCATTGATGGGCTTCCTCGAACTGCTCACCGGCCACGATAAATACCGGATTTCCGGTAAAAGTGCCGGCGACGAGCCGATCCCGAAAGAGGCGCGCACCGCGCTGGTCATGCCGATCTGCAACGAAGACGTGCCGCGGGTATTCGCCGGTTTGCGCGCGACGTTCGAATCGGTGGCCGCCACCGGTGACCTCGATCGTTTCGACTTCTTCGTGCTCAGCGACAGTAACGAGGCCGACATCTGCATCGCCGAGCAGCAAGCCTGGCTCGACGTCTGCCGTGAGGCGGGTGGCTTCGGCAAGATCTTCTATCGCCGCCGTCGCCGTCGCGTGAAGCGTAAAAGCGGCAACCTCGACGACTTCTGCCGTCGTTGGGGCGGCGACTACAAGTACATGGTGGTTCTCGACGCCGACAGCGTGATGAGCGGCGAATGCCTGACCAGCCTGGTGCGCCTGATGGAAGCCACGCCGGATGCCGGGATTATCCAGACCGCGCCGCGTGCGTCGGGCATGGACACCCTGTATGCGCGCATGCAGCAATTCGCCACCCGGGTGTACGGCCCGCTGTTCACCGCCGGCCTGCACTTCTGGCAGTTGGGTGAATCCCACTACTGGGGTCACAACGCGATCATCCGCATGAAACCGTTTATCGAGCACTGCGCCCTGGCGCCATTGCCGGGTAAAGGTGCGTTCGCAGGTTCCATCCTGTCCCACGACTTCGTTGAAGCGGCGCTGATGCGCCGTGCCGGCTGGGGCGTGTGGATTGCCTACGACCTGCCGGGCAGCTACGAAGAACTGCCGCCGAACCTGCTGGATGAACTCAAGCGTGACCGTCGCTGGTGCCACGGCAACCTGATGAACTTCCGCCTGTTCCTGGTCAAGGGCATGCACCCGGTGCACCGCGCGGTGTTCCTGACCGGTGTTATGTCCTACCTGTCGGCGCCGTTGTGGTTCCTGTTCCTGGTGCTGTCGACGGCCTTGCTGGCGGTCAACACCCTGATGGAGCCGCAGTACTTCATGGCGCCACGCCAGTTGTACCCACTGTGGCCGCAATGGCATCCGGACAAGGCGGTGGCGCTGTTCTCCACCACCATCGTGCTGCTGTTCCTGCCGAAGTTGCTGAGCATCATCCTGATCTGGGCCAAAGGTGCGAAGGAGTTCGGTGGCAAGTTCAAGGTGACGATGTCCATGCTGCTGGAGATGCTGTTCTCCATGCTGCTGGCGCCGGTGCGGATGATTTTCCACACCCGTTTCGTGCTCGCCGCGTTCCTCGGCTGGGCCGCGACCTGGAACTCGCCGCAGCGTGACGACGACTCCACCCCGTGGGGCGAAGCGATCAAGCGTCACGGCACGCAGACCCTGCTGGGCTTCTTCTGGGCCCTGCTGGTGGTGTGGTTGAACCCGAGCTTCCTGTGGTGGCTGGTACCGATCGTCGGTTCGTTGATGCTGTCGATCCCGGTGTCGGTGATCTCCAGCCGGGTCAACCTTGGCCTGAAGTCCCGCGATGAGAGCCTGTTCCTGATCCCTGAGGAATACAATCCGCCGCAAGCGTTGCTGTCCACCGACAAGTACACCCACGAAAACCGTTGGCACGCGCTGAAAGACGGCTTTGTGCGCTCGGTGGTCGACCCGCAGCAGAACGCCCTGGCCTGTGCCCTGGCGACCTCGCGTCACGGTCAGGCCGAGCCGATCGAGTACCTGCGTGCCGAGCGTGTGCGCCACGCGTTGAAAGTCGGCCCTGCCGGCCTCAACAACGGCGAACGCCTGGCGTTGCTCAGCGACCCGGTAGCCCTGGCCCGCTTGCATGAGCAGATCTGGAGCGAAGGGCATGCCGAGTGGCTCGCTGCCTGGCGTAATTCGATCAAGGCCGACCCGCACGCGCCGTTACTGCCGCTGCAACCGCTGTCGTCCCAGGCCCAACCGGCCTGATTCAGGCGCCCCCGAGGGTTCACTTCGGGGGCGTTCGAAGCGCTGGTCCTACAGCGTTTCTCTATCGCTCTAACTCCTTGTTATTTCGAAACAAAAGTCCCTTGTCCGAGGCGTATTTGCGTGCCCGCGAGTGGGGTAGGATCGCCCCCCAAATTTGACTCGGTCACAGGGGGATTCATGATCAAAAGGTATTGTTCGGCATTGCTGATCGGCGTTATTGCATTGATTCACGCTGGTCTGGTGCAGGCCGGTGCCATCGACGATGCGGTTCGGCGTGGTGTGTTGAAAGTGGGTACTACGCCCACCTATGTCCCCTTTGAAATGACCGATAAAGAGGGCCGTATCGTTGGCTTTGAAATCGACCTGCTCAAGGTGATGAGCCAGGCCCTGGGCGTTGAGCTTGAATTGGTCAGCGTGCCCTATACCGAGTTGCTGCCTGGGCTACAGGCGAAAAAGTTCGACCTGATCGGCAGCGGCATGACCGTCACCCAGGAGCGCAACCTGAAGCTGAATTTCAGCGACTCCTTTATCGTGGTAGGGCAAACCGTGTTGCTGCACCCCAGCCTGAAGGACAAGGTCGCCAGTGTCGAAGACCTGGACGACGCCACTTACCGTGTCACCACCGTCCAGGGCACCACTGGCGAGGCGGCGGCGCAACGCTTCCTGGGGGCGGCGCGCTTGAGCAGTTTTGCAACGCCCCGGGAAGCTGTGCGCCAAGTGGTGAACGGTGCCGCCGATGCCTTTATTTACGATGCGCCCTACAACCTGATCGCCCTGAGCTTGCCGGAAAACCGCGAGCTGCTGGCGCTTGAACAGCCGTTCACCTTTGAACCCTTGGCGTTTGGCGTGAAGAAAGGCGATTTTGACAGCCTCAACTGGATCAACCATTTCCTCAATCAAGTCGCCCAGGACGGGACCTACGATCGCTTGCACGACAAGTGGTTCAAGGACATGGACTGGCTGGTAGAGGTCGACTGGAAGTCATAACTTCTTACACATCAATCCGTTGCCAGCGCTACCAACGCAAGCGTCTATCCCAGCAGCTGGCTGCGTTGTTGTGGGACTTTTCCGACATACGCAGATAACAAATACCCGTGAAACCTTTGTGACAGGCAATGAGTGGGTTAGGATCGCACCCCGAATTGGTGCAGCCCTTTTGCGCGCCGACCGTATAAGAATCGTTCAGGGGACTTGATGATGAAAAAGTATCTTTCGATGCTGCTGCTCGGCGTCGCCGCGCTGGTTGCGGCCAATGCCGCCCAGGCCGGTGCCATCGATGATGCGGTCAAGCGCGGCACGCTGAAAGTCGGCATGGACCCGACCTACATGCCGTTCGAAATGACCGACAAACGCGGCGAAATCATTGGGTTCGAGGTCGATATCCTCAAGGCCATGGCCAAGTCCATGGGTGTCAAGCTGGAGCTGGTGTCCACCGGCTATGACGGCATCATCCCGGCGTTCCTCACCGGCAAGTTCGACATGATCGGCAGCGGCATGACCCTGACTCAGGAACGCAACCTGCGCCTGAACTTCAGCGAACCCTTCATTGTGGTTGGCCAGACCCTGCTGATCCGCAAGGAGCTGGAAGGCACCATCAAGTCCTACAAAGACCTGAACGACGAGAAGTACCGCCTGACCTCCAAGCTCGGCACCACCGGTGAGATGGTCGCCAAGAAGCTGATCTCCAAGGCCAAGTACCACGGCTATGACAACGAGCAGGAAGGTGTGCTGGACGTGGTCAACGGCAAGGCCGATGCCTTCGTGTATGACGCGCCATACAACGTGGTCGCCGAGAAAAAAGTCGGTAACGGCAAGCTGGTGTTCCTCGAAGAACCCTTCACCTTTGAACCCCTGGCGTTCGGCCTGAAGAAGGGTGACTACGACAGCATCAACTTCATCAACAATTTCCTGCACCAGATCAAGAACGACGGCACCTACGATCGCATCCATGACAAGTGGTTCAAGAGCTCCGAGTGGCTCAAGGACATGGAATAAAGCGGGACTGTTTTCTGTTGCGAGAGGGCTTGATGTGGGGAGCGGGCTTGCCACCTCAAGTGTGCGGGCCTCGAATTTTTTGGATGCTGAGTAGATGAAACAGAAAAAAGCCCAATGGCCCTGGCACCTGCTGACCGTCGTCGTGCTGGTCGGCCTGGCTGGCGCCTTGTACTACGCTACCTCGCTGATGTCCTACGAATGGCGCTGGAACCGGGTCCCGCAATACTTCGCCTACCAGGCCGAAGAGTCCCAGCGCGCTGCGGACATCTCCACTGTCGTGGAGCTGGTCCGCAAGGGCGATGTGGCCGAAGTCACCCTGCGCAACGATGCCGGCGTCGAACAACGCGTGAGCGTGGCCGACAACAGCCTGCAAGTGGCGCGCGGCGATGATGTGGCCGAAGGCGATGTCATCGGGGTTAACCGCCATTGGGCGTTGGGCCCCTTGATGTGGGGGCTGTGGACCACGTTGTGGCTGTCGGTGGTATCCGGGATTCTCGGCCTGGCGATCGGTCTTGCAACCGGGTTGTGCCGACTGTCCAATAACCCGACCCTGCGCGATCTGTCGACGATCTACGTCGAGCTGGTGCGTGGTACGCCACTGTTGGTGCAGATCTTCATTTTCTACTTTTTTATCGGCACGGTGCTCAACCTGTCCCGGGAATTCGCCGGGATCGCCGCCCTGTCGTTGTTCACCGGCGCCTATGTGGCGGAAATCGTCCGCGCGGGGGTGCAGTCCATCACCCGTGGCCAGAACGAGGCGGCTCGCTCCCTGGGCCTGAGCGCCAGCCAGTCGATGCGTCATGTGGTGCTGCCGCAGGCCTTCAAGCGCGTGTTGCCGCCGCTGGCCGGGCAATTTATCAGCCTGGTGAAAGACACCTCGCTGGTCTCGGTGATCGCGATTACCGAGCTGCTCAAAAGCGGTCGCGAAGTGATCACCACCTCGTTCTCGCCGTTTGAAATCCTGTTCTGCGTCGCAGGGTTGTACCTGCTGATCAACCTGCCGCTGTCGAAAATGGCCAGCCGGCTTGAGCGGAGGCTCGCCCAAAGTGATTGAAGTCCGCGATCTGGTAAAAGTCTTCGATACCCGCGGGCATGTGGTGCGCGCGGTGGACCATGTGACCACCCAGGTGGCCAAGGGCGAAGTGTTGGTGGTGATCGGCCCGTCCGGCTCCGGCAAGTCCACGTTCCTGCGTTGCCTCAATGGCCTGGAAGAGTTCGATTCCGGCTCGGTGAGCATCGATGGCCTGCAACTGGCCGACCCGAAAACCGATGTGAATGCCTATCGCCGTGAAGTCGGCATGGTGTTCCAGCACTTCAACCTGTTCCCCCACATGACCGTGCTGGAAAACCTGTGCCTGGCGCAAAAAGTCGTGCGCAAGCGCGGTAAGAAAGAGCGCGAAGCCAAGGCCCTGGCGCTGCTGGAAAAGGTCGGCATTGCGCAGAAAGCCAACGAGTTCCCGTCGCGGCTTTCCGGTGGCCAGCAACAGCGCGTGGCGATTGCCCGGGCGTTGGCGATGGAGCCCAAGGTGATGCTGTTCGACGAGCCCACCTCGGCCCTCGACCCGGAAATGGTCGGCGAGGTGCTGGACGTGATGAAGACCCTGGCCCTGGAAGGCATGACCATGGTCTGCGTCACTCACGAAATGGGTTTTGCCCGTGAAGTGGCGGACCGGGTGCTGTTCTTCGATCATGGCAAGTTGCTGGAAGATGCGGCCCCGGCCGAGTTCTTCGCGGCGCCCAAAGACCCGCGTGCCCAGGCGTTCCTGCGCCAGGTGCTATAGGGCGCGGGGCGTTCATACCTTGAACCGCCCCACGCATTGCTGCAAATCCGTTCCCAGCCGCGCCAGTTCGATACTGGCCGCTGCCGTCTGTTCACTGGCGGCGGCGGTTTGCTCCGAGGCGTCGCGTACTTTCAATACGCTGCGATTGATCTCTTCGGCCACCGCACTTTGCTCCTCGGCGGCAGCGGCGATCTGCGGGTTCATTTCCTGGATGACCGACACCGTGCGGGCTATCTCCGTCAGGGAGTCCCCGGCGTTGCGGGCCAGGCCGACGCTGTTGTCGGTCAGGGTGCGGCTGTAATCCATGATGTCGGCCACTTGTTGGGTTCCGCTGTGCAGGCCGCCAATCAGCTCTTCGATTTCCTCGGCGGACTGCTGGGTCCGTTGGGCGAGACCGCGCACCTCATCGGCGACCACCGCGAAGCCTTGACCGGCCTCGCCGGCCCGTGCGGCTTCTATCGCAGCGTTGAGCGCCAGCAGGTTGGTCTGCTGTGACACGGACTTGATCACATCCAGCACGCTGCTGATTTTCTGGCTTTCCCGTTGCAGCCCAATCATGGCCTGGCCTGCGCGCGCCATTTCATGGGCAAGGTGCTCGATTTGCGCCACGACATCCGTCACCACCTGATCGCCCAGCTCAGTCTGTTGATTGGCCTGTCCGGCGGCGAGGGACGCCTGCTCGGCGTGGCGCGCAACCTCCTGGGCGGTGGCGAGCATCTGGTTCATGGCGGCGGCGACCTGCTCGGTTTCATCGCGCTGATTATTCACCCCTGCGCGAGTTTGTTCGGTCACGGTGGAGAGCTCCTCGGCGGCGCTGGCAATTTGCCGCGCGTTGTCGCTGATGTTGCCAATCAGCCCCCGCAGGTTCAGCGTCATTTGGCTCATGCTGCGTTGCAGTTGACCCAACTCGTCACGCCGTCGGGATTGCACGTCATGGCTCAGGTCGCCTTGCGCAATGCGATTGGCGGCGGACAGCGCTTTGCGCAGCGGTTTCACGATTTGCCCGGCAATCAGCCAGGCCGCCAGGGCTCCGAGGAGCAAGGCTGCAGCGGTCGTACCAAGGGTTTGGGTGCGGGCTTGTTCGGCTTCGCGTTCGCGTCGTTGAGTTTGGTCCTGGCTCAAGAGATCGCTCTGGGCGAGCAGTTGGTCCAGCTGCTGTTCCAATTGATTTTGCGCGCCTTCGGTTGTGAGTTGCGTGTCCTTGAGGCGTGTGAGGTGGGTGCGGATACTGAGCACGGTATTTTTCAGGGCGCCGCTGTCGACCGGCAATTTTGCTACGCCAGCCTGGGCGAGTTCGAGGTTACGCTCGGCGTCGCTGACGGCCTGGGCGTAGGCATCCAGCGAGCTGGCGGCCCAGGCAGGGGTTTGGGCGCGATCCTCCGCCTGCTCTATGGCCTGGCGCAGGTTTTCGATGGCATCGAGGGCTTTTTCATCCTCCTGGTCGGGTAAGTCGCTGGCCAGTTGTGCCAGCACGTCACCGGTGCGTACGGAGCTCTGCTTCAGTTGTTCACGGGCACTCTCACGTTTCTCGACCAGGGCAGGCACCTCCTTGAGCGTGGTTTTGAACGTTGCGGAGAGGCGGGTCATCTCCTGCAGGTATTGAATGGATTTGGGGACTTTGAGCCGGTTGGAAAGCTCGCTCAGGAGCCCGTCTATTTTTTCTATGCTCACGCTCAATTTGTTGAGGCTGTTGGTATCGTCCAGGGTTCGGTAGACGATTCTGTCGGCCCGCAGTTCTTCACCCGTCACGGCCAGTTGCGCGAGCACGGTCAGGGTTTGCGAGCGGTAAAGGGACGCGGCCAGCGCCTGCCAGCCAGTCACGGCAATCACAAGGCTCAATGCCAGGACCAGGGAGAAGCCCAGGGCCAGTTTGAGAGTGACACTGGCGTCACCCAACAGGTAAGTCATTCGACGAAGCATGATCAACCTCCGACAAGTGAACAGTGGGCGTTCTCAACATGCGCAGGCACATTGAGCTGAATTGAACGCTAGTTCTCTCGGCGCAGAGGTGGGGCTGATAAACGCGTAGGAAATTTCACAGATTGCAGGCGGCGACCCAGGGCGGGTCGCCACGCGGGGAAGGGGTCAGACCCGGAAGCGGCCGACCAGCGCCTGGAGATGGGTGCCCAGGCGCGCCAGTTCGGTACTCGATGCGGCAGTCTCTTCACTGGCCGAAGCCGTCTGCTCGGAGATATCACGCACGTTCAACACACTGCGATTGATCTCTTCCGCCACGGCGCTTTGCTGCTCGGCGGCGGTGGCGATCTGGGAGTTCATCGCCTGGATGGTCGAGACCGTACGTGTGATGTTCTCCAAGGCGCTGCCGGCGCGGCGCGTCAACTCGACACTGCTGTCGGTGAGGCCACGGCTGTTGTCCATGATGTTCGCCACCTGCTGGGTGCCGCTTTGCAGGCCGACGATCAGCTCTTCGATCTCTTCGGTGGACTTCTGGGTGCGCTGGGCCAGGCTGCGTACTTCATCGGCCACCACCGCGAAACCGCGTCCGGCCTCACCGGCCCGTGCCGCTTCAATGGCTGCGTTGAGGGCCAGCAGGTTGGTTTGCTGGGCCACGGACTTGATCACATCGAGCACGCTGCCGATCTTGTCGCTTTCGCGCTTCAGATCGGCCATGGCGACCGTGGAGTTGCCGACTTCAGTGGCGAGGCGTTCGATCTGGGCGATCGCTTCGCCGACCACTTTGTCGCCTTCACGGGCCTGCTGGTCGGCGGCCAGCGCGGCTTCCGAGGCTTCCTCGGCATTGCGCGCCACTTCCTGCACGGTAGCGGCCATTTCATTCATGGCGGTGGCCACCTGGTCGGTCTCGACTTTCTGGCTGTTGACCCCGGCGCTGGTCTGTTCGGTCACGGCCGACAGTTGCTCGGCAGCGCTGGCGATCTGGGTGACCCCTTCACTGATGCCGCCGATCAACTCGCGCAGGCCCATGGTCATGCTTTGCATGGCGCGTTGCAATTGGCCCAGCTCATCCTGGCGCAAGGAGGTGAGGTTGTGGCTCAGGTCGCCCGACGCGACACGCTCGGCGACCTGCAGGGTCTGGTTCAGGGGGAGGATGATCTGGCGGGTGATGGCCCAGGCGGCAACCAGGCCGAAGATCAGCGCCAGCACGGTGGCCATTAGCAGCAAGTATTTGGCTTGCGCGGCATCCGCATCGCGTACCGCGGTCTGGGAAACCGTCAGTTTGTCACTGTGGCCCAGCAGGATATCGCCCTGGGCAGACATGGTCTTGAGTGCCGCTGCGCTGGCCACTTGAGAGTCGCGGTATTGGCTGACGGCGGCGCGGTAGGCTTGCAGTGAGACGCTGGCCTGTTGCAGGTTGGCTGAATACTGATCAGGTATTTGGCTGGTGAGGCTGGTGATTTTTTTCAGCGCGTTGTCGATGGCATCCAGCGCGGGCTGCTCGGCCTCGACCTTGCCGCTGTAGGTGTAGCCCCGTACTTGGAAGCGCGCTTGCTGGATCAGTTTGCTCAGGTCCACCACGCTGTTGAACAGCGTGACACTGTCGCCTTGCAGCAGGGATTTCTCCACTTCGCTGACCTTGAGTACCGCATTATCGGCGGTATCGCCCAGCTTGCTGCGGGCATTTTCGCGGTTGGTGCCTGCCTGCACCATATCGTTGAACGCGCGCTTGTACTGGTCCACGGCGGCCAATTGCTCATCGACCAGGGCGGCATCCGTGGGTTGTTCGATCAGGCTGCGTGCGGTCTTCAGGCCAGTGTCCAGCTTGTTCAGCAGCTCGCTGACGGCGGTCGGGCCTTGTTCGCCACGGCGCATCTCGTAGTCAAGGCGTGCCAGGCGCAGGTCTTTGGTCAAGCCGTTGAGGCTGGAGATGTAACCCAGCTTGTCACCACGGCTGATCACGTCGCCCAGGCCGCTCCAGCCGGTGAAGGTGATCATCAGTGTCAACAGCAATACCAGGCCAAAGCCCACCGCCAGCTTGGTTTTGACGCTGACATTTCCCAGTTTTTCGGCTAACCAACGATACATGCTGCGAACTCCCCTGGAACAAAGCTTGGACTTATTCACGGGTTATCGGCTTGCATACGGAATTCTGTAGCGACGCTGTCCCCTGTGGGGGGGAGCAAGCCCCCTCCCACAGGGTTATGCGGTGTGGTTAGAAAAGGCGGGCGAGCAGGGCGGTGACGGCCGTTTCGACGCGTAGGATGCGCGCACCCAATTGCACTGGCTGCAAGCCGGCCTTGGTCAGTAAATCCACTTCGTAGGGAATCCAGCCACCTTCCGGGCCTATGGCCAGGGTGACCGGTTCATCCAGCCCACGGGGGCAGGCTGGGTAGTCGCCTGGATGGCCAATCAGGCCAAGGGTGCCTGCGGTCATGGCCGGCAGGCGGTCTTCGACGAAGGGCTTGAAGCGCTTTTCGATAACGATTTGCGGCAGTACCGTGTCCCGCGCCTGTTCCAGGCCGAGGATCAGTTGTTCGCGAATGGCCTCGGGCTCCAGGAAGGGGGTCTGCCAGAAGCTTTTTTCCACCCGGTAGCTGTTGACCAGCACCACTTTCGGCACGCCCATGGCCGCCACGGTTTGCAGGACCCGGCGCAGCATCTTCGGACGTGGCAGGGCCAGCAGCAGGGTCAGGGGCAGTTTGACCGGCGGTGGTTGGTCGAAGCTCACTTGCAGTTCGGCTTCGCGGGCTTCCAGGCGCAGCAATTGCGCGTTGCCCATCAACCCGCCAAGGCGCCCGACCCGCAGGCTGTCGCCTACGGCGGCACGGTGGACTTCCTGCATATGCACCAGGCGCCGATCACGCAGGATCACCCGGTCGGCCGCGATAAAGTCGGCATCGAACAGCAGCAGCAGGTTCACGGCTGGGTCGCTGGCGGCTGGTCGTCGTCGGCGGGTTGGTCATCCGGGTGATCGCCACGCTTGCTGATCAGGCCGCTGAACAGGATGCCGATCTCGAACAGCATCCACATCGGCACGGCCAGCAGGGTCTGGGAGAAGATGTCCGGCGGCGTGAGGATCATACCGACCACGAAGCAGCCGATGATCACGTACGGGCGGATCTTCTTCAGGTACTGCACGTTGACCACGCCGATCCACACCAGCAACACCACGGCCACCGGGATTTCGAAGGCGACGCCAAAGGCGAAGAACAGCGTCATGACGAAGTCAAGGTAGCTGGTGATGTCGGTCATCATCTCCACGCCGGCCGGGGTGGCGGCGGCGAAGAACTTGAAGATCAACGGGAACACCAGGAAGTAGGCGAAGGCCATGCCGGTGTAGAACAGCAGGATGCTCGATACCAGCAAGGGCACGGCGATGCGCTTCTCATGCTTGTACAGGCCCGGTGCGATAAAGCCCCAGATCTGGTGCAGGATCACCGGGATCGCCAGGAACAGCGAGACCATCATCGTCAGCTTCAACGGCGTCAGGAAGGGCGATGACACATCGGTGGCAATCATCGTCGCGCCGGCCGGCAGGTACTGGCGCAGTGGCGTGGAGACGAAGGTGTAGATCTGCTGGGTAAAGGCGAACAGCCCGGCAAAGATCACGAAGATCGCGGCCACGCAACGCAGCAGGCGGGTCCGCAGCTCGGTCAGGTGCGAGACCAGCGGCATATGCTGGTCGTTTTCCGGTTTATCAGCGCTCATGGGGCTCGCGGCGGCAATGTAGGGTCATGGGGCGCGGGCGACGCAGCGGGCGTCGGCGCAGGCTCGGTTGGAGCGGTCGGGGTCGGGGCGGCGGGCGGGGT
>NZ_JAVAJK010000010.1:0-230414 GCF_052112325.1 Pseudomonas sp. Yb2C2 | reverse complement strand
CACCACCACCACCACCACCACCACAACAACAACAACACCCCGACTGCCCCTACCAAGCAGACCCAGACAGCGGCAGCGAGACATTTTCCTGAAAACGCCCCAAAACAGCGCGCCCTTCCCGCTTCAAAAGCACCATAATCCCCCTGTTGAAACTCCCCTACTTGTTTGAAATCGGTTTTCGCGAGGACAGCGTGTCTAAAGGTGTTGTGTTATCGGTGTCGGCCTCGGTGTTGTTTGCCGTGATGTATTACTTCACGTCATTGCTGACGCCATTGAGCGGCCTGGAAATTTTCGGCTGGCGCATGTTGCTGACCGTACCGTGCATGACGGTGTTCATGATCGTCAGCGGCGAATGGCGGCGGGTCTGGGAATTGCTGCGAGTGCTGGCGGCCAAGCCTCGGCTGATCGGCGGTGTGGTGTTGTCGTCGGCGTTGCTGGGCGTGCAGTTGTGGTTGTTCATGTGGGCGCCGCTGAACGGGCGCAGCCTGGATGTATCGGTGGGTTACTTCCTGCTGCCGCTGACCATGGTGCTGACCGGGCGCCTGGTATGGGGCGAACAGTTGTCCTACCTGCAAAAGATCGCGGTGTTTTTTGCCGGCCTCGGGGTACTCAACGAGTTGTTCCAGGCCGGCGGGTTCTCCTGGGCGACGCTGGTGGTGATCATCGGTTACCCGCTGTATTTCATTGCGCGCAGATACCTCAAGACCGACCACCTGGGCGGACTGTGGCTGGACATGGCGCTCATGCTGCCGGTGGCCTGGTGGTTTGTGCAAAGCGGCGAACAGGGCTTTGCGGTGATGGATGCCCACCCCAAGCTGTACGGGTTGATCCCGATGCTGGGCCTGATCAGCGCCTCGGCGCTCGTGAGCTATATCATCGCCAGCCGCCTGCTGGCGTTCAGCCTGTTCGGACTGCTCAGTTATGTCGAGCCGGTGCTGTTGCTGGTGGTGGCGCTGCTGCTGGGTGAAGGCATCAAGGCCGGCGAATGGTTGACCTACATCCCGATCTGGATCGCGGTCATGGTCCTGGTGTTCGAAGGGGTCAAGCACCTGGTGCGTCAGCGCAGGGCTTGAGCGACGAACAGGCGACAGGCCGCAACAGCGCCTGATGGTGCTGAATGGCACCCTCATCGTCCAGGGTGGTGAACTGTACTTGCGTACCGGTCAGGCCCTCGTGAGGCAGCCCGGGCATCGCAATCCGTGCAGTCCCATAGGGCGCGACCATCGGCGGATCTTCGCTGCGATGCTCCACTGCGCGGAGTGTCAGTACCACCCCGGACAAGGTCACGTGATAGGGCGTGGGGTTAAGCACCTCCAACCCCGCCTCGCCTCCACCGCTTACGGACCATTGCAGCGCATGAGCCGCGTCCTGCACCTGCCCCGGCAGTTCGGCGGGCCGGAGGAAAAGCTTGATCCGCGTACGAAAGGCAAATTGCAGGACGTTGGTTTCAGCCGAGGCCTCAACGCTCGGCCTGATTGCCAGCACGTTCAGCCAGTACACCGACTCCCGGCCAGCCATCGGCTTCGGCGTTTGATAATGCATGATCCGCAAGGCGCGTCCGGTGCTTGCATTCATGCGAACGATGGGTGGCGTAATCGTGAACGGCACATCACTGTTTTCGGGCGCCGCCGCCGCATCGCCGTCATCGATCCACGCCTGCACCAGGCGCGGACTGTCAGCCTCATTGTGCAGGTTGATCACCACCGCGCGCGCGGCGCCCGGATAGATGACACGTGTGCGGTCAATCACGATTTCACCCTGCGCGACGATCACCTGCAAGCTCATCAGTACGCCAAGGCCCCTGCTCCACAGCGCGATGCTCATCGGTAGCTCATTGTGAAGGACGCCAACCCGTTCGCGCTGCCGGGCCGGATCGATGAGCCCGTCTGGATATAACGTGCAGTCAAAGGAATCTGCACGGTTGCATTGCCGGTTGTGCCGACCAGCCACTGGTTCGGGTTGCCGATGGTCGTAGAGTCGGCGCCGTAACGCACCAGTGTGCTCCCCCGCAGCAATTGCAGTGCGACGCCGCTGGCCACGGAGGTCGGGGTCAGGGACAACACATCGCTGCGATTGGCCGGCGTGGTCTGGTCTGTCACCGTTATAAATACGTCACGCGTAGCGCCGCTGGTGCCGCCCGCACATGACAGTGTGATGTTGCGGGTCACGCTGCCGGCGAAGCTGCCCACCCCGCGAAAGTCGCGTGCAGCCACGGCTGGCATGGGCATTGCGACCGAAGGCGTGGTGACGCTGCAGGTGGGTTTGCGGGGCGCATTGATCGTGATATTGGAGAAGTTCACCGCGTAATAACCGGCGCCGCTGATGGGCGTGCCGGTGATCGTATACCTTGCAAGGTTCCTGGCGGCGATCGTGCCGCCGGTGATGGGGCCCGTGGCTACAAAATAGATACGGGTATCAAGCCCGAGGACGATGGGCCTTGCCCTGTTATCTCCAACAATCAGTGTGACACCTGCGGTGTTGATGGCTGCGAACGGCCGGTTCGGGTCCCTCGCCATCATGGCAAACCCGACCCCAGGCACATTGGTGGCGTGCACCGGCATTGAAAGCCCGTTGGCGGAAAATGTCTGGCCCGTCGGCGAGCTATTGACCAGCGCCAACCTGGCCTGCGCCCCAAAAGCAATGCGTTGGGTACACCGAAGCGCAGATGCTGGAGGGCTGTCAAAGCGATAGCCGCTGGCGGCCCCTATCACTTGCCCTACCTGTTGCCCGGCCGCAACGGTGATCGGGGGAATAGTAATATTCACCGACGGGCCGGGGGCGCAGATGATCGCTTGAGCTTCCAGCGCCACCATCCATCCTCCCAGCACCACGCTGACAAGCGAAAACCTAGTCATGAAAACAACACCTCTGTCATATCGGATAAGTCATGCATCGCATCAATCATGAATCGGCGCTCGCTCATGGCTGGCCTGCCACCTGGCGAGCCTGGCTCGCCACGCATACCCCTTGCATGAAGTCGGTAGTGACCTGTCGCTGGCCGGCGGTCGCCGGCGGCATGTGATAGTGGATATCGCACTGCTCGGCGATTTTGCTGCCCCACTTGACGGTCAGGCGGCCTTCCTGCGGGATGTCCCGGACGAAGGCTTTACTGGCCTGCCCCACCACACCGACCTCACGCCCTTGCCCATCGAATACCTGTGCGGCAAATGGCAGCGGGCTGCCATTCTCGCGAACGCCCTTGACCACCACTGCCCGGCCGTTGACCGTGTCGAACTTGACCAGCGATACCGCACCCGAGGTCGGTACGACGTTGCGGGTCGATTCCTGAAGCTCCACATCCAGCGACATGCCTTCCGGATCGATCTCCACCGTATTGTTCTGGAACGCCGTCAGATTGGGCACGACGGCGTATCCCTTGCTGTTGACCCGTGTACCGCCGCCGCCGCCAAGCCGGGCGCCTTCGGCTCCCGGCACATGGACCAGCGCCGAGGCTTCGCCCAGGCTTTGCGAGAACGCCACACCGTCGGCGTGCACGACTACCCCGCCGTCGGCGCCGAACGAAAGCTGCGAGCTATCGCGGCTCTGGCCATATCCGGCGCGCAGGTGGGTGGCATCGGTGCGATAACCCGCATAGGTGTTGAACTGGCTGGAGCGTGTGCCTTCACTGGTCGCACGGTGGGCGGAAACACCGTAGTTGACCTCGGCGTTCTCGCCCAGGAAGCCGTTGATGCCCACCTGCTGCTGGCTGCCCCGTGTATCGCCGGTATCCCGGGACAGCGAAGTATTGATCGTCGGCGACCTCGACTCGCTCCCCAGGGGCATCGACAGTGTGAGCATGTAGCGGTTATCGATGCGCCCAGGTTGGCCGATACGCCCGAAGAACACATCGTCACTGAGCTCGCTTTGGGTCAGTTGCCGCGTGTCCTGGATCCTGGAACGTTGCGCCGAAAGGTTCCAGTTGAGCTTGTTCCAGGTCGAGCCGTAGCTGGCGGTGAATGAAACCTGGCGCCCCTCCTCACCGCCCCAATAGTCGACAGAGCTGCCGTACAGGCTCAAGGTGCCGATGCCCAGTTGCTGGCTGATGGTCAGGTCGAGCCGGCTTTTTTGCCGGGCATAGCCGTTGACATCACCGGAGCGGCTCGCGATCTCACGCACATTCAGGGCATCCGGAAGGTTCAGGTATCCCTCTGTGGAGAATCGATACGCGCCCAGCGCAAAATGCGTACCCGATGCCGGCAGGCTTTTGTTGTAGCCAAGCCCGAGGCTTTGCCCGGTCAGGCGTCCATGGTCAGGCACCGCGGTACGTGAGGTGGCGGTGTCCAGCGAAAACGCGCCGACGGGCGTATTCAACGCAACACCGACCTTTCCCTGCTCATAGCCTTTGGAAAGACTGCCGCCGCCATACACCGTCAGGTCATCGGTCAAGCCGTGTTGCAGAGTGCCTTGAAAGACGCTCGCCCCCTTGGCATCGATGCCCTTTTGCTGCACCTCACCCAGGGTGGCGCTGTATTTTGTCGTGTCGGCCCGCAGCAGTTGCGGGGCCACTGAGTACGGCACGACGAAGGTGTTCCGACGCCCGTCGACTTCGGTCACGCTGACGATCAAATCACCGCCGTAACCGGTGGCATGCAGGTCACTGATGACAAAGGGGCCAGGCGCCACCGTGGTCTCATAAATGGTGTAGCCGTTCTGGCTGACCGTGACCGTTGCATTACTGTCGGCGACACCCCGTACCTGCGGTGCATAGCCTTGCTGCGTCTGCGGGCGCATGCGGTCATCGGTGGCCAGGGTCACGCCCCGCAGGCGGACCCCGTCGACGATCTGTCCGTTGCTGAAGGTGTCTCCCAGGGTCAGTTGTGACTGCCAGGGGATGATACTGCGCTGCACATACGTGGACGTGTTCTGATAAGTCTCGAAGCCTGTGCGATTGCTCCAGGCCTGGGCGCCCTGGTGCCGCAAGCGCCAGGCGCCCAGATTGATCCCCGCATTGAGGCCCAGGTAAGTACGACCGTCACCTTCACCGGCGGTGACTGCGCTGGTGCTGAAGTTGTAATTGAGTAACCCTGCGGCAATCCCCTCATCCAGCGACTCGGGGTCAATGTAGCCACGCATGGAGCGCTTCATATAGGCCTGCGGCACGCTGGCGGCCAACTCGAGCGCACCCGGGTCGAAAGTGCTGGACGCCATCGGAATCCACTGCCCCAGGTCGCCGCAATACTGGCCGGCTGCGGCAGGGTTGCCGACCTCGCGCCCATGGGCCTCGGTATCGACTTTATCCATCGCGATACCGATCTTTTCCAACACTTCGCGACTCAAGCACGGCTGCGCACCGGCCTTTGCCTGGGCTGCGACGAACTCCACCTCCCTGCGGCCCAATGCCTGGCCGTTGACCACGATATCTACGCGGTACAGGCCGGGGCTCATCGGGTTGCCGGTGTTGAACCGTGACGTGTCGACCGACGACGCCAGGCCACTGGAGAATGCGTTCAGATCAAAGCTCAACTCAGACGCAAGCGCGGCATCGCTTGCCATCACGGCCGCACTCATCAAACCACCCAACATCATCGTGCGAGGCTGGAATGGCAAAATCGGGGCGCAACGATGCACCCTTACCTGGATGTGACTAGGCATAGTTATGACTTCAGTGGCCGCTGGGAAATGTACGTTTGCTTGCCATCGTCAACGTTCCGGGGACGCGTTCAGCGGTGCAACACAGCAGGCTGCACCGATGAAAAGCCACCGAAATCGTTGATGTAGGTGAAACTCACCCGCGCATCAGCAGGTATTGCCTTCGCGGCTTTCGGCACCGGTACCTTCAATGTGCCTCCTGGTTCCACCATTCCTTCCGGCAGGATCAGTTTTTTCGCGTCGGGATCAGCGCCCATGAGCAGGGCAATGTCGTTGAAGGTGACGTGATACGCCGATGGGTTATGCACCTGTATCTCGTTGCCCTGGGCGACCCGCGCCAGGGACCAGCGCAACAGCCCGGGCGCCTCCTCGGGTGTTCCGGATAATTGCGCCGGACGAAAAAACACTTTGGTGCGGATACGGAACGCGAACTTGAAGTGGTTCCGCTGGTCGTCTTCAAGCGTGGGATCAAACTCACTGGTCGCACCAGGGACCTCAAGTACATTCAACCAGAACAGCGACTCTCTATCCGCAGGCAGCGGTGCCTTGGTGTAGGACAGGCGCATGGACTGGCTTTTGCCTGAGTCCAGGCGAAATACCGGCGGAGACAGGACGAAAGGCACATCGCTCAGCGACGGCGCTGCCTCTGGGTCACCGGCGTCCAGCCATGCCTGGACCAGGCGGGGTGCATGTTTGTCATCATTGGTCACTCGTAGGGTGACCTCGCGTCGCTGCTCGGGGTAAATCTGTCGCGTACCGTCGATAACCACGCCCGCGTGCGCCATGTGCGAGGCCATCCCCAAGGACAGGCTCATCGCCACGCACATCGCTCGACGACTTAAGATCATCAGTAAATCCTGCATCGGGTAATCCTTGATAACAGTTGTCCTGCGCCCGACCGCCGGGTCGAGCGAGGATCTCAGGCGATGGTCATCTGCGTGGCTGCATCAAGGAAAGGTGACCGAGTACTGCACACTGCTGGTGACATTACCCGCGCCCGCCGCGCCACCGTTGGCGATATAGCGTGCGTAGAACGGCAAGGTCGCCAGGCCATTGGTAACGGTGGCAACGGTCGAGTTGTTGCCGGTGCGCAAGTCCATTGGCGTGGAGGTCGCACCATCGAGGATTTGTACCTCCACCCGCGAGGCCGGCGTTGCCGTGGCCGTGTTACGCAAGTTGCCGGTTGCCGGGTTGATGCCAGGGCTGGTCGGCTCATAACGTACGGCGACCTTGGTACCGTCCGGGCACCCACCCGAGCCGCCAACATAGACAAAGTAGCGCTTGGCGCCGGCCGTATCGCCTGCGGCCTTGAGGGCCGAGGTTTGCACTCGGTCAAGCACTACCGGGAAGTTGGCGCCCGAACCTGGCGAGGCCCCGGTACCGCCACTGATGGTGCAGGTGGTGCCACTGACCGAGCCTGTGATGGTGATGGTACCGTCTGCCGCATAAGCGGAGCTGGCGGCAAAGCCGCAAAAGGCCAGCACTGCAGCCGCCAGAGTTTGTTTTGTCATAGTCAGTCTTTCCTTAAAGTTGGGTTCGCGGAATGCACGGTTGCGACACAGGAGAACATCAGCTCTTGCGCCCCCCATGTGTGGAAATCGCGATCAATCGGGTTCCCAGGCCTGGAAAAGGCGTTTGTTTCAAGCTGGTTCTGAATGGGCAGGCAAAAAAAATGCTCCGTACCTTGGGATACGGAGCATGTTCGTCAAGCACCTGGGCAGCCTGCCAGGCCCCACATGGATCAGTCGGCGGTCAACACGCCTCGGCGAACCTGATCGCGCTCGATCGACTCGAACAGCGCCTTGAAGTTGCCCTCGCCAAACCCGTCATCGCCCTTGCGCTGGATGAACTCGAAGAACACCGGGCCCATCAGGGTTTCCGAGAAGATCTGCAGCAACAGGCGCTTGTCGCCTTCGATGGACGAGCCGTCCAGCAGGATGCCCCGCGCCTGCAGTTGATCCACCGGTTCGCCGTGGTTCGGCAGGCGACCTTCGAGCATTTCGTAGTAGGTGTCCGGCGGTGCGGTCATGAAGCGCATGCCGATCTTCTTGAGTGCGTCCCAGGTCTTGACCAGGTCGTCGGTGAGGAACGCCACGTGCTGGATGCCCTCGCCATTGAACTGCATCAGGAACTCTTCGATCTGCCCGGCGCCCTTGGACGACTCTTCGTTCAGCGGGATGCGGATCATGCCGTCCGGGGCGCTCATGGCCTTGGAGGTCAGGCCGGTGTATTCGCCCTTGATATCGAAGTAGCGCGCTTCACGGAAGTTGAACAGTTTCTCGTAGAAGCCGGCCCAGTAGGCCATGCGCCCGCGATAGACGTTGTGGGTCAGGTGGTCGATGACCTTGAGGCCGGCACCTTGGGGGTTGCGCTCGACGCCGTCGAGGTAGACGAAGTCGATGTCATAGATCGAGCTGCCCTCACCAAAACGGTCGATCAGGTACAGCGGCGCGCCGCCGATGCCCTTGATGGCCGGCAGGTTCAGCTCCATCGGGCCGGTTTCGATATGGATGGGCTGGGCACCCAGCTCCAGGGCGCGGTTGTAGGCTTTTTGCGAGTCCTTGACGCGGAACGCCATGCCGCACACCGACGGGCCATGCTCGGCGGCGAAGTAGGAGGCGATGCTGTTGGGCTCGTTGTTGAGGATCAGGTTGATCTCGCCCTGGCGGAACAGCTGGACGTTCTTGGAGCGGTGATTCGCGACTTTGGTGAAGCCCATGATCTCGAAGATCGGCTCCAGGGTGCCCGGGGTCGGCGATGCGAATTCGATAAATTCAAAGCCCATCAGGCCCATTGGGTTTTCATAGTGGTCGGTCATGGCCGGCGCCTCATCATTCTTGTGGGTAGCAATTGGTTATTTGCGAGCAAGGATGAGGTCGGAGGGCGGCGCGCAGGAAAGGCCTCGCACACTGCGGGCGAGGAAGTCACCAAAGATGAGGGGGGAGCCGAGTAGCTTCATGGTTACATCAGTCTCTGACGGCCGAGGCTTGCGTGAGCGCAAGTCCATATTCTTGTATGCGTAAATCGATTCTACACAGCGTAACTGCGTTTGTCCGTACTCTTATCAAATCCCCATTGCCCTGGCCTGTGCAAGGGGTTTGTTGCACAGGTAGATGCCCAGCAGGATGATGGCCCCGCCCGCCAGCATGGGCGCCGTCAGTTGCTCCCCCAGCAGCAAGGCACCGCAGATCACCGCCGTCAGTGGGTTGAGTGCGATAAACACGCCGGAGCGCGTCGCGCCGATACGCCGGATGCCGTCGTAGTAACCGATATACGCCAGCGCCGAGCCCAACACGCCGAGGTAGGCCAGGCTGAGCCACTGGGTGAGTTGCAAGCGGCCGAGCGCTTCTACGCTGACGCTTGCGGTGACAAACGCGGTGCTGATCAACATCAACGTGCCCAGCAGCACCGACCAGGTGACCGTCTGCAATGGCCCCAGGCTTTGGTTGAGCCCACGGGCACACAACGAATAAACGCCCCACCCTGCCACGCAGCCAAGGATCAGCAGGTCGCCGATCCAGGCATCGGCGGTGGCCTGCAGCAACTGCGGGTTACGGCTGACAATGACCGTCCCGGCACCGACCAGGCACAACAGGATCCCCAGCAGCTTGATCCGACTCAGCCGCTCCTTGAATAACAGCCAGCTCGCCAGGCCGATCACCGCCGGGTTCAACGCCACGATCAACGAAGCCCGCGACGCATTGATGTACTGCAACCCATAGAAGAAGCACAGGTTGTAGAAAAAAATCCCGCAGAAGCCCAGCACCGCCAGCTGCGCAAACTGCCGAAGGTTCGGGCGTAACAGTCGAATACGCGCGCAGGCCATGAACAGCAACAACGCCAGGCTGGCGAGGATAAAACGCAGGCTGGCGGCCAGCAGCGGATTGAGGTGGTCGGCCAGGAAGCGCCCGGCGACAAAGGTACCGCCCCAGATCATGGTGACGGCGGCGAGTTTGCAATAAGTCAGGTAGTCGGAGGCGGGATGCATGGGGATGGCTCTAGGTACGGGGAGAATTGGCGTATTCTTCAGCTAATAACTAATCATCGTAAAATGAGCTTTCACTCATGCCCCTGACCCAATTGGAAATCTTCTCGCTGGTCGCCGAGCTGCAGGGTTTTACCAGTGCGGCCCACCGCCTGGGCATCAGCCAGTCGGCGGTGTCCCATGCCATCAAGGCCCTGGAGCAGGAACTGGGTGTGGAGCTGTTTCGGCGCCACCAGTCACTGGTAGAACCCAGCGACATCGGCCGGCAATTACTCGGACGTGCCCGTGCCATGCTCGGCCTGGCCAACACCCTGCAACAAGAAGCGGCCGATGCCCGGGGCATGCGGCGCGGTACCTTGCGCATCGGCTCGTTCGGGCCGACCGCGTCGATTCGCCTGCTGCCCACCATCCTCAGCGAGTTTCGCAGCGCCCATCCGGGGATTGAGGTGCATGTGGACGAAGGCCCCGACCGCCAGGTGCTGCAGTGGCTGGATGAGCGACGGATCGATGTGGGCTTTGTGGTGCTGGAACAGGAGCGCTACGACACCTTTACCGTGTTCGAGGACGAGCTGGTGGCGCTGCTGCCGGCAGATCATCCATTGGCTGCGCGGGACACGCTGGCCCTGCAGGACCTGTGCGACGATGCCTTTATCCTGACCGAAGCCGGCTCCTCGGAACTGGTCACCCGCCTGTTCGACGCCGGACAACTGCGACCAAGGATTCGTTACCGCTGTGCACAACTGCTGAGCACCCTGGAAGCGGTCAGCCGTGGCGATGGCCTGAGCATCGTCGCCGAAGCGTCGCTGCCCCAGGCACTTGATCCGCGCTATGTGAAGCGACCCCTTTCGCCCCGTGTGCCGCGCCAGATCGGCCTGGCGGTGCTGGATCGTCGGCAGTCGTCACCGGCCACCGTGGCCTTTATCGAGATTGCGCAAAGCCTTGTCAGGGCGAGCAAACTCCAAGCGGGCCATCTATCATCGGAACATTCCCCGCCGGCCTGCCGGTAAAGCCCTCCCCCTGCGCAACAGGCCTGAACCCATGCCCCTCACTGTCAAAGGCCCGCGAAGACTTCTCACCCGCTATGCGATCAGCCTGTTGGCGGGTGTGCTGCCGATCCTGCTCGGTGCGGCCATCCTGTATTGGCAAGCCGAACGCACCCTCGAACAAAGCACCGCGCAAACCGCCCAGGAAGCCGTACGTCAATTCGACCTGATGCTCGACAATACCGCCCTCGCCGCCCAGGCCTTGCTGCCCCTGGCCGGACAGCCGTGTGACAGTGGCGCGCAACTGGCGCTGCGTGAACAGGTCACGCGCCGGCCGTTTGTGCGGGCGACGACCTTGTCCTGGCAGAAAAACATTTATTGCAGCTCCCTGTTCGGCAGCAACTACGAGTCACCGGTAAACCCGGATGACTACGTCGATGGCCGCCTGTGGCTGATGAACGGCAACCCGGTTACGCCGGATACCGCGCTGCTGGTCTACCGCCTGGTCGACGGCGACAAAGCGGCGTTTGCCTCCATCGACGGCTATCACCTGACCAACGCCCTGCGCCTGATCAGCCGCTATGCGCAGCTTGTGCTGCAAGTCGGCCCTCACTGGCTCGGCGCCGATGGCAACGTGCACGACACTGCAGTCCCGGTATTTGCCGTGGCCCATCATCACCTGGCGTCCGAGCGTTATCGCTACAGCGTCGACGCCGGCATGCCGGCCGGTGAAGTGTGGCGCTATATGCAGGCACGTTACCCGGCGCTGTTCAGCCTGGTGGTGTTCTTTGGCGTCCTCGCGGGCCTGCTTGCGCACTGGCTGCAAAAGCGCTCCTCGGCGCCCACCCATGAGCTGCAACGGGCGTTGGGGGCCAATGAGTTCATCCCGTACTTCCAGCCGGTGGTGCGCGGTGACACCCGCGAATGGGCCGGCTGCGAAGTGCTGATGCGCTGGCAGCACCCCAAGGAAGGCCTGGTCCGGCCCGATCTGTTTATCCCGCTGGCCGAACATTCCGGCCTGATAGTGCCAATGACCCGTGCCCTGCTGCGCCAGACCGCCACCCAACTGGCGCCCCATGCGACGCAGTTCAGCCCGGGCTTCCATATCGGCGTGAATATCACCGCGCGCCATTGCCACGACCTTGCACTGGTGGAGGATTGCCGTGAATTTCTCGCCGCCTTTGCGCCGGGCCAGGTGACCTTGGTGCTGGAGCTGACCGAGCGCGAGTTGATCGAGCCCACGGATATTACCCGTCGACTGTTCGACGCCTTGCATCAACTGGGCGTGATGATTGCCATCGATGACTTTGGTACCGGTCACTCCAGCCTGGGTTATTTACGTAACTTCAATGTGGACTACTTGAAGATCGACCAGAGTTTTGTCGCCATGATCGGTGCCGATGCACTATCGCGGCATATTCTGGACAGCATCATCGAATTGTCCGGCAAGCTGGACCTGGGCATCGTTGCCGAGGGTGTAGAGACTGCCGAGCAGTGCGAATACCTGGCCGCTCATGGTGTGGATTTCCTGCAGGGTTACCTGTTTGGAAGGCCTTTACCCTGCGATGATTTCATTAAAAACCTGGCCAGCCATTCAATAGGCACGCACTAGCGGCGTTGAAATAATGTTAATACGACAAAAGACGTGATTTACTCGTGGCGGATTAACTACTACAATTTTTCTTGCCTGTGCAGAACTCGCAGGACGACTTCTTCTGTGAGTCGCCTTAACGCTATTGGCTTATAGCTTTGTCTGTAGTTGACATCAGCCAAATACACTATTGGAGTACAGATTTTGTCCAGACTCGCCGAATTTCGCGCAGCAGAAAAAGCCCTTCAAGAGCAGCTCGCCCAGCTGGAGTCCCTGAAGAACGACGCTGGCCTGAAGAAAGAAATCGAATTCGAAGAAAAGCTTCAAGGACTGATGAAAACCTACGGCAAAGGCCTGCGCGACATTATCCTGATCCTTGATCCAAACCCGGGCAAGACCAGCGCTGCCGCCGCCAGCGCACCCAAACAGCGCCGTGCGCGCGTGGTCAAGGTTTACCACAACCCGCACACTGGCGAACTGATCGAAACCAAGGGCGGTAACCACCGTGGCCTCAAGGCCTGGAAAGAACAGTATGGCGCGGCCACTGTAGACTCCTGGCTTCGCGGCTGATCGCAGCGCACTAACAAAGAGCCCCGCACATGCGGGGCTTTTTTATTCAAGGGTTCGAAACCGAACTTAAATAACATTTCACCTTGTTGAGAATCGACGGGCGAAACCCACTTAAAGTTTGAGGCTGGCGCGCACCGAACTGACTTCATCCTTGCTGGCTTCGTAGGCATCGGCTTGACCCGCGTATGAAAAAACATACGCTTTATCGGTATCTACAGCCCCCACCAATGTTTGCGAAAGGACGTGCCGTCCATTCTCGGTAATCACACAGGTAGTTTCCACGGCCTCAAGGCGACTCAGTGTTGTCGAGTGCATCTTGCTGCATACACTTTGATAACCGCCCTGGGCAAAATCTTTCTGGATGGACTTGCGCATCTCCAGCAATACGCCCTGGAGATTAACGTTATGCCCGGCCTCGATCGGCGTCCCCGTCAACTCCATCACCATCAATGTGTTGCCATTTTCGTCGTTCTTGATCGCACGCTGCCGCGAGACCGGCTGCCGCGTGGCCGGCGCGTCGCCGTCGGGCACCACCTCTTCTACCTGCCAGCCGCTGGGCCAGTGAATTTCCGGGTCGCCCGCCCACACCCAGGGGCTGGCCAACAGCAAACACAGAGCGCTCAACAGCGGTATACGACATTCGATCATTGCAAAAGACACCCAACGTTCAAGCGACAAAGTGTGAGCCCCGCCACCGGCCGGTCGCAAGACCTGCGCGCGCTTTTTCATTTGGCGCAGCAAGCGGGCCTTGCGTATCATGGCCCGGCTGCACGGACGCCAGCCGCAAGCCAAGGGAACGCTCCTCTTACCTGGAGCCGCGTTTGCCCCATTTTTTTCTGGAGGGCCCATGAGCCTGCACGAACTGAACACCTTCCCGGGCGTCACCGCCCAACCTGACACCGCCACCTCGAACTTCGTGTTCAACCACACCATGCTGCGGGTCAAGGACATCACCAAGTCCCTGGATTTCTACACCCGCGTCCTGGGTTTTTCCCTGGTTGAAAAGCGCGACTTCCCGGAAGCCGAATTCAGCCTGTACTTCCTGGCCCTGGTGGACAAATCCCAGATCCCGGCCGACGCCGCCGCGCGTACCCAATGGATGAAGTCGATCCCGGGCATCCTGGAACTGACCCACAACCACGGCACCGAAAACGATGCCGACTTCGCCTACCACAACGGCAACACCGATCCACGGGGCTTCGGCCATATCTGCATCTCGGTGCCCGATATTGTCGCCGCATGCGAACGCTTCGAAGCATTGGGCTGCGATTTCCAGAAACGCCTGACCGATGGCCGCATGAAAAGCCTGGCGTTCATCAAGGACCCGGATGCGTACTGGGTCGAGATCATCCAGCCAGCGCCGCTGTAAGTTTCAACACACAACAAAAAACCCCATGATCACTCATGGGGTTTTTCGTTTCCGGACCTGGACTTACGCCGGAGCGGAGGTACGGATCAGGTGATCGAAAGCACTCAGGGAAGCCTTGGCGCCCTCGCCTACCGCAATCACGATCTGCTTGTACGGTACGGTCGTCACGTCACCGGCGGCGAACACACCTGGCAGTGAAGTTTCGCCACGGGCATCGACAATGATCTCGCCACGGGGGGTCAGTTCCACAGTGCCTTTAAGCCAGTCGGTGTTGGGCAGCAAGCCGATCTGTACAAAGATGCCTTCCAGGTCGAGGGTCTTGAACTCACCGGTATCGCGGTCCTTATACGCCAGGCCTGTCACTTTCTGGCCATCGCCTTTGACTTCACTGGTCAGCGCGCTGGTGATCACGTCAACGTTAGGCAGGCTGTACAGCTTGCGCTGCAATACCGCATCGGCGCGCAACTTGCTGTCGAACTCCAGCAAGGTCACATGGCTGACGATACCGGCCAGGTCGATGGCCGCTTCAACGCCGGAGTTACCGCCGCCGATCACCGCCACACGCTTGCCCTTGAATAGCGGACCATCGCAGTGCGGGCAGAAGCACACGCCCTTGGCCTTGTATTCCTGCTCGCCCGGTACACCCATTTCGCGCCAGCGGGCGCCGGTGGCCAGGATCACGGTCTTGGACTTGAGGGTCGCACCGCTTTCAAAGCGAATTTCGTGCAGATCACCGGCATTCTTCGCCGGCACCAGGCTGCTGGCGCGCTGCAGGTTCATGATGTCCACGTCGTACTGACGCACGTGGGCTTCCAGGGCGCTGGCCAGTTTCGGCCCTTCGGTTTCCTGTACCGAGATAAAGTTCTCGATGGACATGGTGTCCAGCACCTGGCCACCAAAGCGTTCGGCGGCAACACCGGTGCGGATGCCTTTACGTGCGGCGTAGATGGCGGCTGCGGAACCGGCTGGGCCACCGCCGACGACCAGCACATCAAAGGCCTCCTTGGCGCTGATTTTCTCGGCGGCTTTTTCAATGCCGCTGGTGTCGAGCTTGGCGAGGATTTCTTCCAGGCCCATGCGGCCCTGGCCGAAGTTCACGCCATTCAAGTAGACGCTCGGCACCGCCATGATCTGACGCTCGTCGACTTCAGCCTGGAACAGCGCGCCGTCGATGGCGACGTGGCGGATATTCGGGTTGAGCACGGCCATCAGGTTCAATGCCTGGACCACGTCCGGGCAGTTCTGGCAGGACAGCGAGAAGTAAGTCTCGAAGCTGAACTCGCCCTTAAGGGCGCGGATCTGTTCGATGACTTCGACACTGGCCTTCGACGGGTGGCCACCGACTTGCAGCAGGGCCAGCACCAACGAAGTGAATTCATGGCCCATGGGGATGCCGGCGAAACGCAGGCTGATATCGGCACCCGGGCGGTTGATGGAGAACGATGGCTTACGCGCATCATCGCCATCGGTCTTCAGGGTAATCAGCGTGGTGAGGCTGGTTACGTCCTGCAGAAGGGCGAGCATTTCCTGGGATTTCGCGCCGTCGTCGAGGGAGGCGACGATCTCGATCGGCTGGGTGACCCGTTCCAGGTATGACTTCAACTGAGCTTTAAGATTGGCGTCCAACATACGGGCGATTTCCTATTAATTCGGTTTATTGCAGACAAAAAAACGCCCGAGCGACTCTCGCCCGGGCGTTTTGAGGGCGGATGCAGCTTACTTAAGTGCGGAGTTCCGCCCTTGATACGTCTTCACAGACTTAGATCTTGCCGACCAGGTCCAGGGACGGAGCCAGAGTAGCCTCGCCTTCTTTCCACTTGGCTGGGCACACTTCGCCTGGGTGGGCAGCAACGTATTGAGCGGCCTTGATTTTGCGCAGCAGCTCGGAAGCGTCACGGCCAACACCGCCGTCGTTCAGTTCAACGATCTTGATCTGACCTTCCGGGTTGATCACGAAGGTACCGCGGTCAGCCAGGCCAGCTTCTTCGATCAGGACGTCGAAGTTGCGGGAGATGGTCAGGGTCGGGTCGCCGATCATGGTGTACTGGATTTTGCCGATGGCTGGCGAAGTGTTGTGCCAGGCAGCGTGGGCAAAGTGGGTGTCGGTCGAAACGCTGTAGATTTCCACGCCCAATTTCTGGAATTCGGCGTAGTTGTCGGCCAGGTCTTCCAGCTCGGTTGGGCAAACGAAGGTGAAGTCGGCTGGGTAGAAGAACACTACCGACCATTTGCCTTTCAGGTCAGCGTCGGTCACATCTACGAAGTTGCCGTTTTTGTATGCGGTTGCTTTGAACGGTTTTACTTGGCTGTTGATGATAGGCATCGTTGACTCTCCGTCAGGGGTTAAGAAGTTGATGAAGTGAATCCTACCCACTCTCTCGGCAGATGGCTCATTGGCAAACCTGATGCTGACGATTGGTTTTCCCTATCAGGTGACGGTATTAATAGAAGAAATCTCAAAGCAGCGGTTGAGTGGCCAATGTCATGCCGAGAAAGGGCGTCGCTTCAACATAGCGCATGGCGGATTTCATGTCGCTCCAGCCGACGTAACTCATCAACGACTTCAAGTCCCACCCGCTGGAATGGGCCCAGGTGGCAAAGCCCCGACGCAGCGAGTGACTGGTGTACTGCTCGGCGGCGATGCCCGCACGCTCAAGCGCCTGGCGCAGCAGCGGTATCACGCTGTTGGGGTGCAAGCCCTCCTCCCCCAGGTTTCCCCAGCGATCGATACCGCGAAATACCGGACCGCGCACCAGGGCCGAGGCGCTGAGCCATTCGCTGTAGGCCTGCACCGGACAGAGGCGCAGCAGCGCCGGGGTGTGATAGGTCTTGCCGAGGTTGTCGCGGTCACTTTTGCTGCGCGGCAGGTACAGACTGATGCCTGCACCGGGTGTTGCCTGCACGTGTTCGATACTTAATCGGCACAACTCATCGCTACGGAAACCGCGCCAGAAGCCCAGCAGGATGAGCGCAGTGTCACGTTTGGCGCGCAGCAACCGCGGTGGGTCATGCGCCTCACTGGCCTCTCGCGCTTCAGCCTCAAGGGAGGCCGCGACCTGCTCCAGATGCCTGAGTTGCAACGGCTCGGCCTGCTTCTCCTGCGCCGGGTGCACGGCGCGAATCCCCTTGAGCACCTTGCGCACCACCGGCGCTTTCGTCGGATCGGGAAAGCCCTGGCTGGTATGCCATTGCGCCAATGCCGAGAGCCGCAACTTCAAGGTGTTGACTGCCAACACGCCGGCATGCGCCACCAGGTAACGCGCCACGCTGTCGCTGGTGGCCGGCAGAAATCCGCCCCAACTGACTTCGAAGTGTTCGATCGCCGCACGATAGCTGCGGCGCGTGTTATCGCGGGTGGCGGCGTTGAGGTAACGGTCCAGATCGCTCATGGGAGGCCTATTCGTACTGCTGGCAGAGGTATAAGCGCTCCAGTCGCTCATGACACGGGATAATACGCCAATATCCCATCTGTTAAATCATGAATTTTAACGAGTTTTTATTCGTGTTAGAGTATGTATCTACATAATACATACCACAGTACTAAATCGACGGAGACCCCATGGCTCGCGGCGGCATTAATAAAGCAGTAGTTCAAACGGCACGCCTGGCGATCCTTGCCCGTGGCGAGAACCCCAGCATCGACGCGGTACGCATCGAGATGGGCAATACCGGCTCGAAAACCACGATCCACCGCTATTTGAAGGAGCTGGACGACAGCGAAGCCCGCCTGACTATCACCGAAGCGCCGATCGACGACGAGCTGGGTGAGCTGGTTGCACGGTTGGCGCAGCGTTTGAAGGACAAGGCTCAAGAGCCGATTGACCTGGCCCTTGCGCAGTTCGAACAGCAAAAATCCGCCCTGCTCGCCCAGATCGAGGCGCTTGAAGAAGCTCACGGCGAACTCAAGCAACAATTCGATATTCAGGCGGCTGCACTGGCAGAAGAAAGCGCTGCCCTGCAAACCACCAGTACCAGCCTGCAAACCGAGCAAACGCGCAACGCCGGGCTCAGCCAAGCCTGCAGCGATTACGAGCTAAGGATCAACGACAAGGACGAACAGATTCGCTCGCTGGAAGAAAAGCACCTGCACGCCCGCGAGGCGCTTGAGCACTACCGCAATGCGATCAAGGAGCAGCGCGAGCAGGAACAGCGGCGCCACGAAGGCCAACTGCAGCAAGTACAGGCAGAGCTGCGCCAAGCCCAGCAAAGCGCAATGGTTCGCCAGGACGAAATCACCCAGCTGCACCGTGACAACGAGCGCCTGCTGATCGAGCACCGAGTGACGGCAAAGGAACTGGCTGCGCTGCAGGAGCAAACCCGCAAAGACCAGGCCCAGCAACTGAAGCTGAGCGAACACGTGAGCCAGATCGACAGCGAGCGCACTCTCCTTCAGGAGCGCCTGCGGGTGGCCTTGCTTGAAAGTGAGTCACGCCAACAAGCGCTGGCTGAGCACGGGCACACCAACAAGCGCCTGGAACTGGAGCTTATGAAGGCCCACGCCACTATCGAAGCCTTGCGCCTGGCCGCCGCCGTTGCAACGGCGCCAGAGGCAACACCGCCAGCCTGATCAGTCGGACACAGGCGTGCGCATGGTGACAAACTCTTCTGCCGCCGTGGGATGCACACCGATGGTTTCATCGAAGTGCTGCTTGGTCGCGCCGGCCTTGAGCGCGATCGCCAGGCCCTGGACGATCTCGCCCGCATCCGGACCGACCATGTGGCAGCCCAATACCTTATCGGTGTCCGCGTCGACCACCAGTTTCATCAAGGTTTTTTCCTGGCACTCGGTCAAGGTCAGCTTCATCGGGCGGAAACGGCTTTCGAAGATCTGCACCCTGTGCCCGCTCTTCTTCGCCTCCTCCTCCGTCAGGCCGACCGTACCGATATTCGGCAGGCTGAATACCGCTGTCGGGATCATTGCGTAATCCACCGGGCGGTAGTGCTCGGGCTTGAACAAGCGACGCGCTACGGCCATGCCTTCGGCGAGAGCCACCGGCGTCAGCTGCACACGGCCGATCACATCACCGATCGCCAGGATCGACGCTTCGGTGGTCTCGTACTGGTCGTTCACCTGGACGAAACCGCGTTCATCCAGTTTGACGCTGGTATTTTCCAACCCCAGGTTATCCAGCATCGGACGTCGGCCAGTGGCATAGAACACGCAATCGGCCTCCAGCACGCGACCGTCTTTCAAGGTGGCCTTGAGGCTGCCATCGGCTTGCTTTTCAATGCGCTCGATATCGGCATTGAACTGCAGGTCGAGGCCGCGCTTGGTCAATTCTTCCTTCAGATGCGTGCGCACCGAACCATCAAAGCCGCGCAGGAACAGATCGCCGCGATAGAGCAACGAGGTCTGCGCGCCCAGGCCATGGAAAATCCCGGCGAACTCAACCGCGATATAACCACCGCCCACCACCAGCACACGCTTGGGCAACGCCTTGAGGAAGAACGCCTCATTGGAGCCAATCGCATGCTCACGCCCCGGAATATCCGGAATCTGCGGCCAGCCCCCGGTAGCGATCAGGATGTGCCTGGCCGTAAAGCGCTCGCCATTGATTTCCACCTGGTGCGGGTCAACCAGGCGCGCATGCCCCTCATGCAGGGTCACGCCGCTGTTGACCAGCAGGTTGCGGTAGATGCCATTGAGGCGGTTGATCTCGCGATCCTTGTTGGCGATCAGGGTCGGCCAATCAAAATTCGCTTCACCCAGGGACCAGCCAAAGCCACTGGCTTGCTCGAAGTCCTCGGCAAAATGCGCACCGTACACCAGCAGTTTCTTCGGCACGCAGCCAACGTTCACGCAGGTGCCGCCCAGGTAGCGACTTTCCGCCACGGCCACCTTGGCCCCAAAGCCCGCAGCAAAGCGCGCCGCGCGAACACCGCCGGAACCGGCGCCAATTACATACAGGTCAAAATCGTAGGCCATTTCATTCTCCTCGGCAGGACATCAGCATACCGACTTACATGGGGCTGAAAAACGAAAAAGCCACCCGAAGGTGGCTTTTTCAAAGGCAGGCCTGCGTGAATCAGTAAGCCTTGCCAGTCTTGTAGAAGTGCTCGTAGCAGAAGTTGGTGGCTTCGATGTAGCCTTCGGCGCCACCGCAGTCAAAACGACGCCCCTTGAACTTGTAGGCGATCACACAACCGTCTTTGGCCTGCTTCAACAGGGCGTCGGTGATCTGGATCTCGCCACCCTTGCCTGGCTCGGTTTCTTCGATCAGCTTGAAGATGTCCGGGGTTAGAATGTAACGACCGATGATCGCCAGGTTCGACGGTGCATCTTCAGGCGCCGGCTTCTCGACCATGTCGCGTACGCGGATCAGGCCATCACCAATGTCGTCACCGGCAATCACGCCGTACTTGTTGGTCTCTTGAGGATCGACCTCTTGAACCGCAACGATGGTGCAACGGTATTTCTGATACAGCTTGACCATCTGGGTCAGTACGCCGTCGCCTTCCAGGTTTACACACAGGTCATCCGCGAGTACTACGGCGAACGGCTCGTCACCGATCAATGGGCGACCGGTCAGGATGGCGTGGCCGAGGCCTTTCATCTGAGTCTGGCGGGTGTAGGAGAAAGAGCACTCGTCCAGCAGCTTGCGGATACCGACCAGATATTTTTCCTTGTCGGTGCCCTTGATTTGGTTTTCCAACTCGTAGCTGATGTCGAAATGGTCTTCCAGTGCGCGTTTACCGCGACCGGTGACGATAGAGATTTCGTTCAGACCGGCATCCAATGCCTCTTCGACGCCGTACTGAATCAGTGGCTTGTTTACCACCGGCAGCATCTCTTTGGGCATGGCCTTGGTCGCTGGCAAGAAGCGAGTGCCGTAACCGGCTGCTGGGAACAAGCATTTCTTGATCATATAAGTCCTTACAAAGGGCTGTGCGTACGGAATTCGGCGCAGTCTAATCAGGCCGCAGTCACCTTACAATGGGTCCTGCTGGCGTTGCGATGTCATCTAGAGAAAAAATGTCGGCGTAAGTTCCGCTGATCTTACAAAGAGCGGCTCTGCCGGCACGCTAAAAAAAGCCGCCTGCTCATGCTTAAAGGGGCTGCAACCCTTTTAGCACGCTTTTCAGGCTGGAACACTGACCTGGAATAACTTGCGCGGTCCTGGAACATTTGGCGCTATCATTGCACCCTTGAATCAGACCATGAGATTGTTAATAGATGTCAGAACCAAAAGGCGTGAACGGTTACCTGATCACCAAGCGAGCAGACGGCTGGCACCTGATCAATTTCCACGGAGACAGCGTCGCGGGCGTTTTCGAGACCGAAAGCATGGCAATCGCAGTCGCCGAAGTGTTTGTGGATGAAGCGGGCCACGCGTCGAGCAAAAGGCCGAAGGGCAAGTAAGCCTCCAGGCCTATGCAAAAAGCCCCGACTTACGGGGCTTTTTTGGTTTTGCCTGTACCTAGATGGCAGTTCGCTATAATCTTCCAAAAACGCCCCACGACAGTGTCAGCGCCCCTCCCACACCCTCGACGACGAACACACATGAACAAATTTCTGGCACTGACTGCGGTACTGGCACTCGCCGGCTGCACCACCACATCCGATGTCTACCTCAAGAACGGCGAGCAAGGCCTGACCATCGACTGTTCAGGCGAAGCCAACTCCTGGGCCAGTTGCTACGAAAAAGCCGATGCCTCCTGCGCAGGCACCGGCTACCGCATCATCGGCACCGAGGGCACACCCGCGCTGAGCGAAGATGACAAGACTCTGGGCAAGGATGTGGGTAACTACAAAAGTCGCAGTGTGGTGGTGGTCTGCAAGTAACCCCGAGGGTTACAGGTGGATCTCGGCAAATTTAATGCCCAACTCCCGAAGGATCTCGCTCAACTCGTCAAGACTGGCAAAGGACTCGACTTCATCCTGATCATCCACCAGAAAAAAGCTGCGACCTCCGCTTTTCTTGAAGAAGACGATCCACTCACCCAGGTCGGCTGGGTTCTGGATGACATGGGTGGCCGAGATTTCACCCTCGGCATGACGGGCCTTAACGTGTTCACGCTTCATATCGGCCTTCCCCAGCAGCATCAACCGGAAATGCACTCTTCCCCGGCTTTTTTCACATCACCCGGGCGAATCGGCACGTTGGACATGCTCTCGTAGAGCTTGATGCTGCTACCGCTGGAGCGCTCTTCAATTTCGAAAATAGCCGAAGGATCGGCGGAAAATTTCTGCGGCACGATAACCTGCACACCATCTTTATGCGGTTCAATCTGCGGCGGCCGACGAGTAGCCGACAGTTTCCTTACCACACACGCGGCATACTCCTGGGGTTTTTTCCCGGAAATGACGGCCAACGTCGGCGGGGTCTGCTTGATATCTGCAACCGAAGCACACCCACCTATCGCCAAGGCCAGAACCAACACACTCCACTTCATACAAAACCTCCAATAAAGACCCTACGACAGCGGAGATGGTAATTTTCTCCCGCCCACGTAGGATTTATCCCTGATAACTCGGTAAATAACTGTTTTAAATTGTCGACGCCGTTGAAGACGGGCCGATAATAAACGCGCTGGGGCTGATAAACTCTATCTTAACCTACGTATCATTCTGATTTTGCAGAAAAAGCCCTTCTGGAGACACCCTCATGAAATTTATCCACCAGCGCGAGCACCTCAACGAGGGAGACATTGTCGTCATCGAATGCTCGCAGACTTGCAATATTCGCCTGATGAGCGACGCGAACTTTCGCAGCTTCAAGAATGGCGGTCGCCACACATACCACGGCGGCGCCTTCGACAAGTTCCCCGCCAAGATCACCGCACCCAGCACCGGGTTCTGGAACATCACCCTGGACGTGGTGACGCGTCGCGCGATCAGCGTCACCCGCAAGCCGGCGCTGTCCCACAAGATTCGCATCGTACGTCGCACCAGCACCAAGCTGAGCTGACTCGAAGACGCCAGAGGAAATCACCGTGACTGCTACCACCAAATACGTGATCAAGTACAAGCTCAACGGCGAACGCCGCTTTGAGTTCGCCCAACTGACGAACAATAGCGTGGAAGAGGCCTTGCAGGCCTTGGCGAAAATCCACGATGCCAGCGATGTCATCAGCGACATCAACGTGAGCAAGGCGCTGTAAGGCAATGCCCGGCCCCACTGATGACCTGTTCGCCGATGACGCCCTGCAACAACCCGCAGCACGTGAGCAGATCGGCGAACAGTCCTACGTGTTAAGGGGCTATGCCCTGCCCTGGATTGAGCGCCTTCTGCCAGAACTGCGCCGTGTGCTGGCGCAATCGCCATTTCGGCAAATGGTTACGCCCGGTGGCTTTACCATGTCGGCGGCCTTGAGCAGTTGCGGCGCGCTGGGCTGGACCAGCGACGCCAGCGGCTACCGCTACACGCCCCTGGACCCTCGCACCCGGCAACCCTGGCCAGCGCTGCCGGACACCTTGCGCCAACTGGCCATAGAAGCCGCGGCAGACGCCGGGTTTGTCGACTTTGCCCCCGACGCCTGCCTGATCAACCGTTATGTTCCGGGCGCGAAAATGTCCTTGCACCAGGACAGGAATGAACGTCGCTACAGCGAGCCCGTCGTGTCGATATCCCTTGGACTGCCGGCAGTTTTCCTGTTCGGTGGCCACGCCCGCAGTGACAAGACCCGCAAGGTCTCGCTGTTCCATGGTGATGTGGTGGTCTGGGGCGGCGTCGATCGGCTGCGCTTTCATGGGGTGATGCCGATCAAGGAAGGCGTGCACCCGATCATGGGCCCGCAACGTATCAACCTCACTTTTCGCACCGCCGGCTGATTTGACCGCAAGCTTCGGAGTGCCAGGCCACTGCAGCACGGCTAATCTGGCCAGGATCCGTCAAGAGTGCCAACCATGACTACCGAACAAGATCCGCGCTGGGCTGCGATTCTTGCCCGCGATCCGAAAGCCGATGGGCTGTTCGTCTACGGCGTGAAAACCACCGGTGTGTATTGCCGCCCGAGCAGCGCCTCGCGATTGCCCCGCCCGGAAAATATCGAGTTTTTCGACACCCCGGCACAGGCCGAGGCCGCCGGTTATCGCGCCAGCAAACGCGCAGCCGGTGACCAGACACAACTGGCTGCGCAGCATGCGCAATTGGTGGCTGACGCGTGCCGGCAGATCGAACACGCCGACACCGCGCCCAGCCTCAGCACGCTGGCGAGCCGGGCCGGCCTGAGCCCGTTCCATTTCCACCGGGTGTTCAAAGGCGTGACCGGCTTGACCCCCAAGGGTTACGCCAGCGCCCATCGCTCACGCAAGGTCCGCGAGGGGCTCAAGGGCCCGCATTCGGTAACCGACGCGCTGTATGAAGCCGGTTTTAATTCCAACAGCCGCTTTTATGAGTCGGCCAACCAACGGCTCGGCATGACGCCCAGCGACTACAAGGCCGGCGGCACCAACAACGATATTCTGTTCGCCGTCGGGCAATGCTCGCTGGGTGCAATCCTGGTGGCGCAGAGCGCCCGTGGCGTGTGTGCGATTCTGCTCGGGGATGACCCGGACAAACTGGTGCGCGACCTGCAGGATCAATTCCCCAGGGCCAACCTGGTGGGGGCCGACCGCCGTTTCGAACAACTGATCGCGCAGGTGGTGGGCTTTATCGAGGCGCCGGCCCTGGGCCTGGACTTGCCACTGGACTTGCGTGGCACCGCGTTCCAGGAACGGGTGTGGCAGGCCCTGCGCGAGATTCCGGTGGGCAGCACGGCCAGCTATGGGCAGATCGCCCAACGCATCGGCGCGCCCAAGGCCTTTCGCGCGGTGGCCCAAGCCTGCGGGGCGAACAGCCTGGCGGTAGCGATCCCCTGTCATCGGGTGGTGCGCAGCAATGGCGATCTATCCGGCTATCGCTGGGGGGTTGAACGCAAGCGGCAGCTGCTGGAGCGGGAAAGAGACCACTGACGTGCACGAAAAACGTCCCTCGTCCAGTGAATAAAACAGACTGGCCGGGTGCCAAGGGCCCTGTTAAAACAGCGACAAGCCTCACTGATACTGGAGACACGTCCCATGAGCACCTGGCCAGACACCCGTATTCTCGACCTGCTGGGCATCGACGTGCCCATCATCCAGGCACCGATGGCCGGTGCGACCAGCGCCGCCATGGTGATTGCCGCCAACCAGGCCGGTGCGCTGGGTTCGATCCCCGCGGCGATGCTGAGCATCGAGCAACTGCATGAAACCCTGGCCACCGTGCGCCATGCCAGTACCGGGCCTATCAACGTCAATTTCTTCTGCCATCAGCCGCCGGAGCCGGATGAGGAGTGCAATCGCCACTGGAAGGCCTTGCTGGAACCCTACTACCGCGAACTGGGCGCCGATTTTGATGCGCCGACTCCGGTCTCCAATCGCGCCCCGTTCAACGTCGCCAGTTGCGAAGTGGTGGAGCAACACCGCCCCGAGGTCGTGAGCTTTCATTTCGGCCTGCCGGAAAAAAACCTGCTGGAACGTGTCAAGGCGACCGGGGCCAAGGTGCTGTCCTCGGCCACCACGGTCGAGGAAGCGATCTGGTTGGAGCGGCACGGTTGCGACGCGATTATCGCCATGGGGTATGAGGCCGGCGGGCATCGGGGAATGTTCCTGGCTTCGGACCTGAGCAGCCAGATCGGCACGCTGGCCCTGGTCCCGCAAGTGGTGGACGCAGTGAGCGTCCCGGTAATCGCCGCCGGCGGAATCGGCGATGCGCGCGGTATTGCTGCGGCCTTCGTCCTCGGAGCCTCGGCGGTGCAGATCGGCACCGCGTACCTGTTCACCCCGGAGGCGACGCTCAGCCGGGCCCACCATCTGGCCTTGCTGACGGCCCAGGCCAGTGGCACAGCGCTGACCAACCTGTTCACCGGACGCCCTGCCCGTGGCCTCTTGAATCGCCTGATGCGTGAGTTGGGACCGGTGAACCCGGCGGCGCCGGCCTTCCCCCTGGCAGGCGGCGCGCTGATGCCATTGAAGGCCAGGGAGGAAGCCGGTTTTGGCTCTCAGTGGGCCGGGCAGGCCGTCGGGCTCAAGCACGCACTGTCGACGCGCGAACTGACCACGCTGCTCGCCGCGCAAGCCCTCAAGACGCTTACCCGCACGCCGGACTAGAGCGGTACAGGTTCCGCAGGTCGTAGCCCGCTCAGGCGGTTTTCGTGGGCCTGGGTCAGTACCATGAAGCGCTTTTGCCGCAGGGCGTGGATACCGTAGATGATGCGGGCGAAGTGCTCGTTACTGTTCTCGTAGGGCTGGCAGGTCATGATCAAGGCGAAGAAGCAATCGGACTGCCGATGGGTGGCCATGGCGTTGATCAACTTCAGCCCGATAGCAAACAGCGCCTGGCCGGTGCTCATGGAGAGTCGTTCGTAGCTGGCCCCCAGTACGTGGTGTATCTGCACTTCGCGATGGGCGGCCAGCGTCTGGTGCAGGTAGTCGAGTTGCGCCCTTGTACACAGGTCCGCACTGGCGCGATCCCCCTTGACATAGCGTTCGATTTCGCTGCGCAGCAAACTGCGCCAGTCGTCGTCTTCCTGGCCGGCCCGCAGTGCGATCCAGTCGACGCAATCGACCAGGGCGTTCTCCGCCGTGGCAATCGGGCTGGCGAGGCCCGATTGCAACTGGTCCAGGTGAGCCAATGCTCCGCGCACCAACTCCGCCTCTTCTGCGATAACGCTGTCCATCAGCTCCACATACTCTTCCAGCGACTCGTGGCGCCAGCTCCGGAAAGCCCCCAGCAGTTGCGCCCTGAGGTTGCCAACCACAGGCACCCCAACGGTACGGCGCAACATATCCTCGGATTCATCGATCAAGCCCCGCAGGTTACTGACCTGCAGCAACAGGCCGGCGTGATCGAACGGCTGCGGCGTATTTTGCAACGCCGTCGTCAGTTGCGACGCGCCCCCTGGCAGCTCCCGGGAAAGCACATCCCATAACCTGGGCAGTTGGCGTTGGATGGCGGTGATAAATCGCTGCGGACACGCGAGGACCGAATAGCTGCCGGTATTGAAGAAACGCCCCCAACTCACTCCCAGCCGGAACACCGTGTTGAGCTCATGGCTGGCCTCGATGACGTTGGCGTAGAGCTTGTAGACCACCAATTTGCCGCTCGACGCCGGTGCTTGCTGCACGCGCTGCTCCCAACCGGCGATGGAATCAAAATAGGCCAGTTGCTGCGCCGAAGGGTCCAGGCGCCCCAACCCCGTGTCCAGCACCGCCGCATCACTTTCATTGCGAACCGACAGGGCGAAATGGCACTGGGGACGCGGGTCGTCCGGTTCGGCGAACAGCAAGACGCCGATAGCCTGTACGTCCCAGGACTGGCTTGACAGGTAGTCCGCACAGCGCTTGGACTCAACGAAGCCGCCTGTACTCGAAGCCTCGGAGTCGCCCGCCAATTCGGCCAGCTTATTGGCGTCGCGATAAAGCTTTTCCAGACGACCGCGCATGCCCAGCAGGTCCGCTGATGTGGGCAGGAATAACGTGGAGGCGCTCGCCTGTTCCAGGGAAACAGGGGGGTCCGGGCGCTCACGGGATCTCAAGGCCGGCAACAGCAACTTCCCGGTCTGGGCCGACCGTTTCAACAGCGTGCGCAGTTGCCCCCTGGCCAGGGTAACGTCGGCAACCAGCTCCACCACGCCCAGCAAGACGCCCAACTTGCACTCATACACATAGGCGGCGTAATCCTCGGGTCGGTCCATGCTGCGGGCCAGTTGGTAGGAGAAGCTTGCGTCCGCGACATTGGCGATCAGGCCGACACCGCCGGACAACAGCAAAGCCCCGACGCCCGAAGCGGGACCGACCGCCGCTATCACCAGGCTGGACACCGCGCGGGTAGCGACCTTGAACAGGCCCCATTTCGCCAGGCGCCGCTCTTCATCGGAGGAAAATACCGCGTAATTCATCATGTGCTTGAGTTCGCCGATACCGATCTCATACAGCGCATCGTTGATGTTCGTCACCTCCCGGAAAGCCACCGGCTGCGGTGGCACGCGGCGGTAGTGATAGCCGTAGCGCTTTTTCTGCGGATAGAAATCCGAGCGCTCCACACTGAGTTTTTCCGGAAATGGCAGGTGGTGCGTGATAAACCGCATCAAGTCGTCACTGGGGTGCCCCGCCACACCGCTGGGCTGCCACACCGCCCAAGTGAGCTCTGCCATGTTCAGTGAGATGAGGAGCGCCTTCTGTGAACTGAGCTTGAGCACCAACGCATTGGGCACCACTTTTTCCCGGAACAGCAGCAGGCGCGGCTTGACTTCCCCTTTGAGAAAACGATGGGCGAGTTCACGCAGGGACACATCCTGCTCAGCATCATCGACCAGGAACTGTGCCGCGCGGACCTTGGCCAAGGCCTCGCAGGTTTCGCCAAACAGTTGTTTGTAGTCGGTGTTGCGCGCCAGTTCGTCGATATCGGCGACAAAGGTTTCATACAGGATGTCGCGCAAGCGGCCCAGGGTGCGCACTTCCACGCTCGACAGCGGTTCCCCGCTGACATGGATGTTGGCGATGGTTTCCTGGAAATACGCCGTGCGCTGCGGCTCGCCCGTCAGCACCTGCAAGAAAGAAAAATGCTTGTAGCGCGGTGGCGCATAGGCGGTCATGCCCGCCGAATAGACCGGGTAGCCCACCTGGTATTTATAGCGAAACCGTTTTTCGTCCCTGAACCGATCCTGCGTCCGTTGCGGCAGCCCGGACTTGTTCAGGCAGCGCTCGATAAGGTTCTGGATATAGTCCTTGGAGAGTTCGGCGTTCCACACACTGCTCAGCAGGTTGTCCCATTTTTGCCAGGCCTTGGGGGGCGTAACCGGCTGTATCGACGTCGGCACGCCCTCCAGCCACTGCGCCAGGTCCCCAGGCAATATCTGTATCGAAAAAGACGCCTGGGAGGCGTCGCTGCGCACGAACCAGACATTCTGCTGGTCACTTTGTGCGCGGATCACGCCCTCTTCATCCATCACCCCGCAGTTCACCCAAGGACAACGGTGATTCAAATAGACCGCAAGATAATATTGCCAGCGTCCTGACGCTCGATATTCCTGGGCGACGGTGATCGAGTATTCCAGCGCTGGCGCACCGCCTGGAAGATTGCCAAGGGTCACCTTGAGCAATTGATTGGGCTCTATGTGAGTGTCTGGCAGCTGCACGTCCTTGAGTGTCCACCGCGCAAGGATACTCAAGATCGCAACCCCCACCGGCTCTTCGAAGGGTTTGAGCCACAGCCGGTTCTGGCTCGTATCGGCTGAATACTCGAAGCGGCTGCCCGACTGCACACCCATGCGCATGCCCGGCCACTCCAGGCTGATCGCCTTGGGCCATTGGTTGGCCCCCCGGGATGTGGGAGGCAGGTCGAACCAGATTTCCGCCATCATTTCGGCGTGGGTGTTCCACACCGATAGCACCACCACCTCGGTCTTGAGTACCGCCTGGTAAGGCATCATCAACTCATGCTGCACCCAAAAGCCCGCGTGGATCTGCCCACCGACGCGGATGCGACCGAGGAAAAATCGCGTGAAATTCAGCTCCCGTGCCACCTCACCGTAGAAATACGGCATCAGGACTTTGGTTTGTACGCTGTCGGTGTTTTGCTGCTTGCCGGCATATGCCTGCCAGGGAAACCGATCGTTGAGGATGTGCCACAGCGGCAACGACTCGTTCTCGACAATGATCGGCTGTCGCTGGCTGTCATCGGTATCGAATACCGAGAATTCGACGGGGATCAGGGCGTCCGCCCGGATCAGTGCCTTGGCCTGAGGTTCCAGCGTGGATTGAGCCAATACCCGCTCTATCCATGCTTGCGTGTAAGCCTCGCTGCTCTCGGTGTTTGTCGCGCCCACGTCGATGTAAGCGTATTCCTTGCCCATGATGTGCTTCCGTTTCAGATCAATACGCCGCTCACTATCGCGTTGCGACCAGCGCCCGGCTGTCAGCCATGGGGGTGTCGACGGGAGGAAATCTCGACCGCACGCCGACATCGATTCCAAGGATGGATTTCCCTTGCCATTTTTACGCTATATACCTATACATACAGCGCCTGGCAGCGCCCGTCCCTTATAATCGGCACCAGGTTCTGCACCTTCTCAAACGGAGCCGTTCATGACTTTCAATACCCCTCGCTTTGTACCCACGTGCCTGGCGGCATTGGTTGCGTTGCTCGCGACCGCAGCGGCCCACGCCGATGAAGTCCAGGTGGCCGTAGCGGCCAACTTCACCGCACCGATCCAGGCGATTGCCGCCGACTTCGAAAAAGACACCGGCCACAAACTGGTCGCAGCCTACGGCGCCACCGGGCAGTTCTACACGCAGATCAAGAACGGCGCGCCGTTCGAAGTGTTCCTGAGTGCCGACGACACCACCCCGCAAAAGCTCGAAAGCGAAGGCGACACGGTCAAGGGCTCGCGCTTCACCTACGCCGTGGGCACCCTGGCGCTGTGGTCGGCCAAGGAAGGTTATGTAGACGCCAAGGGCGAGGTGTTGAAGAGGAATGAATTCAAGCACCTGTCCATCGCCAACCCGAAAGCCGCGCCTTACGGCCTCGCCGCCACCCAGGTATTGGCCAAGGTAGGGTTGACCGAGCAGGTCAAGGACAAGCTCGTCGAAGGCCAGAACATCACCCAGGCCTTTCAGTTCGTTTCCACCGGCAACGCCGAGTTGGGTTTTGTGGCCTTGTCGCAGATCTATAAAGACGGCAAAGTCAACAGCGGCTCGGCCTGGATCGTCCCCGCCGCCCTGCACGACCCGATCAAACAGGACGCGGTGATCCTCAACAAGGGCAAGGACAGCGCTGCTGCCAAGGCACTGGTCGACTACCTCAAAGGGCCGAAAGCCGCCGCCGTCATCCAGTCCTACGGTTATGAACTGAGCAAGTAAATGCCCCTGTCGAGTGCCGATTTTTCCGCAATCTGGTTGACCCTCAAACTGGCGTCACTGACCACCGTGATCCTGCTGGTCATCGGCACTCCGATTGCCCTGTGGCTGTCGCGCACCCGTTCATGGTGGCGCGGTCCCATTGGCGCGGTGGTGGCCTTGCCATTGGTGCTGCCACCCACCGTCATCGGTTTCTACCTGCTGTTGACCATGGGCCCCCACGGCTACTTCGGCCAGTTCACCCAATGGCTGGGCCTGGGCACCCTCACCTTCAGCTTCGCCGGGTTGGTGATCGGTTCGGTGATCTATTCCATGCCGTTCGTGGTGCAGCCGTTGCAGAACGCCTTTTCCGCCATCGGCACACGCCCATTGGAGGTGGCCGCGACCCTGCGCGCCAATCCGTGGGATACCTTCTTCACGGTGATCCTGCCCCTGGCGCGCCCGGGGTTTATCACCGCGTCCATCCTGGGTTTTGCCCATACCGTCGGAGAATTCGGCGTAGTGCTGATGATCGGCGGCAATATCCCCGACAAGACCCGCGTGGTCTCGGTGCAGATCTACGATCATGTCGAAGCCATGGAGTATGCCCAGGCCCATTGGCTGGCCGGCGCCATGGTGGTGTTCGCGTTCCTCGTGTTGCTGGCGCTCTACTCCAGCCGTAAAACCAGGATGGGCTGGAGTTGATGCCGATGATCAATGTGCGCCTGAACTTGAAGTACACAGGCTTTGCCCTGGACGTGGACCTGCATGTGCCCGGCCGTGGAGTCACCGCGCTGTACGGGCATTCCGGCTCCGGCAAGACCACCTGCCTGCGCTGCATTGCCGGGCTGGAGCGGGCCGAGGATGGGTTTATCCAGATCAACGATGAAGTCTGGCAAGACAGCCGCAACGGTCTGTTCGTGCCCCCGCACAAGCGCGCGCTCGGCTACGTGTTCCAGGAGCCCAGCCTGTTCCCCCATCTGTCGGTGCGGGCCAACCTGGAGTTCGGTCTCAAACGCATCCCGCGCCCGCAACGCCGCGTCGACATGGCTCAGGCCACAGAGTTACTGGGGATCGGCCATCTGCTGGAGCGTCACCCCCAACACTTGTCCGGCGGTGAACGCCAGCGCATCGGTATCGCCCGTGCCCTGCTCACCAGCCCAAGACTCCTGTTGATGGATGAACCCCTGGCCGCCCTCGACAGCGAGCGTAAAAGCGAAATCCTGCCCTACCTGGAACGCCTGCACGACGAACTGGACATCCCCGTGCTGTACGTCAGCCATGCCCAGGATGAGGTGGCGCGCCTGGCCGATCACATCGTCTTGCTCAGCGACGGCAAGGCCCTGGCCAGTGGTCCCATCGGCGAAACCCTGGCGCGGCTCGACCTGCCCCTGGCGTTGGGGGACGACGCGGGCGTGGTGATCAACGGCAGCGTCAGCGCCTACGACGATCACTACCATCTGCTCACGCTGCAACTGCCCGACAGTGCCCAGCACCTGCGCGTAGCCCATGCGCCGCTGGCGTTGGGCAAGGCGTTGCGGGTCAAGGTACAGGCGCGCGACGTCAGCCTCAGCCTGCAAGCCGGAGAGCACAGCAGCATCCTCAACCGCCTGCCGGTGACGGTTACCCAGGAGATCGCGGCGGATAACAGCGCCCATGTGCTGGTGCGCCTGGACGCGGACGGCACGCCGTTGCTGGCGCGGATCACGCGGTTCTCCCGCGACCAGTTGCAATTGCGGCCCGGCCAGGCGCTGTGGGCGCAGATCAAGGCGGTGGCCGTGTTGGCATAAGAAACCTTTTGGCACGACCGCACACGGCTGCGGTCAATCAGGAATACCGGCCTGATCCGTTGCCAAAGGAACCCGCACCATGCCCGACTCCGCGCTGCCCGCCGACCTGCCCCGCGACCTGCATTACGTTGACGACACCCAGCCCGGCATCCGCCGCAAGCGAGTGCGCGGCAAGTTCCAGTACTTCGACGCCAAGGGCGAGCGCATCCGGGATGCCGATGAGATCAAGCGCCTGAACGCCCTCGCCGTCCCTCCGGCGTATACCGATGTGTGGATCTGCGCCGACCCGCGCGGGCATCTGCAAGCCACCGGCCGCGATGCCCGTGGACGCAAGCAATACCGCTATCACGCGCGCTGGCGTGAGGTGCGTGACAGCGACAAGTACGCGCGGCTGCAAGAGTTTGGCAACGCCCTGCCGAAACTGCGCAAACAGCTCGAAGCGCAAATCGCCGAACCCGGCTTCACGCGCGAAAAAGTCCTGGCCACGGTGGTGATGCTGCTGGACGCCACGCTGATCCGCGTCGGCAATACCCAATATGCGCGAGACAACAAATCCTACGGGCTGACTACCCTGCGCAACCGCCATGTGGATGTCAAAGGCAGCGAGATCCAGTTCCAGTTTCGCGGCAAGAGTGGCGTGGAGCACCAGGTCAGTGTCAAGGACCGGCGCCTGGCCACGGTGGTCAAGCGCTGCCTGGAGTTACCGGGGCAGAACCTGTTCCAGTATCTGGACGAAGACGGCGAGCGGCACACCGTCAGCTCCCATGACGTCAACGCCTACTTGCACGACCTTACCGGTGCCGACTTCACCGCCAAGGATTACCGCACCTGGGCCGGCACCGCCATGGCGCTGGCGGTGCTGCGGGAGTTGGAATGGCAACCGGAATCCGACGCCAAGCGGCATGTGGTGGCGATGGTCAAGGATGTCGCCAGGCAACTGGGCAACACGCCTGCGGTGTGCCGCAAGTGTTATATCCACCCGGCCGTACTGGAGCATTTCAGCCTGGGGGAATTGTCCAGGTTGCCCAAGCCGCGGGTGCGCAAAGGCCTGAAGGCCGAGGAAGTCGCCTTGGCGATGTTCCTTGAACAACTGGCCGCCGACTTGCCCGGCAATGCCAAGGCGGGTTAGGCTCTTGGCCCCCCTCTGACTTCCGGGACGACCGCCGACGTGAATCACTAAGCCTTCCAGAATGTACCTGCAACGAGCCGCCTGGCGCGCTTGTTGGCCTGTCCGACATTTTTTGGAGGTGCTGATGACTGACGTCAACCGGCTACCCGTATTGGTTTCCCTGCAACACCTGTGCTTCCAGTTCGCCAATGGCGAGACCTTGCTGGACGACCTGAACCTGTCCATCGACCACACGCCCACCGGGATTGTGGGACGTAATGGACGGGGCAAAAGTATCCTCGCCCAATTGATCGCCGGCGTGTTGTCCCCCTCCTCCGGCTCGCTCAAGCGCTCGGCCAGCGTGGCCTATGTCCCCCAGGACATGGCGGTTGCAGCGGGAGACACCCTCTCTGACCTGACGGGCACCACGCCCGTGCTCGCGGCACTGGCACGCATGGCGGCAGGGACGGCGCAGGTCGATGACCTTGAGTTGATCGACAATCGCTGGGACCTTGCCGAACGCTTGCGCGCCGCACTCGATACGGCAGGCCTTGCGCAGCTGGGTGTCGATACGCCGGCCGATCAACTCAGTGGAGGACAACTGGCGCGGCTCAGGCTGATCGGCGCCGTGCTGGCCGCACCGCAACTGCTGGTGCTCGATGAGCCTACCAACCACCTCGACAGCGCCGGCCGCCGGTGGCTGCTGCACCTGTTGCAGGAATGGCGTGGCGGCCTGGTGGTGGTGAGCCACGACCGACAAATACTCAACACCCTCGGGCGCATCATTGAACTGTCCCCACTCGGCCCTCACGTCTACGGCGGCAACTATGATGCCTATCGCCTGCAGCGCGACACCGAACAACACGCCGCCGTCGCGGCGCTGGAGCACGCACGCCTTGAACGCAACCGCGAACGCCGGCGCGTGCAGAAAGACCATGACAGCCTGCAACGCCAGGCGGCGCGCTCCCGCAAGCACGCAGAGACAGCCAATGTGGACCGGTTTACCAAGGCGCGCTGGAAAAGCGCCGCCACCGAAGTCGTCGCCACGGTGCGCAGTGCCCATCACGCCTACAAACACGCGCTGGATGAACAGGTGCGCCAAGCCTACGAGCGCGTGGTGGATGAAACGCCGACCCTGTTGGCCTTGCCGGGGTCGGTCGTGCCCAATGGCCGACAGGTCGTGGCCTTGACGGAGGTCCGGTTGCCCTGGCTGGAGCATCCCGCCCTCACACTCAACCTCACAGGGCCGGTGCGCGTGGCTGTGCAAGGACCGAATGGTTGCGGCAAATCCACCCTGCTCAAGGTACTGGCCGGCCACTGCCAGCCCGCCAGCGGTGAGTGCTCGGTGCCGGTGCCCTGCGCGTATATCGACCAGCACCAGGCGCTGCTGGATGACCGACGCTCCCTCGTCGAACAGCTCAACCTGCTCGACACACCGCTGCCCGAAGCCGAACTGCGTACGCGCCTGGCCTTGCTGCAACTGGATGCCCGGCGGGTCACCCAACCGACCGTGCACCTCAGCGGCGGCGAGCGGTTGAAAGCCGCGATGGCGATTGCCCTGTGGGGTGAAACACCCGCGCAACTGCTGTTGCTTGATGAGCCCACCAACCACCTGGACCTGGAATCGGTGATCGCCTTTGAACAGGCGCTGCAGGGCTTCAGCGGGGCAATGATGGTTGTATCCCATGATGAGGCGTTCATCCAGGCGCTCGGGCCAACCCACCGCTTGCTCTGGCAACCTGAGGGTTGGCGCCTGGAGTGTGTCTGAGGTCATTGCGCGCGCAATCAAAGCGTCCTAGGGTAGTGGCCGGATAATCTCACCGAGGAACCCGGCCCTATGCTGCCTTCGCCCAAAAAGCCTTATGCCAATGCCGCACTGGCCCATCAAAAGCGCTGGCGCGGCCGCGTCGGCCTGATGCTGGTGGCCAGCCTTTCGGTATTGGCGGGCATGACTGACGCCATCGGCTTCATGGCCAGCGGCGACTTTGTTTCGTTCATGAGCGGCAACACCACGCGCCTGGCCGTGGCCATCAGTGTGGGGGATCTCGGCTTGACCGCACGCCTGCTGTTGCTGGTCGCCACATTTGTCGCCGGTAACGCCTTGGGCGTAGTGGTCGGCCGTCTCAGCCGGCGCCATGCCCTGCCCCTATTGCTGTGTATCGCCACCTTGCTCTGCGGCGCAGCCTTGCTGCCCTTCGCCGACACCTTGCCGGCGCTGCTGGCGGCGATCATTGCGATGGGCATGCTCAACGCAGCCGTGGAAGAGGTCAACGGCTTGCCGGTGGGGCTGACCTACGTGACCGGGGCACTGTCACGCTTTGGGCGCGGGCTGGGACGCTGGATGCTGGGGGAACGCCGCAACGGCTGGCGGGTGCAACTGATTCCGTGGGCGGGGATGTTTGTCGGCGCGGTGATTGGCGCGCTGCTGGAGCAGCACATGGGGCTGAGGGCGCTGGTGGTCAGCGGTGTATTGGCGGGCGTGTTGGGGCTGGTGTCGCTGAAGATTCCCCGGCGCTGGCATTTGGGTTTTATGCCGCGATAAAGACTAAAGGTGCCCGCCCGACGGTAAGGCCTCGACGTCCGTGTACTGGTAAAGAGCCATTATGTCGGGCGGGCGGATTGAATCATAAGCGAATGTCCGGCGGCTGTCCCGCCGGGCGTTTCCTGAAATGACTAAGGCAACGTATTACAGACAGGTCGCGAGTGCCGCCAAGCGACGCTTGGCCGGCATCGTGTCTTCAACGGCGTAGTACTTGACGGACGAACCGGCACCGGCGCTTTGCACGTCGACGAAGTAATCGCCACCGGTGGTGTAGACGGTGAAACCACCGGCCCCGTTCGGCTCTTTGAAGCCACCGGCGTCGACGCCAAACACGCTTTCATCCTGCCAGCCAAACTGGATGCACTCGGCAACCACCAGCGTGGCCTTGTCCGATGCCATGGCCTTGTAGGGAGCCCCCAGGCGCGCCTCGTTCATCTTCGAGCCCGCGCAACCGGCCAGTGCCGTCAATACCAATGCGCCCATTACCACCTTGTGCATGCCATTGCCTCGTTGGAAAAAACGCGACTGTACCATTGCCGCAAGGCTGACTGACGCCCCCATGAATTTTGTTTCACTGTGGAGGGAGAATATGCCGCCTATAGTGGCCTGGCTCATTTTTAGAAGTGTCCTTCTGCCCGCCCTCCCGCGGGCTTTTTTTCGCCTGCGCTTCAGAGCCACCCGCGAAACAGGTAGAACAACCCCATGCTCAGCAGCACGGTCATCAATACGTTACGCGTCCAGAACATCAGCGCCACGGCGCAGATACCGGCCAGCAAATACGGATTGGCCGGGCTCAGGTTGAGCTGGTGATCAGCCAGGAAAATAATCGGCCCGCAGATCGCCGTGAGCATGCCCGGCACCGCAAACCCGAGAAACTCCCGTGCCCCACGGTTGAGGCGCACCGGCAGGCGCGGCTCGATAAACAGATAACGGTTGAAAAAAACCACCAGGCCCATGGCCACAATCATCAGGTAAATCATCGCTGCCCAACCCCCAGGCGTTTACAGAAAAACCCTGCGCTCATGCCGAGCACACCCGACACCACCACGGCCGACTCCCAGTGCAGGAAGCTCAACCATACGGAAAACAACAACGACACCGCCACGCAGACCACCGTCGGCACATCGCGCACCACCGGGGTGATCAGCGCGATAAAGGTGGCGGCGATGGAGAACTCCAGGCCCAACTGATCAAGGCCTGGGATGCTTTTGCCAAGCACGATGCCGGCCAGGGTGAACAGGTTCCAGGCGATGTAAAACGTCAGGCCAACGCCCAGGGCGTACCAGCGATTGAAGGTTTCACGGTCATAGTGGTTGACCAGAGCAAAGAACTCATCGGTCAGCAGAAAGCCCAGGCTCATGCGCCAGCGGGTCTTGAGCGGCGAAAGAATCGGGCGCAGGTGCATGCCATACAGCAGGTGCTGGGAGGTCAGCAGCAAGGTGGTCAACACGATGGAAATCAGGCTGGCACCGCTCTTGACCATGCCAATGGCGACCAACTGCGCAGCGCCGGCAAACACAATGGCGGACAAGCCCTGGGCTTGCAGTGGCGTGAATTGCGCATCGATGGCCATGGAACCGGCCAGCAGCCCCCAGGGTGCACAGGCCAGGGACAGGGGAATGACGGCGATTGCACCGCGAGCGAAGGCGTAATGAGGTAAGGCAGCAGGCATGGAAACGGCTCATCGACAGACAGTCCACAAGCATGCCAGCGCAAGATGGAGCTTGTCTTGAACGATCTTGCTCAGGCGAGCCTGACCGACACCTGCTCCACCGAGTCCCGCGCTTCACGCAGTTCGTGAGCGTCCTGGTTGAGCCGGTGAATGGTGTTGAGTAAGCGCTGGCGCAGCACTTCATCGCCGAGTTTTTCAACAGCACGCATCAGGTCGAATGCCGCGGTTTCGTTATTTTCCGCGACGGAATCCAGGGTTTTGCGCAGGTTGCGAGTGGCACGGGTCACGCGGGTCTTCCTTCATCAGCAATGGGGAGGCACTTTAGGACATTCGTGTTTCATTTTAATTTCAATCACTTGTGGCAGTTTTCCCGAGGTTTGATCCATATCAATTGAAACAGGATTTGACCGAAACATATGGACATACGTATATTCGAATTTCCATATGTATATAGGCAATGGTCATGTCGGATCCCCTTACACCGCCCACCCTGTTCAAATGCCTGGCCGACGCCACTCGGGCGCGCCTGACGCTATTGATTCAGCGTGAAGGCGAACTTTGCGTCTGCGAACTGATCCATGCCTTGGACGACAGCCAGCCAAAAATCTCCCGCCACCTGGCGCAACTGCGCAGTTGCGGTGTGCTGCTGGATCGTCGCCAGGGCCAATGGATCTACTACCGCGTCAACCCGGCACTGCCCGATTGGGTGAACCAGGTGCTGGACATCACCCTGCAAGCCAACCAGCCATGGTTGCACAGCGACGCACAGCGTCTGGGTGCAATGGGCGACAGACCACAACGAGCCAGCACCTGCTGCTGAGCCACCGGAGCGTTAATTCATGCTTGTCGCAGTCGCCATTTTTATTTTCACCATCGTCTTGGTCATCTGGCAGCCCAAGGGGCTCGGAGTGGGCTGGAGCGCCACGATGGGCGCGATCCTGGCCCTGGCCTGTGGCGTGATCAGCCTGGCGGATATCCCGGCGGTCTGGCACATCATCTGGAATGCCACCGGGACGTTTGTCGCACTGATCATCATCAGCCTGCTGCTGGACGAAGCCGGGTTCTTTGCCTGGACGGCACTGCATGTGGCGCGCTGGGGGCGCGGGCGTGGCCGGCGCTTGTTTGCCTATATGGTGCTGCTCGGCGCCCTGGTGTCGGCGCTGTTTGCCAACGACGGCGCGGCGCTGATCCTCACCCCCATCGTGATGTCGATGCTGCTGGCACTGCGCTTTTCGCCGGCGGCGACCCTGGCGTTTGTGATGGGCGCGGGATTTATCGCCGACACAGCGAGCCTGCCCCTGGTGGTGTCGAACCTGGTGAATATCGTCTCGGCGGACTATTTCAAGATCGGCTTCAACGAATATGCCGCGGTCATGGTGCCGGTCAACGTCGTCAGTGTCGCCGCCACCCTGGCGGTGCTGCTGTGGTTCTTCCGCCGCGATATTCCCCAGGCCTACGACCCCGCCGACCTGGCAGACCCCGCCAGCGCGATCCACGACCGCGCCACCTTCCGCGCCGGCTGGTGGGTGCTCGGCATCCTGTTGATCGGTTGCTTTGCCCTGGAACCCCTGGGCATTCCCATCAGCGCGATTTCCGCAGTGTGCGCCGTGCTCCTGCTGGTGATCGCCGCCAAGGGCCACAAGATCTCCACGCGCAAGGTGCTGAAGGAAGCCCCGTGGCAGATCGTGATCTTTTCCCTGGGGATGTACCTGGTGGTCTACGGCTTGCGTAACGCCGGCCTCACCACCTACCTGGCGACCTGGCTCGATACCTTTGCCACTTACGGCGTATGGGGTGCGGCCATGGGCACCGGCGTGCTGACGGCCTTGTTGTCCTCGGCGATGAACAACCTGCCGACGGTATTGATCGGTGCGCTGTCCATCGAATCCAGCCATGCCGTGGGCGTGGTCAAGGACGCGATGATCTACGCCAACGTGATCGGCAGCGACCTGGGCCCGAAAATCACCCCCATCGGCAGCCTGGCCACCCTGTTGTGGCTGCATATCCTGGCGCGCAAAGGCATCACCATCACCTGGGGCTACTACTTCAAGGTCGGGATTGTGCTGACCTTGCCGGTGCTGCTGATCACCCTCGCCGCCCTCGCGTTGCGCCTGAGCATCTAATGGAGAAACCGCAATGAAAGTCCTGTTCATGTGCACCGCCAACAGCTGTCGCAGCATCTTGTCCGAAGCGATGTTCAACCACCTGGCCCCGCAGGGTTTTGCCGCGGTCAGCTCCGGCAGTTTCCCTAAGGGCCAGGTCCTGCCGCGCAGCCTGAGCACCTTGCAGGCGGCGGGTATCCGCACCGAAGGCTTGTACAGCAAGGGCAATGACGCATTTGAAGACAGCCCGCCGGATGTGGTCATCACCGTCTGCGACAAGGCGGCGGGCGAAGCCTGCCCGGTGTATTTCGGGCCGGCGGTGAAGGCGCATTGGGGCTTGGCAGATCCCTCGGAGGTTCAAGGTGACCAGGCCAGCATCCAGGCGGCATTCGATGCCACGCTGGAGACCATCGCCAGCCGTTGCCGGGCGTTTTTCGCCCTGCCCTTTGCCCGCCTCAGCCCTGGCGAGCTCAAGGTCGAACTCGAGCGCATAGCGCTGCTGGAAATGGCCACCTCCTGACGGCTGGATGAATCCGCTGCGGCGATATGGATTCCCAGCCCTCTGCCAGCGTATGCTCTCGCACTTTCCTGAAAGGACGCGGGCATGCTGACGATCTTTTTTTACGCACTGGTATTCGGCTTTGTGTTTTGCCTCTCCCCCGGTGCGGTGCTGGCGGAGACGTTGCGCCGTGGCTTGCTCCACGGTTTCACACCCGCCTTGCTGGTGCAGTTTGGCTCGCTGGTAGGCGATGCCGTGTGGGCAGTGATCGGCCTCACCGGCATCGCACTGCTGATCCAGCATGACGCCGTGCGCGTGCCGCTGACGATCATCTGCGCGCTGTACCTGGCGTGGCTGGGCGTACGCAGCCTGATCGACGCCTGGCACTTGCCCGAAGCCGATGATGCACCGGCCAGCACCCGACAAAATGCGCTGGCCGTGGGCGCGGCGATTTCCCTGGCCAACCCGAAAAACATCGTCTACTGGGGGGCGCTGGGCAGCGCGCTGTCAGGCATCGTCGGCGCTACGCCCAGCCATGGGCAGACGCTGATGTTTTTCGCCGGCTTCATGCTGGCTTCGGTGCTGTCATGCTTTCTGATCGCCGCACTGGTGAACCTGCTGCGCAAGAATGCATCGCCCATGTGGCAACGCATCAGTTATGGCGCCTGCGGTTTAGTGCTGATCTATCTGGCCGTTCTCGCCGCACAGGGCGTATGAAGTTATATATCGGGTAACTTTCGAGTGCCTCTTGTCTGAATGAACTCTGAACACCGGGCTATTTAATTAATCATGCGTTGACATTTTGTAAATGCCTGAGTAGATTGCCCCTGCCCGCAACTGGGGCCTTTTTTAACCCTCACAAAAGAAGCCAATGGACACAGTATCCAGTCGCTGTCCGAGCACCGCCCTGGCGGGCGTCGGGCGCCCAATCCAGAACATGACAGGACTCGCCTCCCCGGTCCGGTAAGCTGCGCTGGAGCTTGATGCTCCGCCGTAACTGCCTCGCCGGTCGCCCGTCCGGTCCCGAGGTGTGTTATGACCTTCCCAACCCTTGCTTTGCCCGATGTACCCACACTGGCCGCAGCCTTGCGAGCCAAGCGTTGCCATGCCCGCGTGTTTTTTCTGCCACGACGCACGCCCTGCGTTGCCCCCTCCCCCAAAGACCCGCAGAGACCGCCGCTTTTCAGCCTGGGATAGTGCTGAGCGCCCGCGCCGTTCAATCCCGCTGAAACAATAACTTCCTGATTAAGTCCCTGGAGTTCTTTATGAAACTTTCCAGTTGTAGTTCGCTGCGCGCCTTATAACTAACGCGCCTGTAGAAGTTATCCAAGCACCTTATTTAAACCGATCGCGAAGTCAGCGACTCGGCATGCTTTCGCTCGCCTGTATTCAGGTAAGTACCAGGTATGTTTTGTCGAGAATTGGCGACAGGAGCACAGACAATGAGCGCCGTAAAAAACACGCCACTGCAGAAGAAAACCGGCACCGCCAGCGACACCAAACTGTCGATGCGTGCCGCCCGCGAAGCCCACAACGGCCTGTCGGCCACCCTGGCCAACGTACGCGCCACCCAGGATGGCCTGACCGAACTGGACGCCACTGCCCGACTGCAACGGGAAGGCCACAACGAAGTGGCCCATGACAAACCGCCTCACGCCATCGTGCAATTCCTGCAGGCCCTGAACAACCCGTTCATCTACGTGTTGCTGACCCTGGGCGGCATCAGCTTTTTCACCGACTGCTGGCTGCCGATGCAGGACGGTGAAGAAGCCGATCCCACCAAGGTCGTCATCATCATGACCATGGTCCTGCTCAGCAGCCTGCTGCGCTTCTGGCAGGAGCACCGTTCGACCAAGTCCGCCGAAGCCTTGAAAGCCATGGTCCGCACCACTGCCACGGTGCTGCGCCGTGAGCAAGTGGGCAGCCAGCCCACCCTGCGCGAAGTGCCGATGCGCGAGTTGGTGGCCGGCGATATCGTGCAGTTGTCGGCCGGTGACATGATCCCTGCCGACATCCGCCTGATCGAGTCCCGGGACCTGTTTATCAGCCAGGCGGTGCTCACCGGCGAAGCCTTGCCGGTGGAGAAGTACGACACCCTCGGCGACGTCACGCAAAAATCCGCCGGGCCGGTCGCCGCCGACCAGGGCAACCTGCTGGACCTGCCGAACATCTGCTTCATGGGCACCAATGTGGTCAGCGGCCGCGCCAAAGCCGTGGTGGTGGCGACCGGGCCGCGCACCTACTTTGGCTCCCTGGCCAAGGCGATTGTCGGCTCCCGGGTACAGACCGCATTCGATCGCGGGGTGAACAGCGTCAGCTGGCTGCTGATCCGCTTCATGCTGGTGATGGTACCGATCGTGTTCTTCCTCAACGGCTTCTCCAAGGGTGACTGGGGCGATGCGTTCCTGTTCGCCCTGGCGGTTGCCGTGGGCCTGACCCCGGAAATGCTGCCGATGATCGTCAGCGCCAACCTGGCCAAGGGCGCCACGGCGATGGCCAAGCGCAAAGTAGTGGTCAAGCGCCTCAACGCGATCCAGAACTTCGGCTCGATGGACGTGCTGTGCACCGACAAGACCGGCACCCTGACCCAGGACAAGATCATCCTCGAGCATCACGTCAACGCCTTCGGCCAGCGCGATGATGCGGTGCTGTCCCTGGCCTGGCTCAACAGCTACCACCAGAGCGGCATGAAAAACCTGATGGACCAGGCCGTGGTGCAGTTCTCGGAGCAGAACCCGAGGTTCCAGCTGCCGTTTGCCTACAGCAAGGTCGATGAATTGCCGTTCGACTTTGTGCGCCGTCGCCTCTCCATCGTGGTCAAGGACGCTGTCCACGACCATCTGCTGGTGTGCAAAGGCGCCGTCGAGGAGATGCTGGACATTGCCACCCACGTGATGGAGGCCGGCAGTGCAGTGCCTCTGGATGAGCACCGCCGCGAGGAGTTGCTGGCGATCGCCAATGACTACAACGAAGACGGCTTCCGCGTGCTGGTGGTGGCCACGCGCAACATTCCAAAGGCCCTGGCCCGCCAGCAGTACACCACCGCCGATGAGCGCAACCTGGTGATCCAGGGCTTCCTGACCTTCCTCGATCCGCCCAAGGAAACCGCCGGCCCGGCGATTGCAGCCCTGCAGCAGATCGGCGTGACGGTCAAAGTCCTCACCGGCGACAACGCCGTGGTCACCAGCAAGATCTGCCGCCAGGTCGGCCTCGAACCAGGCCGGCCGCTGTTGGGGGTGGAGATCGAGCTTATGGACGACGCCACCCTGGCGCGCCATGTGGAGGAGCGCACGGTATTTGCCAAGCTCACGCCGCTGCAGAAATCCCGGGTGCTCAAGGCCCTGCAAGCCAACGGCCACACCGTCGGCTTCCTCGGCGACGGCATCAACGACGCACCGGCATTGCGGGATGCCGACGTGGGTATCTCGGTGGACAGCGGCACGGACATCGCCAAGGAATCGGCCGACATCATCCTGCTCGAAAAGAGCCTGATGGTGCTGGAAGAAGGCGTGCTCAAAGGCCGCGAAACCTTCGGCAATATCATGAAGTACCTGAACATGACCGCCAGTTCCAACTTCGGCAACGTGTTTTCGGTGCTGGTGGCCAGTGCATTCATCCCGTTCCTGCCGATGCTGTCGATTCACCTGCTGCTGCAGAACCTGATGTACGACATCTCCCAGCTGGCCCTGCCGTGGGACAAGATGGACAAGGAGTACCTGGCCAAACCGCGCAAGTGGGACGCCAGGAACATCGGTCGCTTCATGATCTGGATCGGGCCGACCTCGTCGATCTTCGACATCACCACCTTTGCCCTGATGTGGTACGTGTTCGCCGCCAACAGCGTGGAAATGCAGACCCTGTTCCAGTCCGGCTGGTTTATCGAGGGCCTGCTCTCGCAAACCCTGGTGGTGCACATGCTGCGCACCCGCAAGATTCCGTTCTTCCAGAGCACGGCGGCATGGCCGGTGCTGATGATGACCGGCGTGGTGATTGCGCTGGGCATCTACGTACCGTTCTCGCCCCTGGGCACCCTGGTGGGCCTGCAACCGCTACCGCTGGCGTACTTCCCGTGGCTGGTCGGCACGCTGCTCAGCTATTGCTGCGTGGCCCAACTGATGAAAACCCTCTACATCCGCCGCTTCAAGCAGTGGTACTGAGTTCCCCCGCCGTTTAAACGGTGGCGGTCGCCCGGCCGCCACCGTGCATTACAAGGAATAGGATCATGCGCGTCTTGATCTGTGCCGGTCGTCATTACGCCGACTGCAAAAAGTCCCGCCAAGTGCTGGACGCTTACCACCGCCTGCGCCCCGTGCAGGTGCTGATTCACGGCGGCAACCAGTTCCTCGGCAGCGCCATCGAGGACTGGGCGCGGGAACTCGGCATCGACGTGGTGCGCTACCCGCCCAACTGGCAACGCCACGGCAAGCAGGCGGAGCGCCAGCGCAACCATTTCATGCTGACCGACAGCCGCGCGGACGTGGTCATCGCGCTGCCAGGTGGTGACGACACGTTGGAGCTGGTCTGCCAGGCCAAGGCCAGCGGCATTTCGGTGCTGACCGTAGAGAACTGACATTCAAGCGAGGTGCATCATGCACAACAAACACACCCCGAAGCGCCCGGACGGGTTTGCCAAATACCGTGCGCGGCACTATCGCGGCGCACGCCAGACCCTGCTGCTGTTGCCGCCGGCAAAACAGCGGGCGCTGCGGCGCAACCTGCTGTTTATCGGTATCACCCTGGGTTCGATCCTGTTAATTGCCCTGGTGTCCAAGGCCCATGCCGCCGGTGGCGCCTATGTGGTCGATGACGGCGCAATCAACGCACCGGGTGCCTGCAATCTCGACGCCTGGTACAGCGCCGACCGGCACGCCGGCAACACGCACACGGCAACGCTGTCTCCCGCGTGCACGTTCAGCGTACTGCCTTCGGTGCAGTGGGGCGCGGCGCTGTCACGGGCCGACAGCGCAGGCCGGGGCGAGACCCAGGTGAGTCCGCAACTCAAGGCGCAGGTGCTGTCACGGCAAGACCTGGGGCTGGAAATGGCGATCTCCGCCGGGGCGCATCTTGCCCTTGATCGACGACACGGGTTCGACGGCGCCGACTTCACCCTCCCCTTGACCTGGCAACCGCTGGCGCCCCTGCGCTTGAACCTGAATGCCGGCTGGGCCCATGCCTACAACGACGGCGAGCAAACCCAGCGCCTGAGCTGGGGCACCGGCGTCGAGTATCAACTGATGGATGCCCTCACGTTGATCGCTGAACGTTACGGCCAGGAAGGCGGTGACCAGGCCTGGCAAGCAGGGCCGCGCCTGCACTTCGGGGAGTTTGTCGACGTCGACCTGGTGCTCGGGCGCTACCTGGGCGGTGAACGCAATCAATGGCTGACCACCGGTGCGACGCTCAGGTTTTAGGCCTGGCCTGCTGCTCCCGGTGCAGTTGCCGTGGCGGGTCGTCCAGGTAATTACCTTATGATGGCGGCACCATTGCCAACGAGGGGTAAAGCACGTGGACCGTATCGAACAAATGACGCTGCTGGCGACCTACAACCAGTGGATGAACCGCAAGGTCTATGACGCGGCTGCCAGGCTTACGGACGATGAGTTGCGCGTGGACCGCCAAGCGTTTTTCGGCTCGGTCTTCGGCACGCTCAACCATCTCACGTTGGGCGACACCGTCTGGCTCAAACGCTTTGCCCTGCACCCCGCCGGCTACGCGACGCTGGCGCCGCTGAACAGCATCGCCGCGCCGTCGGACCTCAAGCAACTGGCGTTCGCCGACCTGGGTGAACTCGCCGCCCGGCGGCGTTGGCTGGACCAATTGATCATCGATTGGGTGCACACCCTGCGCGAACCCGACCTCGACCATCGCCTGCACTACCACAACATGCGCGGCGCGGCGGCCAGCAAGACGTTCGGCGCCCTGCTGGTGCATTTTTTCAATCACCAGACCCACCATCGAGGCCAGGTCACCACGCTGCTGACCCAGGCCGGGCAGGACGTGGGCGATACGGACCTGCTCGCCTTGATTGACTGAACTCAGCGAGCGCTGAATTCGGCATAGGCCTGCAGCAACCGTGCAAAGTCCTCGGGTTGCGGCAACTGCTCGAAGCTTTCGACTGCCGGCGTGGTAGCCCAGGCCAGTTTTTCGCGGGTCCAGGTTTCCATAAAGGGCACGTACTCCGCAGCATTATCCAACAGCGTCGCACGCACGTTGACGAACTCATCGATGCCATGGGGGCGGGTAAACAGCCAGCTCATGCAGTGCGGGCAGCAATAGTGACGATCGACCCCGTGCAGGCCGCCGACCACCGGGCAGCCCTGGGTCACCGTGAACGCGCTGGCGGGAATCAGTGCACTGAGGGAGAACGCACTGGCGGTCATCTTCTGGCAGCCGGTGCAGTGGCACGCCATGGTAATCACCGGCGCCTGGCTCACGCTGAAGCGCACCCGGTTACAACGGCAACTGCCTTCCAGGGGCAGGGTCTCGACGCTCATCACACACTCCTTTTCATGATCAGTGGCATGGCAGGGTAGCGCCGAGGCGGGGGTGTTGAACAGGTCCAGGGGCAAAACCGAACGCTGCTGCGCCCATGGGGTCGTAACCTCAGGTGCCGGGATTTCTTACCCCCGCCCTCCCCGCGTGCATTGTGGGTTTACCGATGTGCGTACCCTATAAGAAGGAGACGCTTACATGGTCATTCACTTCAAGGTTGCCGGGCATCTGGCCTGCGGCCATCACGGCAATAACCTGCCCTCCAGCACCGAGCTGAATCGGGTCAAGTGCCGCACCTGCCGCAACACCGATGCCTACAAGGAAGCGCGCCGCAACCAGCGCAACGCCGCACGCCGTGCTTCGCGCCAGGCCAAGACCCACACCAGCACCGACTGGCGCAGTGCCTGGACGCAGCGCCTGACCGATCTGCCAGGGCGACAGCGCCTGCCCCGCGGCTTCGGCGCACAGCCTTTCGTATAAGCAGAAACGCAGAAGCCCCGGACAAACCGGGGCTTCGTTTTCAATCATCATTGGACACCGGCCTGTTGCGTGCCTGGTAACCCGGCAACGTGGCGGCATACGCCAGTGCCTGTTCACGGGAATTGAAGGACGCCAGCCGATCCTGGGGCGTACACACCCGCCATGGCCCGAAATTGACCTGCACGATGTCGTACCCATTCAGATGCAGCTTCTTCAGCAGTGGAGCGCTCATAGTCACCTCGCTTTCCTGAGATTTCCCAGCGTTGCACGCCCTACCTTACACCCGCATCCAGGCTCATGACCGACCGCATGTCGCATGCGGCCAGGCTACTTGACCTTGCTGCTCAAGGTATCCACGCTGCGCTTGAGATCATCCAGGCTGCGCTTCAAACCTTCGATATCGCTTTTCTGCCGTTCGATCGTGCTGTTCTGATCCTCGACCGTGCGCTTGAGGCTCGCCAACTGGCTGTCACTGGAACTGGCGCTCGAACCGTCCCTGCGCTTGAACTCATCGAACGCGCGGTCCTGCCCCTCCAGCTTGCCTTTCAGGCCTTGCACCTCACTCTCGGTACGTTTCTGCGCAGCCTGCAGCTGTTCAATATCCCCCACCGAAATGCTCGACGCCTTCAACACATACTGATTGCCCGCCTCCAGCGAAGTCCCCGTCAACCGATCACCGCCTGACGCGCTGAAATCCCCCCACTTCACCGCACTCCCAGCCTGTGCCGTACCGGCCAACAGTCCCACGACACCTGCAATAACCATCCAATAGCGCCTGCGAACACTGAGCATCAACCGATTCCTTTCCAGACTGCCGAGATGGCATATTGCTATGACTGTCATTTATACCGCTTGTTCCCGTACTGTAGGAATCCTCCGGTTCGCCTGTTAAAGCCGATGTAGATCACTGATCTGCCAAGCTTTTTCAGGCGCCGTCCATTCAAGAAAGCGGCAGACCGACCTTGCGTCGAAGCGCCTGGATCTATATATTCCCAACCCTGTAACAACGCGCTACCGCCCGAATGGCGAAACTGGTAGACGCATGGGACTTAAAATCCCCCGCTCGTAAGGGCGTCCCGGTTCGATTCCGGGTTCGGGCACCATCATTACGTTCCACGACCTCCCAAGAAGTCGCTGAAACCCACATAGAACCTGCCTTGTGCAGGTTTTTTGTTGCCAACATTTGTCCCTCACACTCACTTCACCCCAACATTTTTCTAGTACATCCTGAGTTCGATTTTGGGTGATGTACTAGGGTTTGTCTGAAAAGTCAGCCCGCAAGCATCTCTCGATGCAGGCAAGTGTGGCCATGGCTTTAAAGCTGCTGACCAGTTTGTCGTAACGCGTACAGATCCGACGTTTTTCTTTGGGCCATCTGAACAGCCGCTCAATAATGTTCTCGCCGGGCGAGAGGATGATGGCCAACGGGAAGCCATGGGTGTCGCAGGCGAGGTGTATTTTGGTGGTCAGTCCACTGGGTGATCGCGATGACTCTCCCCCTACCGTCCAGTGAATCCATCCATAGGCCGATACGCTCGCACAGCGCCTGGACCGATTCACCCCCGTGAGGCGCCGAACTTGGATCGGTCATCCAAAGGTGTACGAACTCAGGCTCCGATTGAATCAAGTCGTCAATCCTTTTGCCCATCCACCGGCATTATCCCAGTCTCTCAAGTGGACATCGACCGCCGATCTTGCTGACAGCATCGCCGCGGTCTGCGCGGTTCGACGCTCCGATACATGGAGATAGCTGGTGGTACGGCCTACGGTTTGGTAAAGCGTAATCTGTTTAGACTGCCCATCCATTTCGAGGGGCTCGTCACTAGAAAAGCTGCACGAGCATGAGCCAACAAGGTGAGTCGCAGGGCCACGATGTTGCTCCGGCAATGGATTTTAACGCTCGAATACTGGATACCTTGAGGCACCAATCAGGAGGGCTATCCCCATACCCTGCGGTTTCAGCTGGCTGAAGGATAAGCCATTCCTACCGCCTTCTCGATAGTGGCGAATAGGCAGTGCATACTGTCTGCCCCACAACTGCCACACCGGCCTTCAGCAGAAGCTCATTGCGTTTTCCAGCAATCAGTCCAGCTCAGGCAACGCCTGTAATTCCCGGTTGCGGTTAGAGTCCACAGGGTCGTTGAAGGTGGCAGGGGTAATCCGGCGCCGGTCTATCGTCAAGTCAAATACGTCGAAGCGATTGTAATAACCGGCGATGTCATGAAACTGCTTGGGCTCCACGCATTCGTTCAAATCGAAAGTGGCGTAAGCCAGGCCTTCCTCGTTCTGCAACAGGTCGCCAATGGAGGCCCCCGCCGGGTCGAGAAATTGCGTAGCGGCACGTGGACTGTTGCGCAGCACTTCGATGGCTTGCTCATCACCGCTGGCAGAGAGCATGTCGAGCATCGAGTCATCCATGAAGCCTGCATTCAAGATGCCGAATACCTTGGCTTCAAAGCACTGCGCCCCTGCGCGAATTCTGTTGGCCGCGAGGTTGTCGAAATTCTGGCCGCCGGGTTTGCGCGTCGGCCAGATCGCCGGCCAAGCGGAGATGTGGATCTGCTCGCCTTGCGCCGCCAAGCTGTACTTGGCCAGGGGGTTGGTGTTTTCGCCACAGATCAGGGTGCCTATTTTGCCGATGCGGGTATCGGACACACGCAGGCCGTGACCATCGCCGGGCGCCCACACCATCTTTTCATAGAAGGTAGGCACCAGTTTGCGATGGTGGTTGAGCACGGTACCTTGTTCGCTGATCAGTACGTTCGAGTTCCAGATGCAGCCGACACTGGCCGGCGTCGCTTCACTGAACCCCAAGGAAACGAGGATGCCATGGCGCCGTGCGGCGGAGCGGATTGCGGTGATCTCCGGGCCGTCAATCATCACGCTGTTCTCGACCATCAGCTTGAACCAATCATGGTTATAGATGGGCGCCCACAGCGCCGCCCAGACCGGAAAACCTGGGATGAAGGACTCGGGAAACACCACCAGTTCGGCGCCATTGGCGGCCGCTTCGGCAATGAAGGAACAGGCCTTGTCTACGCAGGCGGCCTTGTTCATATACACGGACGCGGCGTGGGTGGCGGCGACTTTTACAGTAGGCAGGGACATGATGGAAACCTTGATAAATTTAGTGTTGAGCCGCTTGTGCGACGCCCAGGCCGGTCTCGCGGCGCACGGAAAACTCCACCCAGCGTGACTGCGACAGCTGGCTGGGGAACAGCAGCGAAAACAGAATGACCAGGGCAAAGCCGAGCGGGATAGAGATCAACCCCGGGTTGCGCAGCTGCACCCATGGCTCACGTAGGCCGATGAGGCTGGTGGCGGAGTCCGGGATCAGGCTGGCGGTTGCCTGTTGCTTGGTCACATCGCTGAGTAATTGCTCGCGCTCCGTGGCGGTGGCAACCAATGCGCCCTTGTCGATCAATTCGATTTTGGCTTGGGATTTAGCGGCTGCGGCCAGTGCCACCTGTTTTTGCTGCAGCGGGTAGCTCATATTCGGCGACACCAGCACCAGGCCAATGGACAGCACCGTGCCGCCCAGCAAGCCCGCGACCACGCCAGCGGTGCTGCAGCGACGCCAGTACAGGGTCAGCAGCAGTGCTGGAAGGTTGGCCGACGCGGCGACCGCATAGCCCAGCCCGACCAGTTGCGCGACGTTCTGGCCCTTGGCCGAAATGCCCACGCAGATGGCGATGACGGCGATCGCCAATGTCGCCAGGCGGGCTGCGGTGGCCTGCTCGCCCTCGGTGGCCTTGCCCTGGCGCACAGCGCCTACATACACGTCATGGGCGAGTGTGGAGGCTGCTGCCAGCGTCAGACCGGCGACCACTGCGACGATGGTTGCGAAGGACACGGCTGCGACGAACGCGAGCATCAGGTTGCCGAGCAGGCTATCGGCGCCACCGCCCAAGAACTGGGCCAGCATCGGGGCGGCGAGGTTGCCACCCTTGTCCATGGCGGTAATCTCGAAGGGCCCCAGATGGAGCGCGGCGGAGAAACCGATGACGATGATGAACAGATGGCACAGGCCGATCAGCAGCATGGCGGTCAGCGCCGAAGTACGGGCACTTTGTGCGTCGCGCACGGTAAAGAAGCGCATCAGGATATGGGGCATGGCCGCCGTGCCGAGCACCAGCGCCAGGCTCAGGGAGATCTGTTCCAGCGGATTCTTCAGGTACAGCCCAGGCTCCATGAAGCGTTGCCCGGCTTGTTCCGCCGAGAGTTGGGACACGCCGTTGAGCAAGGTGCCGAGCACGTGTTTCTGCACGGCCGAGCTGCCTGCCAGGTCGCTGAAAAAGGCACTGATGTTGAAGCCATAAGGGGCCCAGCTCAGTACCACCAACAGGAAGCAGAAGGCAATCAGCAAGGTGGCCTTGAGGATCTGCACTGAGGTGGTGGCACGCATGCCTCCAAACAGCACGTAGACCAGCATCAGCACGCCCACCGACACCACTGATATTTCGAATGGGATACCGATAAGTGCAGCGATGATCACGGCGCCGCCAACGATCTGCGGCACCATATAAAAGAGCGCGACCAATACACTGGAAATCGCTACGGCGAACTTCGAGGCGCGGAAGTTATTACGAAACGCCAACACATCGCCCAAGGTATATTTACCCAAGTTGCGGCAAGGCTCGGCGATCAGTAGTAGCACCGGTATGAAAGATACAAAGAAGCCGATGACGTAGGTTATACCGTCCAACCCATAGATGGCGATAAGGCCGGAGACCCCTAGAAATGCGGCTGCTGACAGGTAATCACCGGCAATGGCGAGGCCGTTGATCCGGCCGGACAATGCACCGCCCGCGGTATAGAAATCCTTCACCGAACTGTTCTTGCGCGCGGCCCAGAAGGTAATCCCAAGGGTGATCAAGAACAGCACGGCAAACACGCCGAAGGTCAGTGGCCGGTTGGCTTCGGAGACCAGCGTGGCGGCGTTGCCTTGGCTCGCCGTGAGCAAGGCGGCCAGCCCCATGCAGGCTTTGAATGCTGTCGAGCCGCGCAGGGTGGCCAAGCGGTTAGTGCGGTTGGTTCGGGTCATGATTGACGCTCACGGAAGCTTCGGAAACCAGGGCGACGGACATCGCGTCGATGTTCTTCAAGCGGCAGGCATAAAAAATGGCAATCGCAGCACCGAAGAAATATTGCCCGACCAGATACACCAGGCCAACATTGATGGCGCCATAAATCTTATAAGAAAGAAATTCGGGGAAGTATGCAGAGAACAATGGAATGGCGAAGTACACCGCCATGCTGATCAGCATCAACGCGGAGACCAGCCGGCGCCGTCGTTTAACCAGTATTGCAAAGTTTGGGTGCTCGAATATGGCACTCCAGATGGAGTCTTGTTTCATTGAGTGCGCCTCGGTCGGGTAGGTGGCGAACTCAGTTTAAAGTACGGGCCCAGACTGCCAAGCCGTAATGCAACAACGTCTATTGCAAAGCTGCATCGCCGAAACGGTGCTTGAAATGAAGAAGTGCTGCGATATGGTGCAAAAGTGCGCAATTATCAATTTTGGATGTCGCGTGGTACTAGTTGATGGTGAATAGCTCGTCGTTACGAAACAGCCGCGACAGGTGCTCCAGCATGGTCTTGATTCGCGGCACATAACGCAGGTCCTGATGGACGCTCAGCCATAGATCACGGGTGACCTTGGGCCCATTCAGCAGGATTTTCCGCAGACCAAAGCGTTCGGCATGGGCAAAGGAGGGCAGCATTACCAGCCCTGCGCCGGCGCTGGCGGCAAACATCTGCGCGAGCATGCTGTTGGAATGGAATACCAGTTTAGGCGTTGAAATCAGTTCATCGAGCCATTTGACCGCCTCGATCTGCACCAACTCTTCGATGTAGCCGACGAACAAGTGGTTCTCCAATGTCTGCAGCGAAGGGGTGCCGTGAGATAGCAAGTAGTCGTCGCTACCGTACAGGTTCAATTCGAACTGCCCGACTCGTTCGGTGTGAAAGCCCTGGCCCGAGGGCTCGAAGAAGCCCAGGAAGATATCTGCCTCGCGCCGGGTCACCTGCAATTGGTGGGTCGAAGTGACCAACTCCAGGGTGACGTTGGGGTGCAGCAATTGCAGCTTTGGCACCTGCTGGGTCAGGTAGAGCGAGGCCAGGCCTTCCATGGTACCGACCCGGACCCTGCCGGAAACCGTGTTGGTGCCCGAGGACAACTGCTCAAGCAGCCCGGAAAAACCGTTGCCCATCACTTCCACCTGCGCCAGCAAGCGAGCGCCTTGGTCATTCAACTGCAAGCCGGAACTGCTGCGCTCGAATACGCTAAAGCCAAGGGCGTATTCCAGCTGGTTGATCCGGCGGCTTACCGTCGACTGGTCGATCTTCAGCTGTTTTCCCGCTCGGGAGAGGTTCTGGCACCTGGCGACGTGCATGAAGATCCGCAGATCATCCCAACTCAGATTGTCCGGCTTCATGGCGTGCTCGTTGGCTGATGGAAGGGCTCATTCTAAGCGGTAACGTAGCCAGCCTTAGCCATCCGCACACGTACGGCGCTGCCGATTTGAAAGATTACTCTGCAGTTTTCGGAAATGAATATGGCACAAATGAGTGCAGGCGACCTAGGGCTTGTATGAAAAGTCAGCCCGCAAACATCTCTCGATGCAGGCCAGTGTGACCATGGCTTTAAAGCTGCTGGCAAGTTTGTCGTAACGCGTACAGAGCCGACGTTTTTCCTTGAGCCAGCTGAACAACCGCTCAATGACGTGGCGTTTTTTGTACTGAGGCCCGTCAAACAACCGCAGCAGGCCGGGTCGAGGCTTGCGATGCATCTTGCGCAGAGGAATCACCGGCTGCATGCCGTAGCGGTCGCAGTACTGACGTAGAACCTGGCTGTCATAACCCTTGTCAGCAAGCACATAACGGCAACGCTTGCGCGGGCGACCCTTGCTGCCAGGAAGGCTGATCTGATCCAGCAACGGCATGAAGTAGCGCGAGTCAGCTTGCTCGCCGGGCGAGAGCATGATGGCCAGCGGGACGCTATGGCTGTCGCAGGCAAGGTGTATTTTGGTGGTCAGTCCGCCCCGGCTTCGGCGGAGACAGTGGTGTTGCGGTTCCTGCAGGCCCCTTTTTTGCAGCACCGCTGGCAGCTCGGGTTGCTCGGATTGACGTGGAATCGACCATCCAGGTATCCAGATCGATGACACCGTCTTCCCTCAATCGAAGATGAAGGTGACGCAGAACCTGCTCGAACGTGCCGTTGTCACGCCATTGTCTGAAACGTCCAACGCTCAGATGAAATTTCATAACGGCCTGTCATGACGACGCTCCTGGCAACCAGAGGGCATCGTTTTAGCCAAAGCGACTTTTCAGACAAACCCTAGATGGCACTCCCTGATACCGCCGCCAGGCAAGCAAAACCCAAAGCTTGCGCCTACACCCTGTGAGATCGAATACATAAAAGACAGGACATGACCATTTGTGGATGAAGGCTTGGCAAACAGGTGAGACCATTTACGTATTTGCGAGTACCCATCCAATCTGGTCACCAGAACAGCATCCTCAATGCCAACGCGACCACGACTAGATTGAAAACTGCCTCCATCCACTGGTCGCCCTTCTTCAAGGCAAACTTCGCGCCGGCATTTGCACCCAATAGCGTGCCAATAATCAAACAACATCCGTACTGCCAGTCAATGATGCCGCTGACGCCGAAAATCAGTAATGATCCCGCGGAGAGAACCAGCCCACCGACTTTGCGGGTCCCCACCGATTCGCTGATGGTTTTTCTGAAAAAGATAATGAACAAATACGTCGAGAGTTTGGCTTGCCCACCAAATAGCCCGCCGATCATTCCTACGGGTATAAAGAGGATATAACCAAACAGACGTCTGATCGCTGAGGGAGGTGTTTCGCCGCTACTAGGTTTTTTTATAAAGGACAGTGCGACGAGCAGCAATGTCAGCCCGCCAATTACCTTGTGCAGCAGCGCGGGATCTATTTGAAGAAGCAGGCTCGCGCCTGCCAGAGCCCCAACCAACCCCAGTACCGCAGCTGGAAAGGCCAGCGCATAATCGACCTTTCCCTGGTTATGGAAGTGCCGCAGGCCGGCAAACATGGTGCCTACCGAGGCCAGGCGCGCAGTGGCGATCGACGACTGAGGTGCAATCCCCAGCCAGATCATCACCGGAACGGTCAAAAAAACACTCCCACCGGTGTTGGTCCCGACGAATCCCGTTATTATTCCGAGGAAAATCAGACCGACGCCTGTCAACCACTCATGACCCATCATGTTGAGGTGCTCGCATAAGATTCATGGCACGGCTTACTCGCTCAAGTAAACCGGGTCTATCCAGTGATAGCAGTTTCTATTTCGGGAGCTGGCGGTCACATGAAGCTTTGCGGTATGTACGAAGCTGTACTCGCCGATAATCGGGCGGCGTAGCGAACTTTCAGGCCCAGTGATTTTGCATACAGCACACGTCGTTTAATGAGATCTTGTATCTGTGCTTTTGATTTTCTAATTCGATATTTCTGTGACGTTTCATTGATACCAGCAAATATGCCTATCCAGTGTGCTCCTGTCGCCGCAACCGCATCAATATCATCTTGATACGCGCAGGCATAGGATGACTTCCTGTTGGTGAGCGTTGATACTGGAAATCAAATGAAATGTACTTGAAGGGTTGCAGCAATATCAAGCATCGCAAATCAGAGTTCCTCAGCCACCCATATGAATAAAACTTCATGACATCGCATATTGACTTTCTTAAATTACTGACTGCCTGTTCTCGCCAATTGAATCAAAAGAAATTTTATTTATGACACTTTTTCGCACAAGGCAGAGTACTTCCTGACATCTCAACCCTTTTATAACTTCCAACAGCTTTGCACTCGGCAAGCTATATATATTTAATCTAACAGAGGACCTGAGATAGATGGCACTGATTAAAAGCCGTCCAGTTGCAGCTTTTCGGGTGTTTGCTTGCTGGAGGGGGTCGGGGGAGGACGTCCCCCCCAGCGACTCGCCGTGCACCTTGGGCAATCGCAGAGAACTGGCGGACAAAGGTCGCGAAAACCACAGGCCGCAGATAGCGCGATAGAGGCCGGCGAAACCCGCTCGAAAGACTTAAACCATAGAATGAGTGATCGGAATGTACTTTTGCGCAGAATTAAGTCATTTAGGGACCTACCTGGCTCAGCCCTCAGCACTTTAAAGTACGCCAATCATTCAACTATCGGCGTCTGTATGAATCTCTGGTTTCGACTTCTCCTCATGCTGCTTCGTCGACCTTGGCGCAAACCGGCAAAAGCGCTGGATTCGACCGTTATCCGAATGCGCGTCTGGCCATTGGACCTCGACTTCAATCGACATGTCACCAACGGCCGATATTTCACCCTGGCCGATGTCGGACGCATGGATTTCGTTTTGCGCAGTGGCGCCTATCGAGTAGCTATTAGAGCAAAGGCGCTGCCCATCGTCGGAGATACTTGGGGTAAATTTCGTCGCGAGCTTAGACTGTTTGAAGCGTTTGAAATCCACACAAGGATGCTTGGCTGGGACGACAAGTGGAGCTTCATGGAGCATCGATTTGTGAGTAAAGGCAGAGTGATCGGCGTTGTCGTAATGCGAGGTCTATTCCGTTCAGCGAAAGGTATTGTTCCGCCAAGCGAGTTTGTTCGAGAACTGGGACTGCCCGAACGGTCGCCAGAGATGCCGGAATGGCTGACCTCGTGGTCGCAGAGCTGCGATGCCATGAGTCGGCAACTCAGGGATGAAGAAAGCACCAATGATTGACTTGACGTGCAGTCAGCCCATGACCAGTGCGCTATTGGGACCGTTGATTGCTCCGCCGTTGGCGTGTGCGGCGTAACTTCGCCAGCCCGTGTAATTCGTCAATAACGGGCTGTATGTGCTTTTCTCCGAGCAGGTGCTGGTATACCTCGAAGTGGCCCTATCGCCAAGCGCACTTGCTTCTTTATTTCCTCTATGGCCAGGCACGCCTCATGCACGAAGCGTTCGTCGAATACGCCATGCAACTCAAGCTCCATCCCACTTTTGTCATGGTGTATTTGCACATGGCAGTATCGACCACCATATTGGCCGCTGCTGCAAAATAACACCAGATTAAAACCATGACCGAGGAGCTTACGTAATTGATCCTGAAGACTGTCTTGGTGCAAGCCAGATATTTCCAGCTGCCGAGACGCACACGGGCCATTGGCGAATTGTTTACTCAACATAACCTTCTCCACTTTTATCGGTTACGCAGTGCCAGCACTACTGCGCACTATCACGAACAAGCTTACGACGTAGCCAGCCTGAAAAATGTCAGAAGTCGGTAAGGTAATGGTAAATACCACGAGCACTCCGAGTTACTTCCCACTCTGTTATTTACCCACCTTAACCATAAATTAACGCTACCAAACAGAGCAACCTATTAAGCTTGGCTGATGCGCCTCTCCTGCCCCCGGCCACTCATGAGGTGATGGCGCACCATCAAGCCTGCCGGCCCAGTCGAAAACGACGCACGACCGATATATCATTCTGGAGTGTTTGACTAATGCCTGACGACAACGCTCATTCGGCAAAACATGCCTCGTACAGTATCGCCCTGGTTAATTATAAAACGCTGCACATGACACGCCTTTGCTTAGGATTGCTACGCGACTACGCTATATACCATCAAGTTCCGGTCTGGGTAGTGGATAACGGTTCCGCCGATGAAAGCACCCACTACCTGCGGACACTTGACTGGATCAACTTGGTAGAGCGGATTCCCCACCCTCGAGAGGCCGGATACATCGCGCATGGTAAAGCCCTTGATCTGATTTTGGGATACGTTGAAACTCCGTACTTATTCCTGCTTCATACGGACACATTTGTATTTGATACCGATGTGTTCAGCATGATGATGAGCCAAAGTACTGCAACGCCGCGTACAGTGGCAGTCGGTTGTACAGAACAGATCAATCGCGGTTTTTTAAGAACTGCCTGGCGGTTCGGTACTCGACTGATGAAGTACCACTACCGAACGCTCATGCGTTACGTGGGGCTACCCTCTAAAAACCCCAAGCCTTTCAGAGAAACCCACTTGAAAAGTTTTTGCACCTTATGGAACTGCGATGTAATTAAACAACATAACTTGCGCTTCATGATGGATAACCGGGTACCGGGATACGCTCTACAAGACAAGATGGTCAAGCTGGGTTATGCGATCAGCTTTCTGTCAGCACGAAGATTGTTCAGTTATCTGGACCATATTCAAGCCGGCACTGTCGCCGCTAACGGCGGCTATGACACGGACCATCGTCGAAGAAAAACGTATCACGATACCCTGCTGCGCTTTCAAAAAGAGGCGTCAAATGACGCGAAAACGACCAGCACGGAAAAATGACGGTTGCTGATAAGACCGGCCCCCGAGATTCGAACTGAGTGGGAGTGCACAGCTGGCTTGAAAATCGAACCTGATAGGGCTTTATCCACGGCCCAGCCCATAGGGCGCTTGTTCGATACTCATCGCTTACTCTGCTGCGCATCAAGAGGGATCTCGAGGATGAAGGTTGCGCCCTGCCCTTCCCCGTCGCTGTGCACGGTCAAGCTGCCACCCATTTCCTGTGCAGCGAGCGCGCAGCTGTGCAGGCCGAAACCGTGACCGTCTTTGCGAGTCGTGAAGCCATGGGAAAAGATACGCGTCAGGTGCTCTGGCGTAATCCCGTTGCCATTGTCGGCCACCGTGATACGCAAGACTGCTCCGTCACCGATAAGGGAGGCGCTGAACGTGATGCACGGGCTGCGATCGACCACGCCGTCCAACGCCTGCCTGGCGTTTTTGATCAGGTTTACCAGAATCAGCAGCACCCGGTGCCGGTCCAGCGACAGCAGTGGCAAGTCGGCAATGTCCTTGACCACCGTCACCTCCTGATTCATCCGTGAGCCGGCACTCATGCGCCAGGCATCATCGATTAATTCCGAGACCGGTATTGTCTCGATGACACTGACGGCAACGGCATAGGACTGCTGGGCAGCGACAATGGTCTTGATGTGGTCAATGCCTTTGGTGAGTTGCTCGAGCTCTTCGATGATGCCCTGCTGCTCTGCCGCCACCGCCTGCGCCAGCTTGAGCAGGTAGTCGGGCAGCATCTTTCCCCTCTGGTCCTGGGTGAGAAAATCGCTCAGCTCATGGATGTGTTCGTTCATCATCTGCGCCACCTTGCCCAGGCCCTGGGCCTTGGAGGTGCGCATCTGGCTGCTGACCAACTCGGCCGAAACGTTCACGCTGTTGAGGACGTTGCCGACATTGTGCAGCACCGTCGTGGCGATCTCGGCCATGCCCGCCTGACGGGATTTCGCATTCAGTTCGGATTGCACCTGGCTCATGCGTAGCGCCGCGCGTACGCGAGCCTTGAGCTCCAATGGCGAGAAAGGTTTGGCGATATAGTCATCGGCGCCACTCTCCAGCCCGGAGATGCAAGCCTCGCTGCCGCCGCGGGCGGTCAACAGGATGACGGGCAGATGGGCAAAACCGGCGCTCGCCTTGATTCTGGCGGTCAGGCCAAAGCCGTCAAGCTCCGGCATCATCACATCCGAGAGAACGACATTGATCGGTTGACGCTGCAGCATGGCCCAGGCCTGCTCTCCATCAGCGGCGGTGACGACGCTGTAGTCGTCGCGCAAAAGCTCGCTGAGGTAGCCAAGCATTTCCGGGCTGTCATCGACCACCAGGACCCTGGACTGCGAGGTGCGTTCCGGGTGCTGCTCGTTGTCTGCATCGCCCATGGACGCCTGGTCGTTGCTACTGCCACGGCGGCCGTCGTCGAACAGCAAGTGGCGCTGCTCGGTTGTGATCATTGCGGTGGATGACGATCCCTCATGCAGATGACCGGCTTCGGTCGGCACCGTGTTTTGCTCGGTTCCTCGAGGAAATCGAACAAGGAAGCACGACCCCTTTCCAGGCTCACTGTTGACGCTGACTTCGCCCCCCATCAGTTCGACCAGATCCTTGACCAGGGCCAGGCCGATGCCTGTACCGCTGTAATGCCGCGTGGCGGAATTGTCGATCTGGGAAAAACGCTGGAACAGCAGGGGTAATTTGTCAGGCGCGATGCCAATGCCCGAGTCTTGCACCGCGAGCTCAAATCGGTCGTCATCAAGCGCAGTGACTGCCAGATGCACCGTACCGCCAGCAGAGGTGAACTTGATGGCATTACTCACCAGGTTGAGCAGAATCTTCTCAAAGTGTCGGGGGTCCAGGAACACGGTGCCGAGGGCAGGATCGATGCTGCAGGTCAACGTGCAGCCTTTGCCCTTGGCCACCATGGCGGCGTCCTCGGCCAGCACACCCACCGCCTTGTTCAAATCAACGGGCGCCGGACACAGCTCAAACTTGCCTGCTTCGGCCTTGGAGAAGTCAAGGATATCGTTCACGCGGTTCATCAGGCGCAGTGCGTTTCGTTGTGCGCGCTCGATTTGCACGCGCCAGTCCGCCGGCGGCGTGATCGCCACCGAGAGCTGCTCCAACGGGGCGAGAATAAGGGTCAAAGGGGTGCGCAGTTCGTGGCTGACCGTGGCGACGAAATCACTCTTTGCCTGGTTGGCCGTCTCGGCCTGGTTGCGCGCCTGAATAAGTGCAACCGCCTGCGCCTCCAGCACCTCGGTCTGTCGGTGCAGCGTGTCGGTCCGCTCGGCGACCATTCTCTCCAGAGAGGCCTGCACCTGCTGTCTTTCGGCTTCGGCCTCGGCCTCCAGCACCCGGATGCGCAAGGCATTCTCCTGGAACACCCGGACGGCGCGAGTCATGATCCCAATCTCATCGCCGCGTCCAGCACTGGCGATTTCGGCGGTCAAGTCACCGGCAGCCAGCCGGCGCATGACCGAAGCCAGGGCGACGATGGGCTGCGCGACAAACCGCGAGGTGCTCCAGGCGATGGCTCCGGCCAGCAGGATGGCGACGGCGCCAGCGACTATTGTCGCCAGCATGCCGCGATCCTTGTGGACCAAGGCGTCTGAACGCGCTTCGCCTGCGAAGCGCGCAACCAACAGGCCAGCGCTGCGTGCCTCGATACGAACCTGGTCGCGCGCGTCGCCCAAGGCGTTGCTCGCCTGATGGAACCCGGCAAATGCCGCCCGGTAGCCAGCAATCTGATCGCTGACCGTCAGGGGCGTAGCGCTGGCCTGCTGCCCCACAGACGAAGGCAGAACCCGGGCGAGACGGGAGAGTTCATCGAGGATGACGCCTACAGAACTGGCGACCTCGGCCGACGGCGCCAGGCGAAACGACAAGGTCTGCGCCTCCAGGGTGGCAACACGTTCGGCGAAACGCTTGGACAACGCGGCGGCGTTTTGCAGCAAACCGATGGCGGCCTGAATGTCACTGGCGTCATGGGCAATGTGCTCGTCCACTTCAGCCAACATGACTTCAAGGCGCTCTGCCACGCCTCCAACAGCCCCCAGATGCCGCAAAGCCTCGCCGCCCCGGAGCCTGGGAGACTCGCCAAGCTGCTCGAGCGCCAGGCTGGCTGCTGCCACCGCCGTCGCCAACTGTTCCAGGGTCTCCACCTGTTGCGGCGCCCCCATTAACTCACGCAATTGCTCGACCACAGGCGGCAGCGCCGCACAGGCGTTGCGCGCCGCAGTGGCGGCCGCATCATCACCGGTCACCAGCACCTGGGCCACATTGGCGGTAATGATACGTTCGCCGTTGCGCAGGATATCCAGGATGCGATGGGCGCTCTGGGCGTTGCTCACTCGCGCCTGGTGGTCGGCGGCGCGGGAGTCCAGGCCCTTCAGCCCAGCGGCGATGCCCTGCTCAACGAGGGCCGTCGCCTCTCGCATCCGAGCGTAATGGGCGGTCATATTCTCGGTTTCGCCATCCATGGTCAGCGTCGCCACCCGCAAGGACGCGATCGCGGCAGCGAGCCTATCCAGGCTGCCCTTGAGCGATTGCGCCTCTGCCGCCGGGATGGCGTTAAGGCCGTTGATAGCCGTCGCGACCAAGCCTTCGGCCTGGGACACGCTGTCCTGGTCGCGGGTGGCAATGAAGTTTTCCACCCGCCCGGTAGCCCCGTTGACCGAGGCCAGAATTTCCGCGGAATGGCTGGCGGAATCCACCGCACGAACCATGCCTCGCAGGCCGTAGAGGTTCACGAGCGATACCGCCAGCATCAGCAACACCAGTGCGGCAACCGCCAGGCCGATCCTGACGGCAATAGGCCTGGCCGTGGCTGATTTGAATGTCAACATGGGGCCTCGCCTCCTAGCCCGCCGCTACTGTTTCGTCACCTCCGGCAAAGGCGCCGGCGGCGCCGTATGGTTGATGGCCGCATCGATCATCGCCGCAACGGAAGCCTGGCCGTAGAACGGATTGGCGGCACCGCCCACCGGCATAGTGGCAAGCCAGGCGTCCAGGTCTTTGGCATCAATACGTACCAGCGGCACTTCGACGAACTTCGGCACCTGCTTGCCCGCCAGTATCTGCTGGGCCACCCAGAACCCCATCTGGGAGACGCTCGGGGAGGCAGAGACAGAGACGGTCTCGTAGCCATTGGCATCGCGTTCCTGTTTCCACAGGGCAAGTTCGTCCTGACGGTTCCCCATCACGATGATCGGTAAAGGGCGACCCGCCGCCTTGAACGCCATGGCCGCACCATATCCGTCGCCACCCTGGGTAGCCACGGCATCAATGGTGGGCAGCGACGGCAGCGCCAGCGTGACTTCCCTGCGGGCGACAGAAGCCGTCCAGTTCCCGTATACGGTCTTGACGAATTTCAGGCCCGGATAGTCGCTGGCGGCCTTGCGAATGCCATCGCTGATGTTTTTATCCGTGGCATCGCCAGCGATGCCGCGGATCTCCAGTAATGTCCCGTTGCCCTTCAGGCGCTCGGCGATGTAGTCCATTTCCACACGGCCCATGGCGGACCAGTTGTAATCCACGGTATAGACACAGGGCTCGGTGACCAGGCTGGCCATGACGACCACCACGATGCCGGCGTTGCAGGCATCGCGGATCACCCCGTTGAGGGCCGTGTCGGAGGCAGCGAGGATCACGATGGCATCGACGCCCTTGACGATCATGTCCTGGATATGAGCCGCCTGTTCCGAAGCCGAGTTATTGGCGCTGACGACGGGAGCCTCACGGATCAAGCCCTCCTTTTGCGCCTGGAGCGCAATTTCCTGCCAGTTGCGCACCATCACCTTGCGAAAATCGCTACCTGCGTAGGAATTGCTGAAGGCAATGCTGTAGCTCGCGGTAGGGCCGCTGGCGATGCCGTCGGCGGCAGCCTGGGCCGGATTGGCGGCAACTATCGCCAGCCCCGCCACGCAGCCGGCGAAGCGCCCCAAGGTCTTGTGGATCGACTGGGTGTTCATGCTGTTCTCCATCGTGCTTGGCATTTACCAACAGTCATCCACCCGTACCGGCTTACAGCCTGGATCGACGGCGTGTTCTGGTTGGAGCCGTTGGCCCCTACATTGGAGATTTTCGAGCAGGTGAGGTTTGAGGCAGGCATTGAACGTTTCCCTGTATGCCGCGTGCGGGTTGTTGCGTGAGCCGTTGAAAACGCCTGAAGCCCGCCCACCGGCTGTCTTGCCGATACAAGGCTGCTGGCCAACGTCAATGATTTTGCCAGGGTCGGTGCCCTTGGCGGCCGAACATTGAAACCCGTAGATGGCTCGCATTGGCAATGAGCATAGTATCAAAGTGCCCGCTTTGCTCGCGGTCTGTGAACGGATGCGGCGTTCCGAGCCATAGTTTTGTGTTTGACTGCCGCCCCACTCAACCCTGCCTGCTGTTCTACGCTTGTTGCTCGACCCACTTATCGGAGACCCGACATGAACCCACACACCACCGCCCTGGTCCTGATCGAATACCAGAACGATTTCACCACCCAAGGCGGCGTGTTCCATGACGCCGTCAAAGACGTCATGCACACGTCCAATATGCTCGCGAACACCGCCACCACGGTTGAACAGGCGCGCGCGCTCGGCGTGAAGATCATCCACCTGCCGATCCAGTTCGCCGAGGGCTACCCGGAGCTGACCACCCGCGACTACGGGATTCTCAAGGGCGTTGCCGATGGCAGCGCCTTTCGCACCGGCAGTTGGGGTGCCGACATCAGCGAGGCGATTACCCGGGAAGCCGGCGACATCCTCGTGGAGGGCAAGCGCGGGCTGGACGGTTTCGCCACCACGGGCCTGGACCTGGTGCTGCGCAACAACGGCATCCAGACCCTGGTGGTGGCGGGCTTCCTGACCAATTGCTGTGTCGAAGGCACGGTACGATCAGGTTATGAGAAGGGCTATAACGTGGTGACCCTGATCGATTGCACCGCGACCTTCACCGACGAACAACAACAGGCCGCAGAACGCTTCACGCTGCCGATGTTTTCCAGGACGTTGCAACACACCGAGTTTCTCGACGGGCTGAACGCCCGGTAGCCATCGCCCAGAAGGCGGCTTTACAGCCGCCTTCGGATTCCCAGCCACCTGCGACACCCCGGCCGGGTTCGTTGATCTGAAACACCTCAGTTGTCAGGGTGCTCGCTCGCCACTGAATCGGCAGCGTCCACATCAGACATATCCTCCTCAAGGGGTGCATCGTCGTCCGGCGGCAGCGGGATCTTATCCTCATCACGCTTCGGGTCGTGCCCTGTCTCGTTGTCCGTGCCGCGCGTAACAGCCTGCTGTGAAATGTTGCCCGGGGCATTCTCATTGATTTCCATGCTGGCTCTCCGTTCTTGGGCTCGGGATATCCGTGCTTAAGGTTGAGAAACACCATGCCCCCCAGAGTGCCGGGCAACAGACGAATGGACGCGCCCAAACTGGCACAAGGTGACACTGCCGGTGCGTGTTTCGATCCATTCGACGCCGTGGGTATTTGCTGGATGGCGCTGACGGCGGGGCGATTATCGATGCGATTGAAAGGTGATAGTGCTCGGAGGTCCTTCGTTCATTTGTCCAGATTCATTGGTTCATGCATCCGTTCGCCTATTATTGCGCGCAGCCATGCGGCATGAAATTCCATGTCTTCCAGAGAAGTCCCCTCAGCCAATCGATATTCGAACTCCTTGCCCCTCGGCCCTTGATACACGACGCTGAAATGTCCATGGCGGTCATAACTGGCGAGCAGGTAAGGGCTGATACAAATGATATCGCTAAAGGGCACCTGCACTTCGGCGGGTTTACGGCCGCGACGGGTGACGGTGAGAGTAAGCAGTTGCCGGTTTTCGTCAAAGGTGAAGGCCAGCACTCTGGACGCAGAGAACATCCACGCGAAAACCAGCCCCATGAGCACAACAAAACCAAGCATGAACAGGATGAGAGGCGACGTGGTGAGACTCGCCCCATCGCTGGACGATGCGCCTTGCATCGCTTCTAGGCCGAAAAAGATCAGCACCATCACCCCTATGACCGGCAGGAACATAAGCAGCACAACGCAGAAACCCAAAATGGCCGCCCCAGTGCTGCCGAGGGTGGGTAAGTCCGGATTGCCATGCCACATAGGTGGGTGAACGCGCGGTTTTTCAGTGCTTGACCCGGCTGCAGGCGTTGCGATGGGGTGAACTGAAGTTTGATGAGTCATCCAGCAGGCTCCGGGGGTGCTGCGTAGACAGTAGCACTATCGCCAGACAGTCTGGTCCGGTACCCACCGATAAACGTCACATGGCTCGCACTGCCGGCCGGCAGACTGGGGAAAGCCCTCCCGCAAATGCTCAAATCGCTGCCCGCAACTCACGGGGTGACAGGCCATAGTGTGAGCGAAAGCGCACGGCAAAACGTGAGGCCGAGGCGTAGCCGCAGGCGCCGGCAATTTCACCGATCGGGCGAGACGTTGTTTGCAGCCGTTGTAATGCTGTCGCCAGTCGAACGCCCTCCAGAATATTCCTGAAACTATTCCCTTCGTTCGCCAGTTGGCGACGCAAGGTCGACTCCCCCAGGTTCATGTGCTGTGCGATGCTCGCAACCGTCCAGTCTCTCTCCGGGCTGGCCATTACCAGCTGCTGCACCCGCTCGCACAATGGATCGTTGCGCCCCATCAGCAGAGGTCCGGCCTGGCCGCCAAGGCTTAGGCTCAGCAGCACCGCTTCCCCATAATGTGTGCAGAGTGCCTGCGGGGCGTTTGCATTGATGGCGACCAGCAACTGCTCCCATGCCTGGGTCGTGTGCCTGTCCAGGGGAACGCATAGATCGCTCTTCAGTGCACCGCGACCACTCTTGATCTGCTGGCTATATCGGCTGCTGAATTGACGCAATGTCGAGACGGGAAAGGTCACCGCATCGGCGATGTAGTGACCCTGAGGGCCGGGTAAGTTTGAGATACCCAGCTCGCGCCCGGCCGGCATCAGAATCAGATGCCGAGGCCCTGCGCGCATTTCCCGGTCATCCCATTGCAACAGTTTTTCCCCCTGCCGCACTCGACACAAGGTGGTCACGAACACCGGCACCCTGGGCAAGGTAAGGGCATGTCGCGCCCGTATGACACAGGCATCGATAATATTTTCCCGGTGCTGTATGCCGTCACAAGGGCGCATGGTTCTTAACGTCCGTAAGTTGAAGTAATGGTCGCTTTGGCCAGGACGTTGGCGTTGAGCATGTAACCGACCAAGGCTCCGCTGGCCTGGTTGTCGAGCGGTAGCTTATCGACTTTCAAGGCCCACACGGTGAATTGATAGCGATGGGGTTTATCGCCGACAGGAGGGCAAGCGCCACCGAACCCCGGCTGGCCATAATCGGTTCGCCCTTGTACTGCACCCGCAGGCAGGTTTGCCCCCACGCCGCTGGGCAAACTATGGGTGGAGGCTGGCAGGTTGACCACCGTCCAATGCCACCAACCGCTGCCGGTTGGGGCATCGGGATCGTAAACGGTGATCGCGTAGCTTTTAGTCCCTGCGGGGGCGTTTTTCCACGAAAGCTCAGGAGACGTGTTGCCACCTTCGCAACCGAAGCCCTGGAACACTTCGCGACGGGTCAGCGGGCGGTTGTCAGCAATATCCCGGCTGGTCAGTGAGAAATCCGCAGCGTAGCCACTGAGTGTGACGGCCATGGAGAGTGCAGGCAGGATTAATCTGATGTTCATTGCGGCTCCAGCTGAGTCTTGAAGTGAAGCTCGAGTCTAGGTTGAACAAAACCGGGAGACTGTGCCGAAATGCTCGATAACAGTGCCGAAATGCTCGATTGTCCGGACGAACGATGGTTCTCGACGTGCCCGACAGCCTTCAGATGCTCAAGAGCTCGCTGACGGGGAGTCGATGAGTGGTCTTCATCTCTCGCAGGGAGAGGTTCGAGCGAATACTTGAAACCCCAGGGAGCTTCCTCAGCACTGTTTCGACAAAGCGGCTATAGCTGTCCAGGTCCCGTGCAACCACCTCAAGTAGAAAGTCCGCCTCCCCCGTTGTGTTATGGCAACTCAATACCTGCGGGGCCGCCTGGATAATCTTTTCAAACGTTGCCGTGGCTTCTTCGCTGTGATCCGTGCAGGAGATCTGGACAAACGCCTTCAGGCCCAGCCCGAGTTTCTTTCGATTGAGAATGGCTTGGTATCCCTCGATCACCCCGCATTCTTCCAGCCGTCTTTGCTTGCGCCAACAGGACGCTTCGCTGAGGGACAGCTGCTCGGCCAGCTTGACATTCGACAGCTTGCCGTCCCGCTGCAAACGCTCCGATATTGCAATGTCCGCTTTATCGAGCTGCTCAACCATGAAATAACCCCTCAAATTCAGGCTTAAAAATGAAGGTTAATTTCAATTCTTGCGCTCGGTCAATTGCAACTTGAAAGGTAATTTCAAGGCGCTCATTCATAATGGCAATGCCTGAATCGCCCCTCCAAGCCGAGGTAATTTGAATGAAAGCAGTCGTCTACGAAGCCTTTTCCAAACCGCCGCGCCTGATGAACGTGGCCGATCCATCCCCGGAACGTCATGGCGTGGTGATCCAGGTGCTTGGCACCGGGGTGTGCCGCAGCGACTGGCATGGCTGGAAAGGTCATGACCCCGACATTGAACTGCCCCATGTACCGGGTCATGAGCTGGCGGGCATCGTGGCCGAGGTGGGCCACGGCGTCACGCGGTGGAAGGTCGGCGACCGGGTGACCGTGCCGTTCGTGGGTGGCTGTGGTGCCTGTGCGCAGTGCAACAGCGGCAATCAGCAGGTGTGCCACACGCAATTCCAGCCAGGCTTCACTCATTGGGGGTCTTTTGCCGAGTACGTCGGCATCCACCAGGCCGATCTGAACCTGGTCGCGCTGCCTGAGAGCATGGACTTCGCTACCGCCGCAAGCCTGGGTTGTCGCTTCGCCACCTCGTTCCGTGCAGTCGTCGACCAAGGCAACGTCAGCGCCGGTCAGTGGGTCGCGGTTCACGGCTGCGGAGGTGTAGGCCTGTCTGCGGTGATGATCGCCCAGGCCATTGGCGCGAACGTGATCGCCATCGATATTTCCCAGGAAAAACTCGATCTGGCGCGTGCCCTCGGCGCTGTCGCCACCATTAATGCCCAGTACGTCGCAGACGTCACCGAAGCCGTGCTGGAAATCACCCAGGGCGGTGCCCACGTCTCGCTGGACGCCTTGGGCCACCCAACCACCTGTTTCAACTCCATCAACAACCTGCGCCGTCGCGGCAAGCACGTCCAGGTCGGGCTGATGCTCGCTGATCACGCCACGCCGGCGATCCCCATGAGCAAGGTTATCGCCCATGAGCTTGAGATCTACGGTAGCCACGGCATGCAGGCGCATCGCTATGGCGCCATGATCGAGATGATCACCTCAGGCAAGCTGGCGCCTGAAAAACTCGTGGGTAAAACCATCAGCCTGGAACAGTCCATCGACGCGTTGACGAACATGGACCGCTTCGAGACGGCAGGGGTAACCGTCATAACCGCGTTTTAACCCATGACGCCACCCTGAGCCGCACTGAACAATAGTTTAGAAATCTCTGAACTATCTATTTGCACTTCCCTATTCTTTCCGCCAAGCGCCCCTCCCTACTATTGGCGGCAACAAAGGAGCCTTTCCACAGAGATGGGGCCCGAAGATTGCCTTTTCTGATTGTCACTGCCGTTTTTTGTGCGTTTCGGTCCACGCCGAAACGCCGCTGTGTCAATCATGCGAAGGCACCTTTGGAGCAGATCGATGAAATTGGAAGTATTCCGAACGTTGTGGGGCTACACCGCAAGCAAGGCACAAGCGCTCGAAGAGTTGCTTGAGGCCGGGTTCGATGGGATGGAAGCCCGCCTGCCCATGACCGCCAGCGAACGCGCCGAGTTCGCAGCCTTTCTACGCGCCAACCATGTCAGCTATATCAGTACCGTCTTCAGCGCCTACGATGTTCTGCCGCAACAATCGGCGAGCGTCGACGAACACCTTCTGGACCTCGATAAAAAACTCGCTTGGGCGGCTGAGTTGTCGCCGCGCTTCATCAACCTGCTGGCTGGCAACGACCGCTGGCCACTGGCACAGCAAGTCGACTTCTTTGGCCGCGCGATGGACGTCGCGCGCAAGCACGGCCAGGTGTGCGCCTTTGAAACCCATCGTGCGCGCTCGTTGTTCAACCCCTGGGTCACCCTCGAGCTGATCCGTCAACTGCCGGACCTGCGCTTCACCAGCGACATCAGTCATTGGGTCGTCACCTGCGAGCGTCTGCTCAACGATCCGGAAGATGACCTCAGCGCTTTCGTCGAGCGCGTTCACCACATTCAAGCCCGGGTCGGTTATGACCAGGGGCCCCAGGTTCCCCACCCCGCCGCTCCCGAGTACACCCAAGCGCTGGCCTTCCATCAGCAGCATTGGGAGGCCATCTGGCGATCCCAGGAAAGTCGCGGCTATCAGGTCAGCACGCTGACACCGGAGTTCGGTGCCGACGGCTACCTGCATCACCTGCCCTTCACCAATGTGCCGGTGGCCGACCTGTGGTCGCTGAATGTGTGGATGGCAAATACCGAGCGCGAGCATTTCCGGCGTTTCAGCGGCGCCTCAACCCGATAAGGAGCGTTACTTCATGCCTGACCAAACGCCAAAGGCCGCCAACTTCAATCGCATTCCGCTGGTGGACATCGCCGGGCTGTACAGCGACGACATCACACAGCGCCAGGCAGTGGCCGAAGAACTCGGTAACGCCGCACGCGCAGTGGGTTTTCTGTACATCAAGAACCACGGCATCGAGTCGTCGTTGATCGACGGCGTGCGTCACGCGGCGAAGGACCTGTTTGCGCAATCCCTTGCGTACAAGATGCAGCATTACATCGGCACCTCCCGCAGCCACAAGGGGTTTGTGCCTGAAGGCGAAGAGGTCTATGCCAAAGGCAAACCGGACCACAAGGAGGCGTTCGATATCGGTTTTGAAGTGGGCGAAGACGATCCGCTGGTCAGGGCCGGGACCCCCTTGATCGGGGCCAATGAATGGCCGGACCTGCCGGGTTTCCGTCCCGCCGTCGAAGCGTACTACGCTGCGGTGTTTGCGCTGGGGCGTCGCCTGTTCAAGGGCTTCGCGCTCGCATTAGGCCTGGAAGAGGACTATTTCGAGGCACTGGTTACCCGCCCACCGTCGAAACTGCGCCTGATTCACTACCCCTTTGACCTGGCCGCCCAAGACGCACCCGGCATTGGTGCGCATACCGACTACGAGTGCTTCACCATTTTGCTTGCAGACAAGCCAGGTCTCGAGGTGATGAACGATCAAGGCCAATGGATTGATGCGCCACCCGTGGACGGTGCCTTTGTGGTCAACATCGGCGACATGCTGGAGGTCATGACCGCGGGTACGTTTGTCGCTACGGCTCACCGAGTGCGAACCGTCAGCGAAGAGCGCTACGCCTTCCCACTCTTCTACGCGTGCGACTTCCATACGCAGATCAAGCCACTGCCACAGTTTCTTGAAGGCGCTTTTCTTGAAGGCGCTAGGGATTACCAGGAAATCACCATCGGTGAGCACATGTTCGGCCAAGCGTTGCAGACCTATCAGTACCTGCGCCGCAAAGTCGAACAGGGCGAACTCACGCTGTACGAGAAAGCGCGCAAGCCATCGAGTTTCGGTCACTTGAAGAGCCAGGCGCAGGACGCGTCCTGATGCAACCCTCAGCCTGGTCACACCGCCCTGTTTAACCACCCGCCCAACCCTACTTTACCGACGTGGAGTCATCGATGATGCGCAATCCAATCAATCATGCTGTCCGCTTGACCCTGCTGGCCGTCGCACTCCTTGGTGCGGCCGGCGCCCATGCAGCAACGACGGTGACGCCCGGCGTACTCAAGATCGGCATGGAAATCACCTATCCGCCCTTTGAGTCATACGACGAACATAAAAACGTCGTCGGTTCCGACCCCGAGCTGGCGCACCTGCTCGCCAAGCACCTGGACCTCAAGGCCGACTTCGTCGACACCAAGTTTTCCAACCTGATCCTCAGCCTGAACGCCGGCCACTACGACGCGATCATCTCCGGCATGTACATCACGCCCCAGCGGCAGACGCAAGCGCAAACCATCCCCTACGCCCAGACCGGCGCAGCGATCATGGTGCTGAAGGACAGCCCGCTGAAACCGAAAGTACCGGAAGACCTCTGCGGCCTGAAAGTCGGCCTGGAAAAAGGCACCACGTGGGTGACGCAGTTCAACACGCTCTCGACCGACTACTGCACCCCGAATAACAAGGGCGCGATTATGGTCAGCGAGTTCCCGTCCGCACCGGAGGTAACCCAGGCGCTGCTCTCCGGCAATGTGCAGGCTCAGGTGGAGATCGACGGCGCCGCCGGCATGATCGCAGAACGCACCAAGGGCCGCGTCGTGGTGAGCACCGAGCACTCGATCTACCAGCAGACGCTGGGCATTTACGTCAAGAAAGGCAACGACGCGCTCTATCAGGCACTGCTCAAGGCCTTTGAGGCGAGCAAGGCCTCCGGTGAATACGCCGCCCTGTTGAAGAAATACAACCTCGAAGAACCGACTAACTGACTCAGTGCAGCCCTGTGGGAGCGCAGCCGCTCCCACAGTCGGCGGCTTTCGCTTGACTGCCCGGCCCAGGTAAAGCCTGTGTCGACGCCAGCAGTTGGAGAGACACATGCAATTTGAATGGCCTTACTTTTTTTCTCTGTTTTCGCTCTCGGACTTCTGGAAAGCCTGCATTACGGTGGTGGAGCTCAGCACGCTGGCCTGGTTCATCGGCATGCTGCTGGGCTTCCTGCTGGCTTCGGCCAAGCTTTCGGCCGCGCGTTGGATCAGCGTGCCGGCGTCGATTTATATCTGGTTCTTTCGCAGCGTGCCGCTGCTGGTATTGGTGGTGTTCGTCTATAACCTGCCGCAGATGTTCCCGGTCACCCGTGGCGTCCTGTCCAACCCGTTCTATTCCGGCCTGTTGGCCCTGGTGGTCACCGAAGCAGCCTATATGGCGGAAATCCACCGTGGCGGCTTGATATCCGTGGTCAAAGGCCAAAAAGAGGCCGGCCGCGCGCTGGGCATCGGCCTGATCGGTTTGCAGCGCCTGATCGTGATCCCCCAGGCGTTCCGCATTTCCCTGCCGACGCTGATCAACGAATACATCACCGTGGTGAAACTGACCTCGCTGGTCTCGGTGATTTCCTTGACCGAACTGTTGACCGTGGGCCAGCGCCTTTACGCGCAAAACTTCCTGGTGATGGAAACCCTCTCGGCTGTGGCGGTGTATTACGTGCTGATCGTGACCGTGCTCGGCTGGTTGTTTCATTGGCTGGAGCACCACCTGGAACTCAACAACCGCATACCCCAGACGCTGGATGACACCAGCATGGGGCGCCTACGCGCATCACAACCCGCCCCTCCTTCGGCAAGCGCTCGGAAAACCTCCGGGCCTGGCTCGGCACCCGCCCTGCAACTGGTCGACATTCACAAGCGCTACGGCCAGCACGCTGTGCTCAAGGGCATCAACCTTGATGTAAATGCGGGTCAGGTGATTTCCATCATCGGCCCGTCGGGCTCGGGAAAAACCTCGCTGATCCGCACCGTCAACGCCCTGGAAAGCATCGACCAAGGCGAGATCATTCTGTTCGGCGAAAGCTATATCCACGCCGGTGATAACACCAACACGCAACAAGTACGCCGTGGGGTACAGCACATCGGCATGGTGTTCCAGGGCTTCAACCTGTTTCCCCATCGCACCATTCTCGACAACGTCACCCTCGCGCCGCGCTATCACGGCCGCGACAAGCTCATCAGCGAGCAGCGCGCCTACGCCCTGCTGGACAAGGTCGGACTGCTGGCTCACGCGCACAAGTATCCGCATCAGTTGTCTGGCGGTCAGCAACAACGCGTGGCAATCGCCCGCGCATTGGCCATGGACCCGCACATCATGCTGTTTGATGAGCCGACATCAGCCCTTGACCCGGAACTGGTGGGCGACGTGCTCAAGGTCATCGGCGACCTGGCCAAAGAAGGCATGACCATGCTGATCGTGACTCACGAGATGGATTTCGCCCTGTCCATTTCCGACCGGGTGATTTTCATGGAGGACGGCCTGGTTGCGCTGGATGCGGCGCCTGGGATGATTCGTGCCGATCAGTGCGGCGAGAGAATCAAGGCGTTCATGCGGGTTTGAAGCCAGCGTGAGTGGGGCCTGAAATTCGAAACGCAAGCGTCGCTGATCAGCGCCACTCACCGTACTCTCAGCGCCTGGCCTTGAGCCGGACACTGGCAAAGGTAGATTCCCCCCGCGCCTGCTCCAGGGCACTCATTGGCATCGTCACCGGTACGGCGCGAATCATCGGCCTCAACATGCCGGTTTGCTCGCCCGCCGTCACCAGGCGCTCGTCGCTGGGCGGCACGCCAAAGTATTCGCGGTAGCATTTGGAGAAGTGCGGCGTGGACACAAACCCGCAGAGCAAGGCCAACTCCACGATCGAAATGGGGGTTTGCTTGAGCAACTGGCGCGCGCGGATCAGCCGCAACCGCAGGTAGTAGCGCGAGGGCGAACAGTGCAGGTACTTCTGGAACATGCGCTCAAGCTGCCGGCGTGACAGGGCCACGTACTCGGCCAATTCATCCAGGTCGATCGGTTCTTCCAGGTTGGCCTCCATCAGCGCGACGATTTCCTGCAGCTTCGGTTGCTGGGTGCCGAGCATATGCTTGAGCGGCACGCGCTGATGGTCCTGCTCGTTGCGCATGCGCTCGTACACGAACATGTCCGAAATCGCCGCCGACAACTCATGCCCATGCTCACGGCCGATCAGGTGCAGCATCATGTCCATGGGCGCAGTGCCGCCCGAGCTGGTCAGGCGATCGCGGTCGAGGGTGAACACGCTGGCGCTGAGGCTCACCCGTGGAAAGGCTTCCTGCATGGCCGCCAGCCACTCCCAATGCACGCTGCATTCAAACCCGTCGAGCAGCCCCGCCCGGGCCAATACCCAACTGCCGGTACAAATACCGCCCAGGCGCTTGGAATAACGCGCCTGGGTCCGCAGCCACTTCATCAGCTCGTCGCTCAGGGTGTGTTGAATACCCGTGCCGCCGCACACCACGACGATATCCGCAGAGGGCGCAGCGGCTATGGAACAGTCCGGCGTGATGGGCATGCCGTCGCTGGCCCACACAGGATGACCGTCGACACTGGCGGTGTGCCAACGATACAACTCCTGGCCGGACAGTTGGTTGGCCATGCGCAGCGGCTCTACCGCCGACGCCAACGAGATCAGGGTGAACTGATCCAGCAGCACGAATACCAAACCGGTGACCGTCCGGGGGTTCATGGGCGCGAAGCCAGGGGGATCGATTTTTGGGTGCGGTCGGGCTGCCGCGCCGTGATCACGCCGACCAGGGAAATCAGCAAGGCCAGGCCGATGGTCGACGACACCTCAAAGCGGTGCTCGGGCGTCAACAGCATCACCGCCAATGCGCAACAGATGAAGACGATGACCACCCAGGTCAGCCAGGGAAACAGCCACATCTTGAACGTCAGGGTGACATTGCGGCGTTGCAGGACCTTGCGCATGCGCAGTTGCGACACGGCGATCACCAGGTACACCAGCAAAGCGATGGCGCCCGAGCTGGCCAGCAGAAACTGGAACAATCCGGCCGGCATGAAGTAACTGAGCAAGGTCACGCCAGCCCCGAGGATCGTGCTGGCGATCACGGCGGCCCTCGGCACACTCGCGGCGGAGGTCTTTTTCATCAGCGAGGGTGCATCCCCGCGCTTGCCCAGGGAATACAGCATGCGTGAGGCAATGTAGATGGACGAGTTCATGCAGCTCGCCACGGCAATCAACACCACCACGTCCACCAGTAACTTGGCATGGGGAATGTTCATCAGTTCCAGGGCGCGCTGATAAGAGCCTACCGACGCCAACAGCGGGTCATTCCACGGCACCACGGAAATCACGACGAAGATCGACAACACGTAGAACACGCCGATGCGCCACATCACCGAGCGCGTGGCCCGGGCGATATTCTGCGCCGGGTTATTGGACTCGGCAGCCGCGATGGTGACGGCTTCCGTGCCGATAAAGCTGAACATGATGGTGATGAATGCCCCGACCACCGCCGACAGGCCGTTAGGCGCGAAACCACCGTGTTCTTCCATCAGGCGACTCAAGCCGCTGGCCTCCCGCTCGGGAATCCAGCCCATCAGCACCGCGCCTCCCAGGCCGATGAAGCCGATGATCGCCACCACCTTGGCCATGGCAAACCAGAACTCGAATTCGCCGTACTTGGAGACGCTGAACAAATTGGTGACCACCAGCAAAAAGATCGACAACAAGGCGAACAGCCAAGCGTCGATCTGCGGGAACCACTGGTTGAGGATATGCCCGGCGGCCAGGGCTTCGATGGGAATCACCAGCACCCAGAACCACCAGTACAGCCAGCCGATCGTAAACCCGGCCCAGCGGCCGATGGCCTGGTCGGCGTAGGTCGAGAATGAGCCGGTGTCGGGGTTGGCCACCGCCATCTCCCCCAGCATGCGCATGACCAGCACCACCAACAGGCCGGAAAACAGATACGCCAGCATCACGGCCGGCCCCGCCGCCGCGATGGCGTGCCCGGAGCCGACAAACAGCCCCGCGCCGATAATGCCTGCAATGGAGAGCATGGTGACATGACGCGGCTTGAAGCCCTGCGCCAGCTGGCCGTTGGAGTCCTTGGAAATCAGGCTATTCATCGTTGTTTTTTATTCTCTGTGATCGACGTTAAGACGTACTGACTGGAAGGTCAGGCGATCATCGTTTCTTAATGACGGGTCACAGTACGCGGCCTGCGCGCCGCAAAAATAGCCTCATAGCGGCACGCCGGTGCCTGATATCGACATTGGCGGGCGGCCGCCGCTCATTGCCTCGGCGGGTCAAGGTTCGCCAGAAAGCCTGCGATCAGCGCGTTGAACACCGCGCCCTGATCGTCGTGCACATAGTGGCTCGCGTCGGCGACCTCCACCGTCCGCACATGGGGGTTGCTGGCCCTCATCGCCTGCAGCGTCGTCGGCGGCAGGAAGTCCGAGCGACCACCGCGAATGAACAGGCTGGGGCAATCCAGCGCACGCACCGCTGGCCACAGGTCCGTCGGCTCGATACTCAGGCGGGCCTGGGCAATCCCCTGCTGATCATGGCGCCAGCCAATCACACCGTCGCGTTCCTGCATCGAATGCGCCAGCCTCGACGCCAGGCCCTGCTCCGATAACCCCGGGCGCGAAGCCCTCCAGAACCCACGGGCTGCGTCCCAATTGTCGAACTGCAACGGCGTCTGGCCCATCTCGCGGCGGATACGTGCGGCGCCATCGCCCTGGGTTGAAGAGCCGGGGCCGATGTCCTCGATCAGCAACCCCAGCAAGCGTCCCGGATGTTTCCGCGCATACTCGAGGGCGTTGGCGCCGCCCAATGAATGCCCGAGCAGGACAAAACGCTGCAGGCCGACATGGGCGATCAGATCCTCAAGGTCCTCGACATAGGATTGGGTGTGATACGTGGAGGGCTCGGCCCAGTCGCTCAACCCACGACCACGCTGGTCGAGGGCATAGATGCAGTAGCCCTCCCCCAGGGATTGCACCAGCGACTCCCAGGTCTGGGCATAGGCGCGCAGGCCGTGCAACAGCACCAGGGGCACGCCACTCGATGCGCCCCAGCGCAAATAGTGCAGGCGCAGGCCCGAACGGTTGGTGAAGAAACAGCTGTCTGCAGGCATGGGCTTGCTCCTTTAGAAACGGTCGAAGCGATAAGGGCTTGGGTCAATGATCGGTGCATGCCCACTGACCAGGTCCGCGGCGAGATGACCCGCCGCCGGCGATGTACCGAAGCCGTGCCCCGAAAAACCGGTGGCCACGGTCAGCCCCGGAATCTGCGCGACCGGGCCGATGACCGGGTTGGAATCGGGTGTCACGTCGATAGTGCCGGCCCAGGCCTGGGCGATCCGTGCCTGTTCAAACACCGGCCAGGCCGCCATCAGGTTGTTCATCGCGTCGCTATTGAGGCGCGGGTTGGCCGCCGGATCCTGCACCCTGACGCGCTCGAACGGGCTGACGCTGTCGGCGCGCCAACGCCGCGCCAGGGCCAGGTCATTGATGAACGGCTTGCCCAGCGACACGTTCAGCACACTGCGTTGCGCACGGAACTGCGGCATGTATTGCTTGGCGAGCAGCAGATGGTCGAGGGTCAGGAACGCATCCAACTTACCCCGTTGGGTAATGATGAAACCGCCGTCCTGGTGCTTGCGAAACGAAAAGTCCGGCGCGCCGACCGCGATCTGCGTCGGCCCCTCCATGGGGTGGGTACGCAGTACCGAGCAGGTCAGGGGCAAGGTCGGCAACGCCACACCGAGGTTGCCCAGAAAGCGCCTTGACCACATGCCCCCCGCCAGCAGCACATGATCACAACGGATTTCGCCCTTTTCCGTGACCACACCGCTGACCGTGCCGCCGGACATCTGCAGCGTACGCACCGCGCATTGCTCGATGATCACCACGCCCCTGTCCATGGCGGCCCTGGCAATCGCGCTGCTGGCCAGCGTCGGTTCGGCACGCGCATCGGAAGGGGTAAAGATGCCACCGGCCCAGTCACCCGTGCCGCCTGGCACCAGCGCGTCGATCTCACGCTTGCTGAGCAGGCGTGAATCCAGCGACAAATGCTCCACCGACTTGAGCCAGCCCTCGTGCATTGCCATTTGCGCCGGGGTGCGCCCGACAAACATGATGCCTTCCTGGCGATACCCCACATCCGCCCCTACCCGCTCGGGCATCTGCGCCCACAAGCGGTCGGCGGCCAGGGCCAGCGGGATGTCGGCCGCGTGGCGGCTGGTCTTGCGCACCCAACCCAGGTTGCGGGACGACTGTTCGGCGGCGATCCGGCCTTTTTCCAGGACCACCACGGCGATATTGCGCTCAGCCAAGGTCAGCGCAGCCGTGAGGCCGATGATCCCGCCGCCAATGATGACGACGGCGGTCGCGCTGGGAAACACGGTGGAGGTTGTCACGGGCGCTATTGTCGGTGCCATGGTCAGGACTCGGTAAACGAATAAGGGCGGCCAGGCCTGTGCATGGCCGCGTGACGATTATTGCGACAGGCGAATGAGGTCGACCTGCGCCTTCGACGCGTTGCGATACGCCGTCACTTCCAGCTCTACCTTGTAGACCGTCGAGCCCAGTGGCGGGCAGGTCACGGTGCTGGCCGGGTCGACGCCGCGAAACTTCTCGCCGATCAGGCCCATCACCGCCGGCACGTCCTTGGGGTCCTGGATGAACACCCGCGAACACACCACGTCGGCCAGGCTCGAATCGACAGCCTTGAGGGCCGATTCGATGTTGGCGAACACCTGGTGCGCCTGTTCCAGGACATCCTCCGGGATCAGCTTGGTCTGGGGGTTGCGGCCGGCGGTGTTGGACACGTAGATCCAGTTGTCCACGCACACCAGACGCGAATAGCTGGCCTGGTCTTCGAATGGTGAACCGGTCTTGAGCTTGGTGATTTTTGTCATGTCGGATGCCTCGTCAAAGTGAATGAAGCTACGGCTCAGCGCAGCTCCGGGGTTTCCCACAGGTTCAAGGTCACGCCGATGCCGTGCTTGACGGCGTTGCGGTACACCACCGTGCCCCAGGCCACGTCTTCGACGGGCATGCCGCCCACCGACATGATGATGATTTCCTCATCGTTCCTGCGGCCAGGCGCGGCCCCGGCGATGATCTTGCCGATGTCTTCGACGTCATCGAGCTGCATCTTGCCTTCGGCAATCATGTCCATGAAGCGCACGCCAATGACCGGCACGTTGTGATGCGCAGGCTTGGGCAATTCCTCGAACCAGGCCTGGTACAGACCGGTGTTGTCGAGCACCTTGCGTACGTCGGGCTGCTCCATTCCCGCGTCGAGGGAGCAAGACGCCGGCATCGCGAGGAAGGCACCTGGCTTGACCCACTCACGCCGCACAATTGGGTAGATCGAGGGGTCGCCCGTGGCACCGGAGCTACAATAAGTAACAAGGTCCGAGTCGCGGACCACCGCTTCGAGGGTGTCGACCACTTCTATCGTGGTGATCTGCGGATACGTCTGTTCGACCCACGCGATAAAGTTGTCGAGGCTCTGCTGGCCACGGCCCTTGATCTTCAGGGTGTCGATATGCGGGCACACCGCGATGAAGGCCGCCAGGGTGGTCTTGCCCATCACGCCAGGGCCAAGCAGGCCGACGACTTTCGAGTCCTTGCGCGCCAGGTGGCGTGCGCCCACGCCGGGGATCGCACCGGTGCGGTACGCCGACAGCAGGTTGGCCGACATATGGGCCAACGGCGCGCCGGTGTCGGGGTCGTTCAGGGTGAACATCAGGATCGAACGCGGCAGGCCTTTTTCGCGGTTGGCGATATTGGAGCCGTACCATTTCACCCCGGCGGTGCAGAAGCTGCCGCCCAGGTAGGCCGGCATGGCCATCATGCGCCGATCCGCGGTGGGCTTGGGCATGTTCGGGAACGGCGAATCATGCGGGAAAATCACCATCGCGCCATGGGAATCATTGTTCGGGCCGGCCATGCGGTAGTCACCGGCATACAGCAGGCCGAACATTTCCTCCATGGTGTTCACGCAGGCCAGCATGTCGGTCACACCCGCGCGGATCATGTCCTGCTCGGAGAGGTAGATAAAATCGATTTTTGTAGTTGTAGACATAGTTATTCTCGGGCTGAAGGTGATATCGCTGCGGTAGGCGCAGCTCCACGCTGTCGAGATCGAGTATCGGGCGGGGGATGGCGGCGGTATTGTAAATTTCGGACATGCCGCCCAGTCGGGTATGACGATAGTTGGCGCGATTAATGCGTTGATTTTCCCCTGGCGCTGCCTGCCCAAGGAGCAACCATGATCAAACCGAGTGTGCCGACTCCCCGGCTCCACACCGCGAACGAACAACCCTGGTTCGTGCTCAACTCTTCACGCTATTCAGTGATGCCGTCCGCGCACCCGGCGATCTCGCATTTCTATGCCTTCGATGTGGCGCAATCGACCAACCTGCTGGCCGTGCCGGATGGCTGCGTGGATATCCTGTTCGACTGTGATGCGACGCGGCCGACTGCGCGCATCTGCGGCACCCCGCTGGTGGCCCAGGCGGTCGAGCTGCACCAGCACCACCACTATTTCGGCGTGCGCTTTTCGCCGGGTGTGATCCCCGGCTTCGTCAATGTACTGGCCGAAGAGTTGACCGAGCGGGAGCTCGATCTGCTGGAAGTCTCCGAGTTCGCCCAACGCCTCTTCGAAAGCATCGTCCAGGCACCGCTGCTGGGCGACCAGATGCGGCTGTTCAACGACTACCTGACCCCGCGCCTGATGGGCAAGACGTCACGACTCACCGCCATGATCATCCAGCAGACGCTGCACCATCGCGGCGATATCCGCATCCAGCAACTCGAAGACCTCAGCGGCTACACCAGCCGGACCCTGCACCGCCAGTTCAACCAGGATACCGGCATGTCACCCAAGGCGTTTTGCCGGATCATCCGCTGCCAGGCGGCCCTGGACACCCTCAATACCCAGCACGATGTATCGTTTTCGCAGTTGGCCCTCGACCTGGGGTTTTCCGACCAATCCCACTTCCTGCGCGACTTCAAGAAACTGGTCAGCACCACCCCCTGCGACTACCAGCGCACCATGACGCAAAACGCCTACAGCGACAGGATCAGCTACGCCTGATCACGCTGTTTGCGAATAAACCCGCGTCTCCATCGTTTCTCCATAAAACCTCCCATGAAAGCGCATGCTCGTGGTGCACAGTAGCCTTCGTCGCCCCATGGTAATTCGCCATACTGCGATGACCGAACAGCACGACCGAGCCGACCATGACTGAATCACACCCTGTATCGACACCGACGGACCTCGCGGCCCCACGCCAGGCGTTGGTACTGATCGCCGAAGACGAGCCGGAAATCGCCGACATCCTCGCGGCCTATCTCAAGCGCAGCGGCTTCCAGACCGCCCATGCCCTGGATGGGCGCCGCGCCCTTGAACTGCATCAATCGCTCAAGCCCGACCTGGTACTGCTGGACGTGCTGATGCCGAAGCTGGATGGCTGGATGGTCCTGGCCGAGATCCGCCACCGAGGCACCACACCGGTGATCATGCTGACCGCCCAGGACCAGGACATGGACAAACTCATGGGCCTGCGCATCGGTGCCGACGACTACATCGTCAAGCCGTTCAACCCCGCCGAGGTCGTCGCCAGGACCCAGGCGGTGCTGCGTCGCTCCCTCGATCATGGCTACGGCGCCCACCAGCGCGTGCTGCGGGTGAATGCCTTTGAAATCGACATCGACAGCCATGAAGTCAGCGTGCAGGTCGGTGCCCACACGCACAGGCTCAACCTGACGGTGACCGAGTTCAGATTGTTGGCGCAACTGGCCAAGGCCCCCAAGCGCGTATTCAGTCGCGCCGAGTTGCTGGCCCTGTGTTCGCCCGAGAGCGACAGCCTGGAGCGCACCGTCGACAGCCATATCAGCAAGTTGCGGCGCAAAATCGAAGACCTCGGCCTCCAGGGCGTACCGGCCAGCATCCGTGGGGTCGGCTACCGGTTCGGGAGCCAGCCATGAAGACCGCCAACAGTTTGAGCCGGCAGATCATCGTGTCGATGTCCGCCGTGGTGCTCTGCGTGATAGCCCTGGCCGTGGTCGGCTCCTACGTGTTTTATGCGTTGCTCTGGACGTTCTGGCCGCCGTCGGATCTGGACGTGGACGAATGGCTGCCCACCGGCATGGAGTGGGCCTGGATGGCGCTGATCACCTGCATCAGCCTGGCGGTGGGCGCCGTGGTGGCGATCAAACTGTCCCGGCGCATTCTGATGCCCTTGAACTCGGTCGCGGCCAGCCTTCGCCGGCTCGCCGATGGTGACCTCGATGCCCGGGCGACGGCGTCCGACCGCTCACTGGCAGAGGCCACCTTGCTGGTGGATGACTTCAACAGCATGGCCCAACGCTTGAAACGCATGGCGCAAGAGCAGTCGTTCTGGAACGCCGCGATTGCACATGAACTGCGCACCCCGCTGACCATCCTGCGCGGCCGCCTGCAAGGGTTGGCGGAAGGCGTGTTCACCCCGGACCAGGCGCAGTTCTACAGCCTGCTGGGCCAGGTGGAAGGCCTGACGCGCCTGATCGAGGACCTGCGGGTCGTGGGCCTGGCGGACAACGGCTACCTCGAAGTGCAGATCCAGAGTGCCGACCTGGCCGAGGAGATCAAGGCCGACGCCTGCCTGTTCGAACCGGGCCTGCAGGCCTGCGGGTTCGTGCTGCACCTGGACCTGCTCGAACGGCCTGTGCAGTGTGATCCGGCGCGGATTCGCCAAGCCTTGCTGGCCATGCTCGACAACCTGAAACGCCATGCAACCCCCGGCAACGTCACGGTGCGCCTGGGCAACCAGGATGGCCTGAATACCTTGAGTGTCGCGGACGAAGGCCCGGGGATCGCAGAAGCGTTTGCAACGCACATCTTTGAGCCGTTCCAGCGTGGCGAAAGCTCGCGCTCCCGCGCCCAGGGCGGCAGCGGCCTGGGGCTCGCCGTCGTACGCGCGATTGCCCTGTCCCATGGAGGTCGCGCGACCTGCCGGAACCTCGACAACGGCGGCACCTTATTCGAGCTGAGCTGGCCCGACCAGTTGGTCGCCATCTAACCCCCCCAGGTGAAGGCATGCGCCTCTGTATTTTCAGGGTCAATCGGTACCGCCACTTTGCCTTGCTCGACGCACAAGGACGTTGCATTGCTTTCAAGAGCTGCGAAGGGATTCCACAGAACGGCGAATGGGTGCAAGTCAACGAAGTCAACCTGGCCTGGTTGAATCGCGCGCTGCCTGCGCGCGCCTTGACCAGGCCACACACCCGCCTCTTGTAGTCAGCCTGGAATTGCCTGTATGCCTTTCAACTATCGTGATCGAAACGTGATTGACGTGGCGCTGCTTGAAGACTCGGTAAGGCTCTATAGCGCCAAGCTCAAGCGGTTGCAGCGCTTCTGGATTCCCCTGCAGAAACAGGCGCCACGCCTGGTGTTGTCACTGTGGGTCCTTGGGGTTGTCGCATCGCTGTTCAGCCAGTCCTATTACCACTGGTTATTTACCGCGCCGGCGATTTGCCTGCTGATCACCCTGGAAATCGTGATCGAAGAAGTGCAGATCGACTTGTTACTGATGACCGAGGAAACGCGCTATCTGCTCGACATCACCCGCGGTCTTTATACCGGGACCCTGAGTTCCCGCCCCCCTACTTTGCGTAAACCAGGTGGCCCATGCCCTCCGTCACACCTCCACTACTGATCGAGCAGAGCCGCAAAATCGGTCAACAATCCGCCAGCCAGACACTCAAGGCGATCGCCAAGGCCTACCCCGGCAAATTGTCCGCCACCCTGTCGCTGGTGGCGCTGGAAAACGCGCTGCTGCTGGCCTACCCGTTGTTTGCGGGGTTTGCCGTCGACGCGATTATCCGTGGCGACACCGGCAATGCCCTGCTCTACGCCGCCGTGGTCCTCGGGTTCTGGGTGGTGGGCGCCGCCCGACGGGCCCTGGACACCCGCACCTTTACGCGTATCTACGCCGACCTTGCCGTGCCGGTGATTCTTAACCAGCGCCTGCAACGCCACAGCACCTCAACGTCCGCCGCGCGGGTGGTACTGGCACGGGAGTTCGTCGATTTCTTCGAAAAACACGTGCCCACCATTGCGACGGCGCTGGTCTCGATCATCGGCGCGGCGGCCATGTTGCTGGTGATCGAACCCTGGGTCGGCCTGGCGTGCCTGGTGGCGCTGGGGCTGTGCCTGGTGGTGGTGCCTGGCTTTGCACGGCGCAACCAGCGCTTGCATGAGCGGCTGAACAACCGCCTGGAAAAGGAAATCAGCCTGGTGGAAAAGGTCGGCGCCCCCACGCTGCGCCGCCACTATCAGGTGCTGTCGCGGCTGCGTATCGGGCTGTCGGACCGTGAGGCGGTTGCCTTCCTCACCATCGGCATCCTTGCGGCCTTGCTGTTCGTGGTCGCCATCAGCCAGTTGGCCCTGGCGCCCGCAGTGAAGGCCGGCCATATCTATGCGGTGATGACGTACCTGTGGACGTTCGTCAGTTGCCTGGATGAAGCCCCCAGCGTGGTCGACCAATTGGCCCGGCTCAAGGACATCGGCAAACGCGTGGACCCGGGACTGGATGACACGGCGGCCTGACCCTTCGTCTATTCAGCCGATCGCCCGCTGGGTGTGCGAAGGCGATTCGCCAAACAACTCGCGGTAATGGGCGGCAAAGTGGCTCAGGTGGAAAAAGCCCATCGCCACCGCCACATCACCGACGTTCTGGCTGCAGGCCGGCGTTGCGATCAGGCGTCGACGCACCGCATTCAGGCGCAGGTTGCGCAGGTACTCCAGCGGACGCATGCCGGTCACCGCCTGGAAACTGTTCTGCAGGGTCCGTCGGCTGACCCGCAGGTGTTCGCACAGGTCGAGAATGCTCAGCGGAGTCTCGCCGCTGGCATCGATCAACTCCTGGCAACGCTTGACCAGGTAGGCACTCACGGCGAAGTTGCCGCGCCGGCAACGCACTTCGTCGGTGGCATTGCTGAACAGGTCGAGAAAGGCATTGAGCAACTCGTCTTCGAGCATGTTCTCGGCGGTTGCACTGATGGCCTCGGGTTGTTGCAAAAGGTGACGAAACAGCGGGTAGATACGCTGGCGTATCCGCAGCCGTAACGCGTCATCCACGCACAGCTGGGAGCGGGTGCTCAAGCGCTTGAGCTGGTCGCCGGACAACTCGAAGGCGGCGAGTTTGGCGAAACGCACCGTGTCGACGTTGAAAGCGAAGAAGTGCGTGCCTTCCGGCGCATGCAGCACAAACTCCTCGCAAGCGCGCAACAGCACCACACTGTGGGTGCCCACCTGCTGGCCCTGCACAACGGGCTCGCCGCCCAATGACATGGCCGCGCACAGTCGTCCCTTGGGCGCATGGCCGCGCTGCACCACGCGTTTGTCCAATACTTCCTGGAAGATCTGAAAGCGCTCGGCCGACAACTGGCGCAGCTCACTGGTCAGGCTGCCACGCCCCAGTTGGTCATACACCTGCTGCCAGCCCTGGATGGAACCGGCGTGCAGTTGAGGGTCATTGAAGGTTCGAACTTCGGCAAGCATGGTGGTCGTTCCTCGGGGGCCCCGTTGTTGTCATCGGCCTGAAGGGGACTGGAGTCATCCTTGACGGCAGCTAGGGCTCACACTGCGGCAGTGTCCGCAGTGAAAAGCAAAGCCAGTTCCGTGCCAAACATCTGCAGGCGGTAGGTGCAGGGCTGGATATTCATCGGCGCCAACAGCGCGCCAGACAGCACCACCTGCCCGGCCTCCACCGGTTGACCATCGGCCAGCAGCCGGCGTATCAGCCAGCACAGATTGGCCAGCGGTGGATCTTCCCGGCCCTGGGTCTCCCCTTCGCCGCAGATCGCGCCTGCGCATTCCAGGCGGAACGTCACGTTGGCATGTTCAACAGGGTCGAAAACGGTTCTGGGTCCCAGGCAATACAAGCCCGCTGCCGCGTTGTCGGCCAGAAAGGCCCCTACCCCGAACGTCCACTCCTGCCAACGGCAGTCGGCAATCTCGAACGCGGGTGCCACCTCGGCAATTGCGGCCAGGATCTCCTCATCGCTGTAGTCACCTGGCGCCAGGCTGCGACCCAGCACAATCGCCACTTCGATCTCCAGCTTGGGCTGGATCAACCGCGACAGCGCCACCGCCGTGTTCGGCTGCACGCACATCGCGTCGGTCAGGCCGCCATACACCGGTTCGTCAATGCCGAAGCGCCGTTGCGCGGCGCTGCCGGCGAAGGCGATTTTCCAACCGCTGAACTGTTCGCCCGCCGCCAGGCGCGCATCCAGCGCCTGGCGTTGCAGTGCGTAGCCGCCGCGCAGGTCCAACGCCTCGGGGGCCAGTGGCGCAATCGCTTGCACCGTACGCGTGGCCTGGTCTAACTGGCTCAATACGCCCGTATCGATGCTCATGACAGTTGCCCCGCTAACTTGCGTAATACCGCGTCAAGCCGCTCCGGCGTGGTGATGGCGGCAACAAACCGGTCAGGACGCACCACGACGATGCAATCGCGCACCCTGGAGAACCATTCGCCGAGGCGGTTATCCACATCCTCCACGCTGATGGCGTCCGTCGCCGTCAAGGGCTGGTGGCGGCCCAGGCCGCTGCGCGAGCGATTGACCTGGATAAAGCGCGTGTCCCAGCGCGCCCAGAACCTTGCCATGTCTTCGCTCAGTGGCTCACGGGGATTGACCCGGTAACCCAGCACCGCATAGGAATTGCCCAGCACGTCATCCAGGCGCCGACGCTGGCCCTGGGCGTCTTCGATAAACGGCTGCACAAACAGCTGGCCCACCAGGTCGTCTTCACGCAGTTCGGCACGTTCGTGATAGACCAGCCCTTTGGTGAGGGTGGCCTTGGGTTTGAACTTGAACTCCAGCAGGTGCGAACGCAGGTTATCGACGCTGTTCACCGCCTGGAACAACCAGTCACGCACGCCGGCCATCAACGGGTTGGTCAGCCCCAGTACCGTGCCCATATTGTCGGCCAGGGCCACCAGTTCCGTGGCGTGTCCGCGACGTTCCTGGTCGTAGCTGGCAAGGATCCCATGGGCCGCACGCCCCTGGATGATCGCGGCCAGTTTCCAGGCCACGTTGGCCACGTCGCGCAACCCGGAATTAAGGCCCTGCCCGGCCCAGGGTGGCGATATATGCGCGGCATCGCCGACCAGTGCCACACGCCCCTGGACAAACCGCGCCGCCACGCGCGAATGGTGGGTGTAGGCGCGGATACGGATGATATTCAGCGCGTCCACGGCGTCGCCGATATGCCCACGGATCAGGTCGCGAATGGTGTTCTCGTCACACATCTTCGCCTCGTCCTCGCCCTCCATCAGCATGAACTCCCAGCGCCGCTGCTGGTACGGCAGGTAAATGCACACGAAGGGCCGCTGCGGGTCGGCGTGCAGGGCGGTGTAAGGCGCATCCAGGGTGTCATTGGCGGTATCGACCACCACCCATTTGCGCGCATGGGTCAACCCCAGCAGTTCGACGCCCAGCTTTTTGCGTACGGTGGAGCGCCCGCCGTCGGCGCCGATCACGTAATCGGCGCTCAGCTGATACACCTCGCCCTGGGCATCGCGGACCTGCAAGGTCACGCCCTCCCCATCCTGTTCCAGCTCCAGCATTTCATGACCTTGGCGCAACACCACAGTGCTGCGCTGCCCCAGGGTTTCGCGCAGCGTGCCTTCGAGCAACTGCTGCATGAAGATGTTGCGCATCGGCCAGCCGTACTGCGCGGCACTTGGCTTGACCTCGGCAAAACACACGCCCCGCGCGTTGTAATAACGCAGTGGAACATCGCAGATCATGTCACGCACTGCCAATTCGGCGATGCCGATCGCCTGCAACACGCGCAGCGCTTCATCATCCATGCCCACCGCGCGTGGGTAAGGCAGTATGCAGTCGGCAAGCTCAAGGACGACGCAGTCGATACCGTACATCCCCATATAGTGCGCGGCCGTGATCCCATTGGGCCCGCCCCCGACAATCACAACCTGGGTCTTCTCCTGCTTCATCGCTGTTCACCGCTTTCTTGTTGTGGTTTTAAACCGGCGTTGCCAAGGCCGCACGCGTGTCATCAGCGCAGCCCGTCAACGCCCTGGATGTCTTCGGCACGCAGGCCACCCAGCCGTGCGTGCAGGCGCCCGCGCGTGGCGAAGGCCCAGATCACGATGACTTCGTCCGGCGCGGGGCCGTCGCCGAACATCAGCGACATGCTGTCGTAGTGGGAACGTACGTAGAGCGCATCCTTGTGCGCCAGGGGGACGTCAATGGTCGAACCCGGGCCGCCGCGCTTGCCGGTGGAAGGCACCCACGACTTGCCACCGCCCAGCGCGACGCGAATCGGATCGGCGGCCGGGTTGGTCAGGAACGCGTTGCCGTGCTCGTATTCGCCCGCGCTGCCGACCAGGATCGCCTTACCATAGCTGACAATCTCATGGGCACCGGCCAGTGCCTGTATGCGCCGGCCAAACTCTTCGCCCAGCAACGGCGAAGGATCGACCAGTTCGGCGAGCGACTCGCTGTAGCGACCGGCATAGGGGTTGGCGATCACGGCGGCGATCGCGTACTTGAACAGGGGCTCGCCATCGGCCAGTTGGCCGGTTTCGTTGGCCAGGGTTTCTTCGACAAAGCTGTACCATTTGCGGATGTGATACGTAGCAAAATTCGCGGTTTTCATCAGGGTTGCCTCAAAGTGGGTCGAGTGGATCCAGGTTGAAATGTCGGCTCGGCGCGCCGGCGGCCTTGAACCGGGCCTTGCCGCGCGCATCGTCGTGTTCGGTCTCGAGGAAGAACTCCATGCGATTGCCGTCGGGGTCGTTGAAATACACGCCATGGCCGATCTCGTGATCGGTGATCTTCACCACCTCGACGCCCTTGCCCAGCAACATGCCGTAGAGCTGGCGCAGGGTGGTCATGTCCCCGGCGATTTCCAGGCCGTAGTGCTGCAGGCCCAACCCGCCTTGATGGGCGCCGGGGTCGGCGCGAATCAGGGCGATGTCGTGGTGCTTGCCGCCAAATGCCATCATGACCCAGCTCTCGCCCCGGGCACTTTCGTGCATGCCCAGGATGTCGGCGTACCAGCGTGCCGACACGTCAGGGTCACTGACCCACAGCGATAAGTGAGTCCGCAGGATCTCGATCTTCATGGCGCTATCCCTCAGTGCTTTTTGACGATGGATTGATGCCCGGACTTGATCTGCGCTACCGCAGGCGTCCAGAGCACATCAGCGATCTCGCTGAATTCCCGCCAATGCTTCTGCCAGCCGTCACCGCCATTGTCGGAGGTGAACAAATGCCCGTACTTGGTGCCCGCCACGATCTGTCGCGGGTTGGCCGGGTTGAAGGCAATCGCCCAGACGCAGGAGTTGGGCTGCTGTGGCAGCGGCAGCACGTTCCAAGTGAGTGCGGCATCACGGGACACCAGGATCTTGCTGGTGGTGCCGGGGGTGCCATCGGAAATACTCAGGTACAGCTCGTTCTGCGTGCCCAACGGCGCGTTCATGGCGCGGATGTAGTACAGGCCGAAGGCTTCGCGACCGATGATGCCGGTCCAGGTCAGTCCCTCGTCCAGGCTGCGGTACACCGCATTGACGCAGACCACCACAATGACTTTCTCGCCGTGGTTGGGCAGCACCAGGATGTTGTGGACGTCGGAGTTGTAGTCCCACAGCAGCCGGTCGTCGACGCGGGTCCAACTGTCGCCGCCGTCACGGGAATGGAACAGCCCGCCCTCCTCCAGGCCGAACCACAGCTGGTTGCGGTCAGTGGGGTCATAGGCGAAGGCCAGCAGGCGTGGGCGGCTGACACCATCGCAGAACTCGGGGATTTCCACCGGCGCGCGATCCCAGCTCAGGCCGGCGTCGAGGCTGCGCCACAACACGGCGCGTGACGGTGCACCGGTGCCGACGAAGATCCGTTTGGCGTCCTGGGGGTCGACGGCGACTTTCCACACCGTCTCGCCGTTGAACGGCGAATCGACCCGCCGCCAATGGCCGCCGGTGTCGTGGCTGACGCACAAGCCCACGTCCGTGCCGGCGTAGATCACCTCGGGCGCGTCGGGGTGCAGGCTCAACGACCGGGTAATGGCATCGAACTCAAGGTCTTGCCCCAGGCCCAGGCGATGCCAGGTACGGCCATCGTCGGCACTGCGGATCACCGCTTGCCCGACGGTGGCGACCAAAAGGGTTCCGTTACTCATCACAGATGCTCCTCAGATATAGATGCCACGGGTCAAGCCACCGTCGATGCCGATGGATTCGCCCGTCACTGCGCCGGCTTTTGGCGATGCCAGGAAGCCGATCAGCCAGCCCATTTCAATCGGTGCGAGGGTGCGGCGAATCGGTGTCGCGTCGATGTAGGCCTGCTCGACCTGCTGCGCGGTCTTGCCTTGCTTGACGGCTTCGCGGTCGTACAGCTCCTGGATATGCGGGGTGTCCACCACGCCCGGGTGGATCAGGTTGACCGTGATCCCCGAAGGGCCGAGCTGGTCGGACAGGGTCTTGGTCATGTGTGCGATCGCCAGGTTGCGCATGCCCGAAAGCACCTTGCTGCTGCGCCCGGTGAGGCCGCCTATGTTGATGATGCGTCCGAAGCCGGCCGCCTTCATGTGCGGGGTCACGGCCTTGGCGCAGCGGAAGTAGCCGATTACCTTGGTGTTGAGGTCCGACAGCAGCTCATCGTCGCCGGCGTGTTCGATGTCATTGCGCACCACACCGGACGGCGCCGCAGCACCGTTGACCAGGATGTCGATGCGGCCGAAATGCTTGTGCGCCGCCTCGACCATCTCCGACACGGCCTTCATGTCATTGGTGTCGCAGAACAGCGGCAGCACTTCATTGCCGGTCTGTGCACTGATCTCTTCGGCCGCCAGCTGCAGGAACGCCATGCGCCGTGCGCAGATCACTACCTTGCAGCCTTCCTCGGAGAGAAAACGTGCGACTTCCTTGCCGATGCCCATACCGCCACCGGTGACAATGGCCACGCGGCCTTTCAATTCCAGATCCATAGCAATTACCTCGTGTGATTATTCAGTTCAGGCCAGATCGACAAACACGCTTTTGGTCTCGGTGTAGGCATCGATCACGTTCTTGCCCATTTCCCGGCCCCAGCCGGATTGTTTGTAGCCACCGAACGGTGAAGAGGGATCGACCACGTTCCAACAGTTGATCCATACCGAGCCGGCCTTGAGCTGTGCCGCCACGCGGTGCGCCGAGCGCAGGTCGCGGGTCCACAGGCCGGCTGCGAGGCCATACGGCGAATCGTTGGCGCGCAGCACCAGGTCGTCGATGTCGGTCCAGCTCATGACGGTCAGTACCGGGCCGAAGATTTCTTCGCGGGCCACGCAGGCGCGCTCGGCACGGTCGAGAAACACGCTCGGTTGAATGAAGTGCCCATGCTCCAGGTGTTCGGGACGGCCGCCGCCGCAGATCAGTTCGGCGCCCTCTTCCTGGCCCCGCTGCAGGTAACCCTTGACGGTGTTCAACTGCCGCGCGGACACCAGCGGCCCCATGCTGTTGGCCGGGTCCAGGCCATTACCCAGCACATAGGCGGCGGCATGGCGCTGCAATTCTTCGAGCACCTGGTCGAGCACACTGGCGTGCACATACAGGCGCGAGCCAGCCGTGCACACCTGGCCCTGGTTGTAGAAAATCCCATCGGCAGCCCCCTTGGCGGCGCGCACGATGTCGGCGTCGGGCAGGATGATGTTCGGCGACTTGCCGCCCAGTTCCAGCGAGACCTTTTTCATGTTGCCGGTGGCCGCCTGGGCGATCAGCCGCCCAACCTGGGTCGAGCCGGTAAAGGCGATCTTGTCCACGTCGGGGTGCTGTGCCAGCGGTGCACCCGTGTCGGCACCCAGGCCGGTGATCAGGTTGACGACGCCGGCGGGGAAACCTGCGGCCTCGATCAGTTGCACCAGGCGGATCGCGACCAGCGGGGTCTGCTCGGCGGGCTTGAGCACCGCCACGCAACCGGTGGCCAACGCCGGGCCGAGCTTCCACACGCACATGGTCAACGGGAAGTTCCACGGCACGATCAGCGCGCAGACCCCCACCGGTTCGCGCAACGTGTAGTTGAGCATTGGCGCGCCGCTGGCCGGGGATACGGGCAGCGTGCTGCCTTCGATCTTGGTGGGCCAGCCGGCGAAGTAGCGAATGATGTTTGCCGCGCTGGCCGCTTCACCGCGCGCGTTGGCGATAGGCTTGCCGTTCTCCAGGGTGATCAGCTGCGCCAGCTCCTCGCGGTGCTGGTCCAACAGATCGGCCAGGCGAAACAGCAACAGGCCGCGCTGCGCCGGTGACTGCAAGGCCCACGTGCCGGTAAAGGCTGCGCGGGCGGCCGCGACGGCCGCATTCACATCGCGTTCATCGCCTTGGGCGACTTCGGTCAGGGTCTGTTCAGTGGCCGGGTTTTCCACGGCGAAACGGCGACCGCTGGCGGCGTCCTGCCAGATACCGCCGATGAACAGACGACCGGGCTGCGCCAGGAACGCCTGGACGGCAGGTAATAATTCGAGCGGATGCATAGTCGACTCCTTCACAGCGCCATTTCGATCAGGCAAGGGCCACGGTCGGCCTTGGCATTGGCCAGGGCCCGTTGCAGTTCGGCATTGGTCTGGACCGTGCAGGCCGGTACTCCGTAGCCTTTGGCCAGGGCCTTCCAGTCGATACGCGGGTTGTCGAGCACGGTCAGGCGCAGGGCCTGGGGGTCCATTTCGGTCATGCCGAAACGGCGCAGTTCGTTCTGCAAAATCGCGTAACGATGGTTGGCGGCAATCAGGATCACCACCGGCAACTGCTCGCGGGCGATGCTCCACAGGGTCTGGATGGTGTACTGGGCACTGCCGTCGGATTGCAGGCAAAACACGCTATTGCCGCGTTCCGCCAAAGCGGCGCCGAAGCCCACCGGAATCCCCTGGCCGATCGCGCCACCGGTATTGGTCAATACCCGATGCCGCGCGGCGTTGGCGGAGGCGGTAAAGAAGGGGTAGCCGCAGGTGCCGCCCTCGACCGAGACAATGCTGTCGTGGGGCAGTGACGCGGCCAGCACTTGGCCAATGGACTGCGGTGTCAGTTCGGCATGGCCGGGCGGCAGTTCGATGCCCTCCGGCGTCGGCACGTAGGCCGGTGCAGCCAGGGCATCGGCCAGCGCCGTCAACGCGCCGGCGACATCGTCACCGACCTCGGCCAGGCTCAGCAGGCGCTCACGCTCGGCGAGGCGCGACGGGATGCCTTCGTAGCCAAAATAACTGATGGGCTCCGGCACGCCCGCACAGATGACCAGGTCGTACTGCTCAAGGATTTCAATCGCCACTTCAGGGAAATACGGCAGGCGATCCAGGTCGGGCAAGCCACCGCCACGGTAGCTCAGGCGCGGAAAGGTCTCGGCAAACAGGCGCACACCGGGCAGTTGCGCCAGGCGTCCCGCCGCTTCCAGGCCGGCGACCGACAAGCCCTCATCGCCGACGATAAACACCAGCCGCTTGCCGTCACGCAATGCCTGCGCCACGGTTTCGACCCGGTCACCGGCAAACCGACGAACCGGCGTGCGCAGAGGTGCGAATACACCGTTATGGGTCACTGCGTGGGCCTGCAGGTCCATGGGCAGGATCAGGCTGGCGATCTGGCCTTTGGCCTGCCAGGCCGCACGCACGGCTTCCTGCAGATCCTCACCGATACCGGCAGCGGTGCGCGAGGTGCGCACCCAGCCAGAGACGGTGCCGGCCAGGGCCTGGATGTCGCTGGCCAAGGGCGGATCGTAGTTGACATGCCAGGAGGCGTGATCGCCGATGACGTTGACGATCGGCGTATTGGCCCGACGCGCGTTGTGCAGGTTGGCGATGCCATTGGCAAAGCCCGGCCCCAGGTGGGTCAGGGTCATGGCCGGCTTGCCGGCGATCCGGCCATAGCCGTCCGCAGCCCCCGTGCAGACCCCTTCGAACAGCGACAACACCGGCTTGAGAGCAGGTGCGCTGGCCATGGCGGCCACCAGGGGAATCTCGGTGGTCCCGGGGTTGGCGAAGCAGTACTCGATACCGCTTGCCGCTGCCGCATTCACTATCAGTTGCGCACCATTCATTTTCAGCCCTCTTGCTTGAGCATTTGCAGTGCTGAGATTTATCACATACAAATCCGCAACCAACAAGCATTTTATGTATGCTTTTCTCATTTAATGAGATTAATGAGATTTTAATAGCCTCAAAAGCTAACCCGCGATTGCGTTTTTCTCTCACTGCGGTAGTGTTGCGCCAGCGCTTGGGCAACCGGGTCCCCGTGGGGACGCCACAAGCGCCCTTCCCTTTCTTTTAGGAACACAATGAGCAGCCTGAGCAAATTGCTGAGCATCCTCGACCTGTTCGGTCCGCAAATGCTGAAGATCGACCCCGACACCATTGCCGAGCGCATGGGCCTGTCACGGGCGACCGTGTACCGCTACGTCAAGGATTTGTGTGACGCCGGCCTGCTGACCCGCGTGGACGCCGGCAGCTACGGCCTGGGCCCGCGGGTCATCGAGCTGGACTGGATGATGCGCCAGTACGACCCGATCCTTCTCGCCGGGCGCGAGCTGATGCACGAGCTGTCGGCGCAAACGGGCCTGGCGGTGTTCGCCAGCGTGTTTTACGACGGTCGCATCATCAACACCTACATCGCCGAACCCACCGACACCTATCACTTCGCGTTCGGGCGCGGGCAACCGTTGCCGTTTTTCCGCGGGGCACAATCGAAGGTCTTGATCGCCTTCCAGAAAGGACGCCGCCTGCAACGCCTGTTCGACGAGCACATGGCCAACGACCCGGACAGCCCGTATGACTGGGCGGGCTTCTCCAGGGCCGCGAAAAAAATCCGCAAGGACGGTTACTGCCTGACCCACGACGAACTCAACCTGGGCCTGACCGGTATCGCTGCGCCGATCATCCAGGCGGACCTCGACGAGGTGGTCGGCAGCCTGTCGGCCGTCGGCACCACCCAGAACTTCAAGCTGCTGCGCCAGGAAACCGTGATCGAAATGGTCATGGACACCACCCGGCGGATTGCCGAAAACATGCGCAACCCGCCGAGCCACACCGCCCCCTAGTCGTCATGTTCAGAACGGCACGGCCACCGTCAACTGGCTGTACAGGTTGGTGCCGTTGCCGCCGACCTGATTGCCCCCGGTGGTCGCGTCCTGCCTGGGTGTGTACAGCCCCACCAGCGGGGTGATGATCAAGTGCGGGTTGACCGCCCACTCGGCATACACATCCAACTCACGGCCATCGAGGTTCAACGCGTTGCTTTTGCGCACGGTGGCGTAGTCGAAATACAGCGCGCCCAGGCTCAGGTTTTCCAGTGGGGTTGCCTTCAGCCCGACATGGTGGATGCGGGTATTGGTGTTGAACGGCCCGGCGTAGTTGCCGGCCACTTCGCCCTGGAACCAGGTGCCGTAGCCCGTGCTCTGGCCGGTGAACAGTGCGTCCCAGTTCTGCGAATAGCGGGTGTAGCGATACGTCACCTTGGGCGCCCAGGCGATATCGGCGAAGGTGTAGCCCGCTTCGCCGTACCAGGCTTTTTCTGGCCCGGCGTCCTTGTCCTGCCAGGCGTACTCGAAGGCCAGGCTGACGTTAGGGATACCCGCATCGCCCTCACCGCGCACGCTGTAGACATTCATGCCCTTGCGCTGGCGTTGAAAGTCGCTGGCCCATTGATCGTTCACGTCCAGGCCATGCACCCAGGTCAAGCCGAGCGTCCCCGGCTGGGCGGTGTAGTCCAGGGTCGCGGCGGCCAGCTCGGTTTCGGCCTGGATACGGTTATCGGACTTGAGCCACAGCACACTGCCGTGCAGGCCATCCTGCCCCCCCAGGCGCACCACCGCGGTTTGGTCGAACGCGTGCCGGGCCGCCAGGTAGTAGGCGCCCCCACGGTTCAAGGTGCCATCCGCCGGGCCCTTGCCCGGGTTCAGCCCATCGTCGTTGATCAGGAACCCTCGGCCGACCTTGACCACCTGGCGCCCGCCGGAAATATCCACGCCGTCTTGACCGAGCGCCGGGAACAGGTCGCCGGAGCGCCAGCCCAGGTAGGCGTCTTCAATCTTCGTGGTGCGCTCGGTGCCAACGCTGTTGCCACCCGGATCGCCATCGCCCCACGTGGCGGAGCTGACCAGGGCAAATGCCCCGTAGGCGCGGCCATTGCCGCCGAGTCCCTGGTCGCCACTCAAGCCATACTTGATAAAGCCTTCACGCCAACTGGAGCCGCCCGGCGTGCCGTCGTAGTTCTTGCGACTGTTGAACTGACCGAACACCGCGGTCATGTCGGCGTTGAGGTGACGGCTCTCATCGCTGTACAGCTCATAAGCGTGCACCTGACTGATAGCGCCGAGCGCCAGGGTGCACACAAGCGTGCAACCGAATACGGGATGACGGGATAGATAACGCATGGCTCAAACTCCTTCTTCGACAGCCTGCTTGCGCACAAACAACAGTTGCTGCCCCGTGAACTCCAGCAGCCCCTCCAGACCGAACTCGACACCGAACCCCGACATCTTACTGCCGCCAAACGGCGTGTTCGGCTGGATCTGAGCGTGGCAGTTGACCCACGCCACACCACTCTCCAGGCGACTGGCCAAGGCCTGGGCCTGCTCGACATCCGGCCCCCAGACCGAGCCGCCGAGGCCCATGTCACCGGCATTGGCGCGCTTCAGGACATCCTCGACATCCCGGTAGGCAATCAACGGCAACACCGGGCCGAACTGTTCTTCGTCCACCAGGCGATGGCCGTCGGTCACGTCCGCCACCAGGGTGGGCGGATAGAAGAACCCGGGGTGGTCCAGACGCGCACCGCCGCACAACACCCGCGCACCGTTGGCACGTGCGTCATCGACCAGGGCTTCCACCAGTTCCAGTTGCTCAAGGTTCTGCACCGGCCCGAAGGTGACACCGGCGTCCAGGCCGTCGCCCACGACCTGGCGCGCCGCAATATGCGTCAGCGCGTCGGCAAAAGCCTCGTACTGCGACTCATGGATATACAGGCGCTTGAGCGCAGCACAGGTCTGGCCCATGTTGAGAAAGGCCGCCTGGAAGATCGCCTCGGCCACCGCCTCCACCGGCGTGCCGGGCAACACGATGGCGGCGTCGTTACCGCCCAGTTCCAGGGTCAGGCGCTTGAGGTTGCTGGCGGCACCGCGCATCACGCTTTGCCCGGTGGCGGTGGAACCGGTGAACACGATCTTCTGGATCCCCGGGTGCGAGGTGATCGCACTGCCGAAGCCCTGCTCGCCGGTCACGCAGTTGATCACGCCACGGGGCACATGCCGGGCAATGATGTCGGCCAGGCCCAGGGTGCTCAGCGGCGTCAGGCTCGACGGTTTGCTGATCACGCAGTTGCCGGCACGCAGCGCCGGCATGATGTGCCAGACGGCGATCATGAACGGCCAGTTCCAGGGGGTGATCGACGCCACCACGCCCAAGGGTTTGCGGTGCAGCTCAATGCGCTGGGTGGGCGTTTCTTCCACCCGTTCCACCGCAATTTCCTGCCCGGCCGCGTAGCGGGTCCAGGCGGCGGCGCCCATGACCTCGGAAAAGGCCAGCTCCAGCGGCTTGCCCTGTTCCAGCACAATCAGCCGGGCCAGTGATGGGGCCTCCTGCTCGATATCGGCGGCAATCGCCAACAAACGTTCACAGCGATCAGGGTGGCTGCTGTGGCGCCAGCTCTTGAAGGCCAACTGCGCGGCGTTCACCGCCTGGTCGAGTTGCCCCAGGGAACCGGCCGGGCACTGAGCGAACACGGCCCCGGTGGCCGGGTTGATCACATCGAACCGGCCTTCTTCACCGGCCACCTGGATCCCATCGATGAGCATTTTATAGTTGTGCATTTGAAACCTTCCTTTCACACGCTGGCGCGCCATGCCGAGCAACGGCAGGCTGCGATTGTCTGGTTAGTCGAGCGATAAAAACGCGAGGGCCTTAAAGCTTGTGGCTGCCCAAGGCCAGGAAGCGTTGCGGCGAGCTGTTGCGCAGTCGCGCGGCGAGCACGATGCCGATGATCAAGGCCGCCGGAATAATCGCGCAGAGGCTGTAGGACAGCAGTTGGCTGGCACCGGTCAGCACATCGAAATGCACCACCGCCAACACCAGCACCATCACCAGCGCCAGGCACGAAATACCGGGCAGGATCCGTCCACGCAACAGCCCGACCTTCAGCTCGGGATGCCGATGGAAGTAGACGCACACCGACACCGAGGTCAGCGCCATCAACAGGATCACGCACAACGTGGCCAGGTTGGACAGCCAGGCAAACAGTTGCAGGATCGGATCGGCATCCATCGCGGCAAATATCAGCACCACGACCGCAGCGATCAAACTCTGCAACGCCGAGCCCATATGCGGGCTCTGGTGCACGCGATGGGTGGTGCCCAGCAGGCTGTGCAACAGACCGTCGCGGCCGATGGCGTAGAAGTAACGCGCGGCGGCGTTGTGAAAGGCCAACAGCCCGGCATAGATACTGACCATGAACAGCACGCGGATAATCTGGGTGAGTTGCGGGCCGACAAAGTGGTCGGACATGCCATAGATAAACGTGGTTGGGTCCTGCAAGGACTGCAGCAGCGGCACGATCTTGTCCGACCCCACCCCCACCACCATCGACCATACCGACAGCGCGTAGAAACCACCGATCAGCAACACCGAACAGTAGGTCGCAATCGGAATACTGCGCTTGGGATTCCTGGCCTCTTCACCGTAGATGGTCGTTGCCTCGAAGCCGATAAAGGCGGCGAAACAGAACAGCAAGCCGATTGACGGCGTACCACTGAACACATGACGGCTGCTGAACGAGTCCAGGTTGATGCCGCTGTCGCCGCCGGACTTGAGGATGGCGAAGTCCAGGACCAGGATCGCCAGGTACTCGGCGATCACCACCACCGACAGCACCCGTGCCGACAGGTCAATCTTGCGATAGCCCAGGATCGCGATGCTCACCATCGCCATCAGCGAGTAGGCCCACCAGGGCAGCACCAGGCCAAAGGCGACTTCCATGGTGCCACTGACCACGCCACCGAACATCCCGTACAAGCCGACCTGCAGGATGTTATAGGCGAACATCGCCAGCACCCCGGCGGCACCGCCCGCCAGGCCACCCAGGCCACGGGACGTGAACGCGTAAAAGCCACCGGCATTGGTCACGTGGCGCGACATGGTGGTGTAGCCCACCGAGAACGCCAGCAGCACCAGCAAGGCCAGGATCAGCAAAGCCGGGGTACCGGCACCGTTGCCCAGCATGATGCCGATCGGGAAACCGCCGGCGATCACACTGAGCGGGCTTGCCGCCGATATCACGAAGAAGATGATGAAGCCCACACCCAGGGCACCGCGCTTGAGCTCCGTAGAGCTGTTGACCGGGATAGATACACTCATGTTGTTGACCTTATTGTATGAGGCAGTCGCTTTAGGGTTGGCCCGACCACACCGCATCGGCACCGGTTAGCGTTTTGTTTTAGTTGCGCGCTGAATTTGATCCTATGCCCGCCCTGGAACGGCTCGCTATCCCAAATCGGTAGCATCCAAAGCCCCGCCCCAAAACAGGTCGGGGCCGCCCGATCCATCCTCGCGCTGTTGCCGATTTGGGATAGCCGCCCGGCCTGTCATGCCCGCACCCTAGCCTCACCCGTGCTATGCGCGGATGCCGCAACAAGAATAAGAACGCGCCCATCACAGCCAACGCCCCCCGTAGGAAGCCCCAGCCATGCGTCCAACCCATCTCACCCTCCAATGGCGTATCACCCTGCTGAGCGGACTTTGCCTGCTGGCAGTCGTGGGCGCGCTGATTGGCGCCAGCGCCTACCAGAATCAAACCAGTGCAAAGCTGCTTAAGGAGCAGAGCAGCGCGTTGCTGACACAGGCCGCGCTGGAACGCTTGCAGGCCCAGGCCGTGGCTCATGGCCAACAGGTGGAGCGTTTTTTCAATGAAACCGCGCTGTATGGCGAAGGGTTCGCCCAGCAGGCTCTGCAACTGCGCGAGCAAACCCTCAATGGACGCCTGACGGTCGTGCAATTGCGTCAAGCCCTGGTCGGCATCGCCCGAGAAGCCCTCAGGCAGCGCGAAAAAGTCCTCGGCCTGTACGTGATCATGCTGCCCGATGCCCTGGCCGGCAGCGACGCCGACTGGCGCGACCAACGCGCCCTGGCCGGCAATGAAACCGGGCGCTTTGCGCTGTACTGGTCCCAGAGCCAGCCGGGGCAACTGGTGCAGGAGGTGTTGAGCGAGGCACAAATCGCCGCCAACACAGCGCCCCCCGGCAGCGCACCGGCAAACGCCTGGTACGCTTGCCCTCAGGCGCAACGACAGGTGTGTGTGGTCGAGCCGTACACCATCGAAGTGGAAGGCCATAAAGCCCTGATGAGCAGCATTTCCATCCCCCTGATCGTCGACGGCAACGTGCTCGGCGTGGTGGGCATGGACATCAGCCTCGACACCTTGCAGAAACTGGCCGCCAACCTCAGCCAGGACCTGTACCAGGGCGACAGCCAGGTCACCCTGGTGTCGGCTTCGGGTCAAGTGGCGGGACGCAGCGGCGATGTCGCGGGGGAAACCCTGGACATCCGCCAATCCGTGCAAACGGCAGCGGGCACCCCAGCCTGGCAACTGCAGATCAAGGTCCCGCAGTCGCGGGTGCAGGCGTCCGCCCGGCAGATGCAGAGCGAACTGGACGACAAAAGCCGTGAGTCCAATTGGCTCAACCTTGGCCTGGGCATCCTGGCCAGCAGCCTTGGGATGCTGCTGATCTGGCTGGCGGCCTACGGCGTGACTCGCCCATTGCTGAAGATGGCCGAGCTGCTCGATGCCATTGTCGAAGGCGACGGGGACCTGACCCAGCGCCTGCCCGTCGGGCGACGCGACGAGCTGGGCCGCCTGGCCAATGGTTTCAACCGTTTCCTCGACACCTTGCAGCCGATTATTCGCGCCATCCAGACCGCGTCCCTGGACACCCGCGACAGCGCCGACACCTCGTCCGGCATTGCCCGCGAAGTCAGCGCCGGCATGCAGCGCCAATACCGCGAAGTGGAGCTGGCCGCCACCGCGCTGCACGAAATGAGCGCCAGTGCCCAGGAAGTCGCCCGTCACTCCCACAGCGCCGCCGACGCCGCCACCGCCGCCGAAAACGCGAGCCGCTCAGGCCAGGCGGTGTTCTCCACCGCCGAACGCAGCATCGAGGCCCTCGACCAACGCCTGGAAACCACCCTCCAGCAAGTCAACGCCCTGGCCGACAGCAGCAACCAGATCGGTCAGGTACTGGACGTGATCAGCGCCATCGCGCAACAGACCAACCTGCTGGCGTTGAATGCGGCCATCGAAGCGGCCCGTGCCGGCGAGCAGGGTCGCGGTTTTGCGGTGGTGGCCGATGAAGTCAGGCACCTGGCCAGCAACACCCAGAGTTCGGTCGAACAGGTGCGCACGGTGATCGAAACGTTGCAACAGTTGAGCCAGGCGGTGGTGCACAGTACCCAACTGAGCCGCGAGCAAGCCGGCGGCAGCGTGCTCCAGGTGCAACAGACCCGGGTGGCGCTGGGGCATATTTCCCAGGCCGTGGATGTGATCGAACAGATGAATCAGCAGATCGCCAGTGCGGCCCTGGAGCAGAGCAGCGTGGTGGACGATATCAGCCATCGCGTCAGCGACATCCGCGGTATCAGCGAAACACTCGCCGGGCGCATGCACGAGGCGTCGCAGGCCAGTGACGCATTGCATCAGATGGCCAATCACCAACAACAGCTGGTCGGGCATTTCCGCGTGTAATGGCGTGCCGCCTGACTGAGCTGCGGTGGCCGCCTTTCAACTCTCCAACATTGAGTTCCCCCATGATTTATCCACGCCGCTGGCTGATCCTCGGGATTATTTCCAGCGGGGCCTACTCGGCAGGCGTGGTCATTCCAGCCTGGTTGACCCTTCGACAGCCTTGACCACGCGCTGCTGGTCAGGCTGAGCAGGCAGGCACCACCGCCCACGCCTTAAAGCTTGTGGCTGCCCAAGGCCAGGAACCGCTGTGGCGACGCCTTGCGCAGCCGCGCCGCGAGGAATACACCGCCCAGCAACGCCAGGGGAATGATCGCGCAGAGGCCGTAGGACAGCAGTTGGCTGGCACCGGTCAGCACATCGAAATGCACCACCGCCAGCACCAGCACGGCCACGAGCGCCAGGCACGAGAAACCGGGGAGGATCTGCCCACGCCAGAGCCCGGCCTTGAGCTGCGGATGGCGCCGGAAGAACACCAGCACCGCGGCCGAGGTCAGCGCCATCAGCAGGATCACGCACAGTGTGGCCAGGTTGGACAGCCAGGCAAACAGCTGCAGGATCGGATCGGCATCCAGCGCCGCGAAAATCAACACCACCACGGCCGAGATCAGGCTCTGCAAGGCCGAGCCCATATGCGGGCTCTGGTGCACGCGATGGGTGGTGCCCAACTGGCTGTGCAACAAGCCGTCACGGCCGATGGCGTAGAAGTAACGCGCGGCGGCGTTGTGAAAGGCCAGCAGGCCGGCATAGATGCTGACCATAAACAGCACCCGGATAACCTGGGTCAGTTGCGGGCCGACAAAGTGGTCGGACATGCCATAGATAAACGTAGTCGGGTCCTGCAAGGCCTGCAGCATCGGCACGATCTTGTCCGCGCCCACGCCCACCACCATCGACCACACCGACAACGCGTAGAAACCGCCGATCAGCAACACCGAGCAGTAGGTCGCAATCGGAATGGTGCGCTGCGGGTCCCGGGCTTCTTCACCGTAGATGGTGGTAGCCTCGAAGCCGATAAAGGCGGCGAAGCAGAACAGCAGGCCGATTGACGGCGTGCCGCTGAACACATGGCGGCTGCTGAACGAATCCAGGTTGATGCCGCTGTCGCCACCGGACTTGAGAATGGCGAAATCCAGGACCAGGATCGCCAGGTACTCGGCGATCACCATCACCGACAATACCCGCGCGGACAGGTCGATCTTGCGATACCCCAGGATCGCGATACTTGCCATCGCCATCAGCGAATAGGACCACCACGGCAGCACCAGGCCGAAGGCGGCTTCCATGGTGCCGCTGACTACCCCGCCGAACATGCCGTACAAGCCGACCTGCAGGATGTTATAGGCAAACATCGCCAGCACCCCGGCCGCGCCACCGGCCAGGCCGCCCAGCCCACGGGCGGTGAACGCGTAGAAACCGCCGGCATTGGTCAGGTGGCGCGCCATGGTGGTGTAGCCCACCGAGAACGCCAGCAGCACCAGCAAGGCCAGGATCAGCAACGTCGGGGTGCCCGCGCCGTTACCCAGCATGATGCCGATGGGGAAGCCGCCGGCGATCACACTCAGCGGGCTTGCCGCCGATACCACGAAGAAGATGATAAAGCCCACACCCAGGGCGCCACGCTTGAGCTCCGTGGAGCTGTTGATCGAGTTGGATACACTCATGCTGTTGACCTTATTGTATGAGGCAGTCGCTGTAGGATCGGTGCAGCCGGCTGTCGACCGGTACCGAATAGCTTGTCGTTGTTGTTGCACGCTGGCATCGATCCTATGCCTGCCCGACAGCGTGCCGGTATCCCAAATCGGTAACGCAAGCGCCCACGGCGAAACACCTGCACATCCCGAGCGGACGACGCAGGCTGATTCCGATCTTGCTAAAGGCTTGGGTTCAGGCTCGCACGTTGCCGGTAATGGCGGCGCGGGTCGTGTGGGACGGCAACTGCGCGAACAGCTCCTGGTACTCCGCGGCAAAATGGCTCAGGTGATAGAAGCCCCACTGGGCGGCGGCATCCCCAATCGACAGCTCGGATGCCCGGGTAGACATCAAGGTTCGGCGTACGCCGTTGAGCCTCACTGAGCGCAGGTAATTCAGCGGTGTGGTCTCGGCGACCGAGCGGAAGCTGTTCTGCACCGTGCGCCGACTCACCTGGAGACGCTGGCACAAATCGATCACGCTGGGCACGTTGATCATTTCGGTCGTGGCCAGGCGATGACATTTCTCGACGATAAAGCTGCGCGTGGAACTGGGGCTGCGCTGCTGCTTGTCACAGGCCGGGTCGGTCATCAGTTGCAGCAGCTCGCCGAGCATGGCTTGTTCCAGCGCCGACTCACGCTCGCGCGTGTAGTCGAGGTCATCGTTTACCAGGGCCTCGGAGAACAATGCCAGCAATCGACGCCGGGCCTGGGCGAAACGCTGGGGCGACACCTTTATCACCGGTTGGCGCAGCAACCGATTGAGTTCTTTCGCCGACGCCGTCTGTTCCAGCGCCTCTTCGAACAATTCACGCTCAAAGGTAATGGACAAAAGCTCCATGCCCATCGGCATATGGAACATGAACTCCTCGCCACCGTGGAGGAAGAACAGGCTGCTGTCATCCACCTCGCGGCCCTGCATGCGAACCGAGCCGGGCACATTGATCGGCACCGCAAAGCACATCTTGTCGCGAGGCGCCACGCCGTTCTGCACCACACGCTGGTTGATCTGCTCGAGGAACAGGTGGCAACCGGTCGTCGTCAGTTGCATCAGCGAACTCTCGGCCGAACCGGCGGTGAGCTGGCTGTAGTCCTGGCTCCACTGCTGGATGGTGGCTGCGTGGACGTGGATATCGCGGAAATGGCTGATCGTCTGGTTTTTCATTGGGGGGGTGTGCCTCTACCAACATTCTTGTTTTTAGATCGCCGATGCCTTTGATACTCGCACATCGGTCACATCCTGCAAATTGTTTATGCGCTGGATTGCCCGCGTCTCATGTGCCGATTCGGGCTACCGGCCGGGAACCCGCGGCGGAGATGATCGGCACACTTAAATCGACATTCCAGAGAGACCGTCATGAGTGAAGCCAACTTTCAAGCCCTGCACTTCGCGGATGCCCCGCACATTGTCTCCGGCACACTGCCCGGCCCCAAGACCCGCGAGGCCCTGGCGCTGTCGGCGCGCACCGAGTCGATGGCACGCGGCGGCGGCCGCATGCCGGTGGCCATGGACCGCGCCTTCGGTGCGACCTTCAAAGACCCCGACGGCAACACCTACATCGACCTGTCCGCCGGCGTCGGTGTCAGCAGCGTCGGCCGCTGCCACCCCAAAGTGGTGCAGGCGATTCGCGAACAGTCCGAAGTGCTGATGCACGCCCTGGAAATCAACAGCACGCGGCGCACCGAATTGGCGGCCAAGCTCTCCGAGATCGCCCCCGATGGCTTGCGTGGCGACTGCGTGACCTTCTTCACCCAGAGCGGCAGCGATGCGCTGGAGGCCGCGATCAAGTTTGCCCGGCGCATTACCGGACGCCACCAGATCATCGCCTTCCATGGCGGCTACCACGGCGTGTGGCATGCCTCGGGCGCGCTGACCACCGGCACCGCCTACCGCAAGGGCTTCGGTGCCCAGATGGGGGGCGTGATCCACGCGCCCTACCCGTACGCCTACCGTTTCCCCTTCGACACCACCCACAAAAGCGCCGAGCAGATCGCCGGCGAGTACATCGACTACCTGTTGAACACCCCCTACACCGCCGCCGATGACGTGGCAGCCGTGATCGTGGAGCCGGTCCAGGGCGAAGGCGGCTACGTGCCACCCTCGCCGGAATTCCTGCAATTGCTGCGCCAGGCCTGCGACCGCAGCGGCACATTGCTGATTGTCGATGAAGTGCAATCCGGCGCAGGACGCACCGGCAAGATGTGGGCGGTCGAACATTCCGGCGTGAAGCCCGACATGCTCACCTTCGGCAAGGGCATCGGCAGCGACCTGCCCATGGCCGGGCTGATCATGCGTTCGGACCTGGCGGCCAAGATTCCCGACGGCTCGATGCCCAACACCTTTGCCGCCAACTCGTTGTCGGCGGCCGTGGCGTTGACCAACATCAGCATCCTGCAGGATCCACAACTCGACCTGCTCAACCGCGCCCACACGTTGGGGCTGGAAGCCCAGGCGCATATTCGCGGCTTCAACAGCCCGCTGGTCGGCGAAGTGCGCGGGCGCGGCCTGATGATCGGTATCGAACTGGTCGAGGATCCGCTCACCAAGGCGCCCCTGGCGGGCGAAAAGATCGGCCAGTTGATGGGCTACCTGCTCAACCACGGCGTGCTGATGATCCCCTGCGGCCGCTACAGCAACGTGATGCGCGTGATGCCCTCGCTGACGATCTCCCGCGAACTGTTCTTCAAGGCCCTGGACATCTTCGGCGACGCCCTGGCGTCCCTCAAGGCGTGAGCCTGCCCACTACTCGAGGACCGCAACATGACTGAGCACTTGAATCATTTCATCGAAGGTACGCCCTGCGAAGCCTTTGACCGTCGCCGTTTCGACCTGGTCAACCCCGTGACCGAGCAGGTGTATGGCAGCTCCGCCCGTGGCACCCGCGAAGACGTGGAACGTGCCGTGGCGGCGGCACGCCACCAACTGGAAAGGGGCGACTGGAGCCAACTCGGCGGCGCCCAGCGTGGCCGACTGTTGGCGAAACTGGCCGACTTGGTCGAGCGCGACAGCGAACTGCTGGCCGATCTGGACGCCAATGCCATCGGCCGCTCGCCCGTCGAACCGCGCCGGATGGACCTGCCCAACGCGATCGCCAACCTGCGCGCCGCCGCCGGCTGGGCCAACCAGCTCGAAGGTCGCACCATTCCCACCGGCGGTTACTTCGGCACCAAAACCCTGTCGTACACGGTGCGCGAGCCCGTCGGCGTAGTCGGTGCCATCGTGCCCTGGAACTCGCCGCTGATGATCACCGTGTGGAAGCTCGCCGCGTTGCTGGCGGCGGGCTGTACCGTGGTGGTCAAGCCTTCGGAGGAAACCCCGCAGTCGGCCCTGCACCTGGCGCTGCTGGCGCAGGAAGCCGGCTTCCCGGACGGTGTGATCAACGTGGTCACCGGCTACGGCAACGAAGTCGGTCGCGCCCTGTGCGAGCACCCGGATGTGGCCAAGATCAGCTTCACCGGCAGCCCCGAGGCCGGGCGTGAAATCCAGCGCACGGCCGGCGTGCTGTTCAAGCGCGTGGCCCTGGAACTGGGCGGCAAGAGCCCGCAGATTGTGTTCGACGATGCGTCCTTCGACGATGCCCTGCGCGGCTGTGCACTCGGCCTGTTCGCCAACCAGGGCCAGGTGTGTGCCGCCGGCTCGCGGATCCTGGTGCAGCGCAGCCTCGCCGAGCGTTTCGGCGCCGCGCTGGCCGAGGCCGCACACGCAGTGAACGTCGGCGACCCGCGCGAGCCCGGGGTACAGATGGGCCCGGTGGCCAAGAAAGCCCAGTTCGATCGCGTCAACCGTTACATCCAGCGGGGCATCGACCAGGGGGCAACCCTGCTGGCCGGCGGCGTCTCGACGCCCGAGCAAGGCTGGTTCGTGCGCCCGACGATCTTCGCCAACGCCCGCAACGACATGGACATCGCCCGGGACGAGATTTTCGGGCCGGTCGGCACGCTGATCACGTTCGACAGCGAAGACGAAGCGATCGCCCTCGCCAACGACAGCACCTACGGCCTGGCGGCCACGGTCTGGACCGGCGACCTGGCCAGGGCGCACCGTGTGGCGGCGGCGGTAAAGGCCGGCGCCGTCGGTATCAACTGCTGGAGCCCGCTGGACGCCAACCTGCCTTGGGGCGGCGTCAAGACCAGCGGTATCGGGCGTGAAGGCGGGTTCAGCGGCGCGCTGGCCTACACCGAGGAGAAAGTCATCACCGTGCTGCTGCCGGCCTGAGCACACGCGCTGTCCTGACCGAGCCACCCTCCAACGTCGAGGGTGGCCATTCCACCGTGCATCGCTCCCTGGAGAGCTTGATATGAACCCAATGGATCAACCGACAATCGATCGCTACCCGACGTCCCTGCGCCTGTTGCACTGGCTGCGGGCCGTGCTGGTGCTGGGCCTGCTCTGGGCAGGCTGGCATATGACCGGCATGAATGATGAGGTGGCGAGCAAATTCGAGCTCTATTACCCGTGGCACAAGTCCTTCGGGGTGTTGACGTTCCTGGTGGTGCTGACTCAGCTCGCCGTGCGCTTTCGTACCCCCAGGCTGCCGCAGCCGCTGGAAACCCTGGCCGGGTATGAACGCTTCCTGTCACGCCTGACGCAGCGCGTCATGTATGTCCTGCTGGTAATCGTGCCGCTGATGGGTTACTCCATGTCGAGCACCTTTACGATGAGCGACGGGGTGTTCTTTTTCGGGGTCAACCTGCCGGAGCTGTTGCCGAAGAATGACGACTGGTTCGCGGTGTTCCAGTGGCTGCACAAAGTCCTCGCCTACACGCTGCTGGTGCTGATCGTGCTGCATGTCGCAGGCGCCCTCAAGCACCGCTTCTACGACCGCGATCCGCGCAACGACGTGCTGCGCCGCATGCTCTGAATGAATCAGGCGTTGACGCGACACGTCAACGCCTGCGGGACCTGCAACAACCGTCAATGACGACTCAGAACGTCACCCACACAATGAACTGCAGGTACGCGTTGGTCGACGCGCTGCCGCTCTGCCCGCCACCGTTACCGAACCATTTCTCAGGCTTATAGAGGCCGATCAACGGTGACAACGTGACGTTATCCGTGACCATCCAATCCAGGAACAGGTCAACCTCCCGCGCCGCGAAATCCCGCTCATTGCGACGGGACAGCTGGTGGTAGTCGAAAGCCATCGCGTTCAGGGTCAATTTCTCGGTGGGCCGGACAGAGAGCAGCACATCGTTGATCTGCATGTTCGACGTCACCGAGCCGGCGTAGTTGGCTGCGATTTCACCCTGGTAGCGTTTGCGAAAGCCGCCCTGGAACAGGAAATCCCAGCCTTCGGAATAGCGCGAGTAGCGATAACTGACGGTCGGTTGCCATTGCACATCGGCAAAGGTGTAGCCGGCGTCGAAGAACATTGCCCGCTGCGAACCGGAACGTTTTTCCTGGCGAGCCACCTCGAATGCAAAGTCGGCGTTTTCAATCCCGGCGTTGCCCTGCCCGCGAATGCTGTAGACGTTCATGCCCTTGCGTTCGAGCCGATCCGCGAAGGCGTATTTCTCATCCACATCCAGGCCGTGAATATAGGTCGAACCGATCGAGCCAATGGGTGTGGTGTAATCGACAGTGCCTACCGCCAGCTCGGTCTTGGACTGGCCGGGGTTCTCGGATTTCAGCCATATCAGGCTGCCGTGCAGCCCCTCCTTGCCGCCCAGTTTCAGCACCGCCGTGTTGCCGAACGCCAGGCGCTGCCCAAGGTAAAAGGCGCCTCCACGGTCGAACCGACCATCGCGCACGCCCTCGATGGGGCTGAATGCCTTGCCGGGGTTGAAGCCATCGTCGGTGATCAGGAAACCGTCCACCGTGACCAGTTGGCGCCCAAACGAGAAATCCACGCCGTCCGGGCCCAGGGCCGGCAGCAGATCGCCGGACCTCCAGCCCAGGAAAGCGTCTTCCACCGCAGTTCTGCGCTCATTGCCCGCCGTGATCGCCCCCGGGTCCCCGTCCCCCCATGTACCGCTGCTGAGCAGGGCGAAGCCGCCGTATACGGAACCGGCGGTGATCTTGTCGGTGGTGCCGTTGAGGCCATATTTGGCGTAGCCCTCCTGCCAGCGCATGCTGCCGGGCCGTTTCTGCGGGTCGCCGATGTAGTTGCGGGTGCTGCCGAACCAGCCGAAGCCGGCGCCCAGGTCAGCGTTCAAAACGGTTGCACCGTCATCTTCGCTGTAGACCGTATAGGCCTGTGCCTGGGAGCCGGCGGCACAGAGTGCAACCAGCGACAGTAATGGCGCGTAGGGGGGAATGCGCATGACGTCTCTCCTGTTTTTATAGTTGTGAGGCGAGGCAGGAGTGTTCCGGCCAGGGCCGGGCATGCGGTAACCCAAATCAGCATGTGCGCGGGCCGGGGCGCCCACTCGTCGTTGCACACGGTCTCCACCGCACAAAACCGTCCGAGTGCCTTCAATGGTTGCCGTTTTGGGCTACGGCCTCGGAACGCACGCGTCCTATGCTGGGCCCATAAGAACCATAAAAACCCGAGGCACCGTCATGACCCTTTTGTCCCCCTTCCCGCTGCTCCGTCAGGGGCTTTGTCTTCTGACCCTCATCACCTGCAGCGCCTTGCCGCCTGTTGCCAGCGCCCACCATTCATTCGCGCTGTTCGACCAGACCCAGACGCTCACGATCAAGGGTGTGGTCGAGCGCTTCGCCTGGACCAACCCGCACATCACGATCTACGTCGACGCTCCCGGCCCGCCGGCCCAGCGCTTCAAGATCGAGACCGGCAGCGTCAACGCGCTGCAGCGCACGGGCTGGACGGCGGAGTCGATCAAGGCCGGCGAGAACGCCGAGGTGTCCTACAAGCCGTTGAAAAACGGTGAGCCGGGCGGGCTGCTGGTGGAGATCAAGATCGGCGACGTGGTGCTCACGGGCGGCGGCTGAACGCATCCCTCCCCGAGTGCGATAACAACAGAACTGGGCAAACCAGCAACGCGGAGATATTTCAATGAAACCAGCACGCACCGCCAACGCCGCCATGCTCGTCCTGGGTTTGGTCCTCGTGACATTCGCCGGGCTGAGCAACGCCGCCACGGCAGCGAAAACCCAGGCCGACAAGCACAGCGCCGCTACCCGGCCGGACATCAGTGGCACCTGGGAAAGAACCCCGGATGACTGGTTCGGCGAGAACCCCGATGACCCGGTTCACCCCGGCGGGCCGATGGACCTCAAGGCGCCCTACGCCGCCGAGTACGTCGAGCTCAAGAAGAAAGAAGCCGTGGCCAACGCAGCCGGCACGCCAATTGCCACCACCAGTTCCAGGTGCCTGCCCGAGGGCATGCCGACGATGATGGCGGCGCTCTTCCCGATCCAGATCATTCGCGATGACAAGCAAGTGATCATCCTCGGCGAGTATCTCCAGCAAGTGCGGCGGATTCTCCTGGACCAGGCCATGCCGCCAAGCGAAAAGCTCGACCCGTTGTACCAGGGCCATTCCCGCGGCCACTGGGAAGGCGACACGCTCGTAGTCGAAACCCAGCGCGTGCGAACGGACGTGCGTTTCTACGACGTGCCCCACGGGCCGGCGATGAAGATCACCGAACGCATCCGGCTGCGCGGGCCGGATCACCTGGAAAACCAGGTCCTGATCGAAGACCCGCAGGTACTCAATACCCCGTATCGCTTTACGTTTGAGTACAAGCGCTCCAACTACGCCATTCAAGAATACGTGTGCGAGAACAACCAGATCGTGATCGACAGCGAGGGCAAGGCATCTCTGAGCCTTGAGTGACGCCACCCATCCACCCCTGCTGGAGCCTTACCCATGGAACGCCTGATCCCCATCAGTATCAGCGTCGTGCTGTCGCTGCTGATCGCCTCCAACACCTTCGCCGAAGTGCCGCGCATGCCCACGGCCATCGCCGTGCCTCCCTCCGGCAAACCGCCGCTGTCCTCGGCAAAACGCCCGGGCACCGAATACAGCGACCTCGACCGGTACGGCTACGTCGAAGAGGAGTACTACCTGCAAGGCGTTGCCCCGGCCATCAACGCCGCCGGCCAAACCCTGCTGGAAGCGCCTTACACCACGCGTATCCTGATACGCAAACCGGCCGACCCGGCGCGCTTCAATGGCACGGTGGTCATCGAACCGTTCAGTTGGTTCGGCGAGCGTGGCGCGGGCTGGATCCTGACCCGCGACTATCTGCTGCGGCGCGGCTACGCGTACGTCGGCTACACGCTGAATGTGAACGCGCCGGCGGTGGATCCCAAGTTCATCGCCGATACCCCGGCAGCCGAAGCCGAGCAGATCGCCCAGTACGGAAGGATCGTCAACTTCGAGTTCATGCGCCGCTTCGACTTTGCCCGCTATGCGCCCCTGGGCACTTATTACGACCCGGCACACTTCACCCGCGGCGCAGCGCCCGATCCGTTTGCGCCCCAGTCCCAGGGCATCGGCGCACAACTGGCGTTGCTGCTAAAAACCAACGGCGCCCAGAGCCCGCTGGCAGGCCTCGATGTGCAGCGCGTGTATGTGAATAGCTGGGCCGTCACCGCGCAGGTCTGGATGGACTATCTCGACCAGGGCCGCCACCAGCAATGGCGCATGCCCGACGACACCCCGCTGATCGACGCCTATATGACCGGCCGCATGGCCTACGGCGAAGTGGGCGGCGACGTGATCCGAGTGCCACGGCAGATGCCCGAAGGCGTGCCCTTCGTGACGGTCTACAGCCAGTCCGAACTGATGCACGACGTGATCGAAGGCATCCCCCTTCCCCCGGACACCGACACCCCGCAGCTTCGCTACTACGAAGTGACCGGCATGCCCCACCTGCGCCTGGCCGACCTCGGCACCGAGCACACCGAACACCTCGCTGCCGACGTCGGCAAGGGCGACGACCCGCGCTGCCGGACGCTGTATGACGAACCGGTCGAGCTGGTGGTCGCGGCGCTGCTGGATGGCATGGACCAATGGGTACGCAAAGGCAAGCCCATGCCCACCGCCCCCCGGGTGGTGCGCGATGGCAAGGCCGCCGCCCGCGCGCCCGCCACCGGCAACCTGCAGGGCGGCGTGCGCCCGCCGTGGGTCCAGGTCCCCAGCGCCAGCTACCTCACCGATCAGGAGACCGGCTGCGGGCTGATCTACGACACCAAGGTGCCCTACTCGAAGGACGTGCTGGGCCGGCGCTATGGAAATTTCGGCCGCTACGCCCAGAAGTTCGAAGACGCCAAAGCCGTTTCGATCAAGGAAGGGTACTTGCTGCCGGAAGATGCGGCGGGCCTGCATCCGATCGCCACCCCCCAAGATTTCTAAGCCACTGCGGAAGAAAAGCCGATGTCCTCTTCACTCATCATTGCCTGGATCTATGCGTCGCCGTTGAGCACTGCCATCCGCGACATCCTGTGGGTCATCCCCACGGTGCAGAGCATTCATATCATCGCCATCACCGTGCTCTTCGGCTGCGCGCTGATTTCCGATCTGCGACTGGCGGGGGTATTCGCCGGCGACGAGCCCTTGCGCGGCGTCGTACGCCGTTACTACCCGTGGATGCGCAACGCGCTGATCGTGCTGCTGTGTACCGGGTTGGTGATGATCATCGCCGAGCCTGACCGGGTCCTCGTCAACTCGACGTTCTGGCTGAAGATGGTGCTGGTGGTGACGGCGTTCAGTGTGACCTGGCTGCTGCGCCGCCCCCTGCTGCGTCCTGCCGGCCAGGCCGGCGGCGACGCGTCGCGCCCGGTCAAGGCCTTTGCGTGGCTATCGATCGGCCTGTGGTGCGTCGTGATCATCTGCGGTCGCTGGATCGCCTACACGATCTAAGCGTTTTCAACCCACGTTCTCAGGTATTCGCCATGGATATTCAACCCCTGCTGCAAGCCGTCCAGGACATCCCGGTCGCGACGTTCATTCGCGAGTCAGGCTCGGCGTTCCCGATGCTGGAGTCGGTGCATGTGATCGGCATCGCCATCGTCTACGGCACCATTGCCGTGGTCGACCTGCGCCTGCTGGGCGTGGCCGCCCATCGGCGCGGCGCGCTGAAGCTGATCCAGGATTTGCTGCCGTACACCTGGGCCGCATTCGTGGTCTGTGTGATCACCGGCCTGCTGATGTTCTGCGCCAACGGCACCACCTATGTGCAGAACACCGCGTTCCTGTTCAAGATGGGCCTGTTGATGCTGGCGGGGATCAACATGGCCGTCTTCCACCTGGGGGCCTTTCGTCGAATCGCCGAATGGGACACGACGCTGCCACCGCCCGGCCAGGCGCGCATCGCCGGCTTCAGCTCATTGCTGTTGTGGGCCGGGGTGGTGTTCCTGGGCCGCTGGATTGCGTTCCTCTGATGGCGCGCCCGAGCACTGCAATCACACAGGTGCGCCCGCGCTCCGGCGGCTGGGAGTCCCTGGCCCTGGTGCTGGCGACCCTGGCCGTCGTCGCCGGTGTGGCCGGCTATGTGCTGCTGCGCCCGGAAAGAGTGGGCCCGCCCACCCCGCTGAGCTGGCAGGTGCGCTCCTTCGATGGCTTGGGTGCGGTCGACCAGGCGATTCACAGCGCGCTGTTGCCCGCCGGTGAAGAAATCATCTGGTCCAACAACGATACCGGCGGCTGGATCACCCTGGAGCGCGCGCAGAAACTGCTGTTGCCGCCCTTCTACCGTGACGCCTTCTGGAAGGCCAATGGCGAGGTGCACTGGCAATTGATCCTGCCCGGTTCCCACCTGGCCCATCAGGGTGGCGACGAGGATGCCCATGTGGCGGACCAGCCCGTCAGCGACGTGTCCCAGGCCACCCAGGGCCAGGGCGCGACGGTCTACTACGGCTCCGGCGGCCATGCACCGGGTCAGAGCGCCTACCTGCTGGTCATCGGTCACGCCCATGCCGGGGTGATGTGGGCCAACCAGGCGACGATCTGGGTCCACCGTGACCCGAACGCGCCCTACCCCGCCATCGTCAAGCCCGAATCCCTGGTCGGCGAAGGCTGGCGCCAAGTCATCCCCTACGACGGCGCCAGCGAAATCGAACACGTAAAAGGAACCCAGCCATGACTGTTGCCCTGAAACACCGCGCCCTGTGGCGCCGCTGCATCGCGCTGCTGGTGCTGATACCCGCCATCGCACTCGCCGGCCCGGCCTTCGCCTCGGCGAAGAAACTCAGGATCGGCATCACCCTGCATCCCTACTACAGTTTCGTGGCCAATATCGTCGGCGATCGGGCCGAAGTCATTGCGCTGATCCCGGCAGAGGCCAACCCGCACAACTACCAGCCGCAGCCCGATGACATTACCCGCGCGATGAATATCGATGTGCTGGTGGTCAACGGCATCGGCCACGATGAATGGGCCTTCCAGATCATCAAGGCTGCCGGCCGCACGCAGACGCTGCCGATTATCCAGGCAAATGCCACGGTGGCGCTGATTCCCATCGGTGGCGACCAGGAAGGCGTCAAGGTGGTCAACCCGCACACCTTCGTCTCCACCACGGCGGCGATACAGCAGGTGTTCGAGATCGCTCGCCGGCTCGGAGAGCTGGACCCGGACAACGCCGCGGTGTATCGAAAAAATGCCCTGGCGTATGCGGGCCGTATCCGCGAGCTGCGCGCCGGCTTCATGACGCGCTTCGCCGCGCTGGACCTGTCGTCGTTCCGCTGCGCGACAACCCATGCCGGCTACGACTACATGATGCAGGAGTTCGGCCTGTTCGTGAGCGCGGTGATCGAGCCGCGCCACGGCGTCGCGCCGACGGCACGCCAATTGGCCAACACCATCGAGGCGATCAAGAAGGCCAACGTCAAGGTGCTGTTCGCCGAGAAGAACTTTTCCCTCGACCTGGCCAAGCCCATCGAAGCCGCGACCGGCGTGAAGGTGTTCGCCCTGTCCCATATCACCGGGGATACCTACAGCGCTGACGAATTCGAGGTGGCGATGCGCGACAACCTCGAAACCCTGGCGCAAGCCGTTGAGTACACCCAGCAATGAATGCGCTGAAGGAGGACTACGGGATGCGCGGCCCCGCCATTGTGTTCGACAACGTCTCCCTGCGACTGGGAGGTACGCAGGTGCTCGACCAGGTAACGATGCGCATTGAAGCCGGCGCCTTGCACTGCCTGGTAGGCCCCAACGGCGGCGGCAAGACCTCACTGGTGCGTGCGCTGCTGGGGCAGATGCCGCATACGGGGGCGATCCGCTTCGAGGGTGAGGTCACCACGCCCATGGGCTATGTCCCGCAATTGCCGGACTTCGACCGCAACGTGCCGATGACGGTCAACGACCTCATGGCCATGCTCGGTCAACGCCGGCCGGCCTTTCTCGGCGCAGGCCGCGCCGCCAGGGCGGCCAACGCCCAGGCCCTGGCGCGGACCGGCATGGCGGGGATGGGTAAAAAGCCGTTTGGCAGCCTGTCCGGCGGCCAGCGCCAGCGCGTGCTGCTGGCCCAGGCAATCAGCCCGGCGCCGTGGCTGCTGATCCTCGATGAACCGACCGCCGGGATCGACGAAGCCGGTGTGCGCCTGGTGGAGGCGCTGGTGGCCGAACTGAACGGCCGTGGAGTGACGATCCTGTGGATCAACCACGACCTGGAACAGGTCAAGCGAATCGCGCAGTCCGTGACCGTTATCAACCAACGGGTGCTGTTTCACGGCCCCGCCGATCAGATCGACAACCGCCTGGAGGCCATTCGATGAATGCCTTGTACGACTTTATCCGCGACCACCTGCAGGCGCTCGCCGCGAGTCACCTGCTGCCGCAACCGTTCGAGTACGAGTTCGTGATCAACGCGCTGATGTGCTCAGTGCTGATCGGACCGTTGCTGGGTGTGCTGGGGTCGATGGTGATGATCAAGCGGATGGCGTTCTTCAGCCAATCCGTGGGCAATGCGGCGATGACCGGCGTGGCGATTGGCGTGCTGGTCGGCGAATCCTACACCTCGCCGTACTTTTCGATGTTCGGCTTCTGCCTGCTGTTTGCCCTGACCCTCAAGTACACGCAGCATCGCACCACCCTGGCCAATGACACGCTGATCGGCGTGTTCCTGTCCATCTCGCTGGCGGTGGGTGCTTCGTTGCTGCTGTTCGTGTCGGCAAAAATCAACACACACGTCATGGAAGGTGTGCTGTTCGGCTCGATCCTGGCGGTGGACCATACCGACATGAACGTGCTGCTGGGCGTGACGGTGATGTGTGCGCTGATCGGGCTGCCCCTCTACAACGGCATGCTGCTCTCCAGCCTCAATCCGAGCCTGGCCCATGCCCGTGGCGTGAAGGTGCGCAGCGTCGAGTACCTGTTCGTGGTGCTGGTCACCCTGGTCACGGTCGCCTGCCTGAAGATCATCGGCGCCGTGCTGGTGGAGGCCCTGTTGCTGATACCGGCAGCGGCGGCCCGCAACATCAGCCACTCACTGCCGGGCCTGGTCACGTGGGCCGTGGTGATTGCGAGCTTTTCCTGTGTGGTCGGCATTCTGGCGCCGATGCAGTTCCATATTCCCGTGCCCACGGGCGGCGCCATCGTGATCGTCGCAGCCTTGGTGTTTGCGTTCACCATCCTTATCCGCAGTACCGCGCCGCAGTTCAGGGGGGCCAGCGTATGACCGGGTTCAATCGATCCATGCGGCCCTGGCTGGCATTGCTGGCGGTGCTGCTGGGCGGCCTGCCGTCGGCCTTTGCGCAGGTCGGCCAGCAACAGGTACTGGTCGCCCTGCCGGCGCTGTATGCGCTGACTTCGACACTCGGCGAAGGCACCCGGATCGAAGTGGTACGTGTGCCACTGGACGCCGCCGTGCCCATGGAAAGCCAGGCCAACGCGCTGTCACGCCTGGAGCCGGCCGTGTTCCAGAACGCCGTGGCGGTGGTCACCCTGAGCAGCCTGTGGCGCGCTGACCCGCTGTATGCAACGGCTCGACGCCACAACCTGCGCCTCGTCGAGATCGATGCGTCGCGCTCATGGGACAGCCTCAAACCGGGCGTCGCCGTGACCCGCACGCCCTCGAACGATGTGCCCTGGGCCGGCAACCGCAACGGCGATGGCGGCCCGTCACCCTACGCCTGGCTCGGCCCGGTCAATGCCATGCGCATGTCGGCGCTGATCGCGGCCGACCTGGCGCGCCTGTCACCCGCCGATGCGCCGCGGATCGAGCGCAACCTCGCCGCACTCGACGGCCGCTTGCGCCAACTGAAGGCCGACTACGGTGCCCGGCTGCTGCAGGTGCCGGACCTGCGCGTGCTGTCGCTGGCCAGCGAGCCGGTCTACCTGTTCGGCGAGTTCGGCGTGTATGTGGACGGTTGGTTCGTGCGCCAGGACATCGACTGGACTGACGCCGACCTTGCCGCCCTGACCCTCTACCTGCGCGAGCGCGAGATCCGCGCGGTGGTGCACAAGTGGGCGCCCGACGCCAGGATTGCCCAGGCCATCGAGGACGGCGGCGCCCACCTGCTGATCCTGGACATCGGCAACCCCGGCCTGCTCGCCAACACGGCCAACGGCTACGAGGCGCTGCTGGGTACGAACCTGGATGCCTTGCTGGCGGCCTTCGCGACCGTTCAAGCCGCGACGCCCCAGTGATCAACGTTGACCATGGAGACTGAAAACCTTATGAAAACGCGAGATGTGCTCCACCCGATCCTGCTGGCCGGCGCACTGCTGTTCTGCCAGGCCGCCGCAGCCCATGGCCCCGTGTTCGACTGCTATATCGAGCACGACAACTGGGTGAAGTGTGAGGCGGGTTACACCGATGGCAGCTCCGCCGTGGGTCGCAAAATCCATGTCCAGGACACCCGCAACAGGGTGTTGCTCGAAGGCACCGTGGACCAGGACAACAGCTTCACATTCCAGGCCCCGGCCGGAGCCTACTCCGTGGAGTTCCTCGGTGGCGAGAACCATGGCGCCACGATCCAATCCTCCGACATTACACAGTGAAATCGACCATGACCATCAAACGACGACTGCTCCAAGCCTTTGCCGCCACGGCCTTCGGTTGCATGACCTGCGCCGCGCAGGCGCATTTCCAGATGCTCTACGTGGAGGACACGGCGCTGCCCCGCGCGGACAACCTGGAATTCGCCATCGTGTTCACCCACCCGTTCTCCGCCGGACCGACCATGGTCATGGGCGAACCCCTCGCCTTCAACCACACCAGCGCCCACGGCGCAGAAAAAATCGACCTGCGCAAATACCTGCGACCGGTGCAGTGGCAGAGTCGCGACAACCAGGCCACCGCCTACCGTGCATCGATCCCACGGGAGCTGGTGCGTTCCCTGGGTGACCATGTGTTCGTACTCGAACCCGAACCCTACCTGGAAACCGCCGAAGGCGTGTACATCCAGCAGTTCACCAAACTGATCGTGAACGTCGGCGGCGTCCCCGGCAACTGGTCGGAACCCCAGGGGCTACCGGTTGAGATCCAACCGCTGAACAAGCCCTATGCCAACTGGACCGGCGGCGTGTTCCGTGCCGTGGTGCTGGCCGACGGCAAGCCGGTGCCGTTCGCCGAGGTTGAAATCGAATACCTCAACCACTCCGTCGACATCAAAAACAACGCCTTCGGCCAGCAGGACCATGTCACGGCCCCCCAAGCCTCGTTCAAATCCCTGAGTACGTATGCGGATGCCCAGGGGGTCGTCACCCTCGGCCTGCCCCGTGCCGGCTGGTGGGGCATTGCGGCACTGAACATAGGGGCAACGAAAACCTATAAGGGCAAACCTTTGTCCCAGGACGCCGTGTTGTGGGTGCAGGCAAGGGACATGAAATAACCCCGGCAGCCATCCATGCGCCTGACCGGCCCCTAGGCCCGCGCCCCGATCAACACCAGCACCCCACCCCACTGCGTCACCCTGATCGGCAAGCTTTGCTCCAAGGCCTCCAGGGTCTGGCGCGCATCATCCAGCGGGAACCGGCCACTCACGCGCAGCTGCGCCACCGCGGCATCCAGGCGCACGATGCCCTTGCGGTAGGGCCGGATCGCTTCCACCACGCTGGCCAGTGTCTGGTTGCGCACCACCAGCCAGCCGTCGAGCCAGGCGGTTTCGGTGGCGGCCATGGGCACTTGGGTGAGGATGCGCTGGTGGTCGAACAGCGTGCTCTGGTGCATGGCCACCCGTTGCTGTGCACCGCCGTCGAAGTGCAGCACCGCATCGGCATCCAGGGTGACCAGGCGCATCGCGCCGTCCTGTTCACTCAGCATCAGGCGGCCCGTGGTGGCACTGATATGGGCGGCGCGGGTCTTGACCTGCAGCGGACGCAGCAGGTTCACCAGCATTTCGCCGGTGCGCAGTTCAAGGCTGTGCGCGTCCCCGGCCAACGTCGAGACCACCTCGCTGCGGGCATTGAGCTTGAGGGTGCTGCCATCGGCCAGTTGCCAGGTGCGACGCTCGGCGGTGCCGGTGGCGTAGGTCTGCCCCGCGTCTTCAAAACGCCAGCCCCACCCCGCGCCGGCCGCCAGTCCCAGCGCACACAGACTGGTACGCAGAAATGCGCGACGGCTGTTGGGTTGCTCCAGGCTGCGCAGCAACTGCGCGCTGGAGCGCCCGCGCCAGGGTGAGGCCTTGAGCTGATCGAGGCCGGCGAGCAGTTGCGCGTATACCTGGCGATGATGGGCCGAGGTGCCCCGCCATTCATCCAGCGCCTGCTGCTGGGCGGGGCTGAAGTCGCCGGACTGGATCTGCACCAGCCAGCCGATGGCTTCCTCGGCCACCGGGTCGTTCAAAGGCTGTTTGCTCACTCGCTCAACCCCAGGTAACAGGCGCGCAGGGCCTGGGTCATCAATTGGTGGATGCGCCCCAGGGACAGGCCCAGGCGTTCACTGATCTGCGTGTAGGTCATGCCGTCCAACTGGCTGTGCACGAACACCGCCTTGGCTTGCCCCGACAGGCCGTCCAGCAGCCGGTCGATGGCCAACAGGCTCTCGATCAGAATCAGTTGTTCCTGGGGTGATGGGTGCACGTGTTCGGGCACGTCGGCCAGGATCTGCAAGTAGGCTTTTTCCAGGTCGCGTCGGCGCCAGCTCTCGTACATCAGGCGCTGGGCGATGGTGGTCAGCAGCGCGCGCGGTTCGCGAATGGCCGTGGGGTCGGGCAGCATCCACACCTTGAGGAAGGTCTCGGCGGCGATGTCCTCGGCGCTGTGGCTGCAACCGGTGCGGTACGACAAACGCGCACACAACCAGCTGTAGTGCTGCTGGAAAATCTGGCCGATAAGGCGGGTCTTGAGCAAAGCATTCGGGTCCATAGGTCCATAATCTTCATGGACTGCACACGCCAGCGGACAAGTGGTGGTGGGCCTGTCGGTTTGAGGTAGACCTGCGTCCGGGCAGGTGAGTCCAGTTTGCCCCAGGGGGCATCACCAGATAAAAGAATAAAAAAAGCCATCGAACTGCATTTTTTGCATAACCTTCGGCGCCTTTACCGGCACGCCAAAGCACCGCCTGCGGGCATCGCAGGCGGTGCGGCGCCTGGCTCAGTGGGCGGCCAGTTGCGCCTCGCTGCGTTCCTGTTCGCGCAATGGGCGTACCAGCCAGGTGACCACCACGGTCAGCACCAGCAGGATCACCGCCAGCGCCCAGAGCACGCCATGGAAGGCACTGTCATAGCCGCCGATAAACAGGCTGTGCACCGCCCCCGCCTGCTCCGCGCCCAGGGTTTGCAGGGACCCGGTGAGATTGCCGGCGGCGACGTCGTCGATCCAGCGTTGCAGGGTCGCCGGGTCGGGCGCCAGGCGGCTCAACGTGCCGCGCAACTGGCTGTCGAGCAAAGTCGCCAGCAGCGAGCCATACAAGGCCACCGCAATCGCCTCACTGCCCAGGCGGAAGGTGTTGAGCAGGCCCGCCGCCATCCCGGCCTTCTGCTCCGGCACGGTCTTGAGCGCCAGGCCATCCACCAGCCCGGCCGACAGGCCCATGCCGATGCCCACCAGCAACAGCGGCACTGCCAGTTGCCACAGCGCCACACCGACCTGGCTGACCAGCGCCAACGCCACCACACCGACCAACAACGCAATCAGGCTGGCCTTGAGAATGCCGATCGCCGACACCCCGCGTGCCGCCCACTTGCCCGCCAGGATCGGGCAAAACAGCATCGGCACCGTCAGCAGCAACATCGCCAGGCCCGCATGGGTCGCGCTCAATTGCAGCACGCCGAACAGGTAGCTCGGCAGGTACGTGAGCAAGGTCACAAAGCCGAACGACGCCGCCACGGTGACCAGCGCCAGGCCGACAAAGGGCCCGCGCGCCAGCAGCGACAGGTCGAGCATCGGCTGCAGGTGGCGACGCTCCTGCCAGGTAAACACCGCCAACAGCACCACGGCGACCGCCACCAGGCCGAGTACACCGCGGCTGCTCCAGCCCCATTGCGAGCCCTGCACAATCGCCACCATCAGCGCCAACAATGCCAGCACAAACAGCGTCGCACCCGGCACATCGAAGCGCGCGGTGTGTTCAGCCAGCACGCCATCGCGGGTAATCAACGGGCTGCCCAGCAGCACGATCACCAGGGTCACCCCATGGGCCCAGAAAATCGCGCGCCAGCCGACGCTGTCCAGCAGCAGGCCGGACAAGGTCGGGCCCAGGCTCACGCCCAGGCCGGCAACGGTGCCGAACAGGGCAAACGCGCGCAGCCGCGCCGGGCCGCTGAAGTGGGTGGACAAAATCGCGATGCCGCAGGAAAAGATCGCCGCCGCCCCGATGCCCGCCAGCCCCCGCGCCGCATCCAGCAGCCAGGCACTCTCGGCCACGGCGGACAGCACCGAGGCCACCACGTACAGCGAAGCGCCGGCGACAAAACAGCGTTTGCGCCCGAGCCGATCCGCCAGCGCGCCCCACGCCAGGGTGAAGCAGGCAAACGCCAGGTTGAACGCATTGACCACCCATTGCAGGCTGGTCAACGGCGCCTGGATGTCGGCGCCGATGGCCGGCAACGCGAGCGCCGTACCCGAGATGGAACTGGGCACGACGAAGATCGCCAGCAGGATGATGGTCAGTAGAGCCGTATCGGCAAAGGTCGTTTTCATGGGTCCTTCCAAGGTCAGGTTGAAGTGAAGCCGTGCACCGGCAAGCGGGCAGGACGGCGCAGGATGATGCCGTCGACCCAGGGCACCTGGTCCGCCGGCACCGCCAGGCGCAGGTTCGGGAAGCGCTGCACGAGGATTTGCAACACCGTGGTGATTTCCAGGCGCGCCAGGGCGGCACCCATGCAGTTATGCATGCCGTAGCCGAACTGCAAATGCCGCGCACCCTTGCGGTCCAGGCGGATCGCCAGGGGCTCGGGGAACGCCGCCGGATCACGGTTGGCGGCAAACGCATCGGCGTAAATGATGCTGCCTGCGGGAATCAGCCCCCACGGCCCTTCCAGGTCGACGCTGGCCAGGCGCGGGAAGGTCGAGATGGTGCCCAGGGGAATCAGGCGCAGCAGTTCTTCGACCGCCTCCGGGATCAGCGCCGGATCGTCGACCAATTGCTGCCACAGCTCAGGGGCCGCCAACAGGGTGTACACCGATTTGGTCAGCACCGTGAGGATGTTCTGGTCGCCGCCGATCAATACCCCCAGGAGGATGCCCACCAGCTCCTTGTCGTTGAGCGGCGGCTCGCTGTCGGCACGGGTCGCGACGAAGCGCTGGATCAGCCCATCGGGATCGGTGGGCCGCGCACCGGTCACCAGGTCCGTCAGGTAGTTGTACACGCCCCAGAACTGGTTCAGCAGCTCCGGTACATCCGCATCCGACGCCACCTGCACGGTGTGGCTGAGGGGCCGGTAATACTCACGGTCACTCAAGGGGATGCCGAGCAACTGGCAATCCACGGTGGCGGGGATGTGGTCAAGCACCTGGGCAAACAGATCGGCACCGGGCGCCTGGCGCTGCAATACATCGAGGCGTTCATGGGTGGCGTGTTCCACCTTGTCGCGCAGCAACGCCACGCCACTGGGGCTGAAGTCCCGGGCCACCACCTTGCGCAGGCGACCATGGTCGGGGATGTCATTGTTGAGCAGCAGTTCAGGCGGCGTGATGGTCGGCAAAAAGCTCGCGCCGTCTTCTTCGTTGCACGGCGCGCGTATCGCACGGTTATCCAGCAGCAACGCCTGCACGTGTTCGTAACGGGTCAGGTGAAAGGCCAGGTGGCCGCTGGGCAGCAGAATCCTCGGCAGGCCATTGGCGGGGCTGGCGGGTTGATAGGCCGGCGGTGCATCCAACTGCGGGATGCGTGCCACGGTGACCTCGGGTCTGGCGATCACGGCGATATTCATCAGGCAGGCTCCACGGCAGGTTGCAACAGGCTGACAGCGGTGAGGCGCTGCAGCTGGGCGAGCGCCTGGTGGTTGTCGATGAAGTGCAGCACTTGCCAGCCAAGCGCGGCGGCGGCGTCGATGTTTTCCGCGACGTCGTCGATCAACAGGCTGTGCTGCGGTGCGACGCCCGAGCGCGCAGTCGCCACCTGGAAGAACGCCGGCTCCGGCTTGCGGCTGCGCTCCTGGCTGGAATCGACGATCAGGTCCACCACCTCATCCAGGCCCACCATCGCCCGCCAATGCCGCTCCCACTCCACCACGTTGTTGGTGAGGATGCCGACGCGAAAACCGGCACGCTTGAGTGCGCGCACGGCGGCCACCAGCGGCGCATTGGCCGGCACCCCGGCGAACCATTGCGCGCCGAAGGTGTGCAGGTGAGCGCGGGATAAATCGACCTGCGGGTCACGGCGACGCAGGGCCTGCGCCAGGCGCTCGCCCCACTCGCGCTCGGTGAGCAAGGCACTCTCCACCGGCGCGAGCATGGGCACGCCCAACTCATCGGCCACATCGCCCATGGCCTGTTGCAGCACGTGCGGGGCCAGGCCGGTCTTGACCTGGTATTGCTCGAACAGCGCCGGAATCGGCGGCGACAGCACGCCACCGAAATCGAACCAGATAAATTGCAGGTCGCTCATCGCACACCTCCCGCCACCAGGGCCAAGGGTTGGCTGGCGACCAGCGGCAGCAATTCCAGCTCAGCGGTGGCAATCACCGCGCCGCCCTGCTCGACCTCCAGCGCCAGGGTGATGCGACCGTGTTCGTCGCGGGCCAGGGAGGTCAGGTCCGCACGGACCTGGGTTGGCAAACCAAACTCACCGAAGCGGGTGAACACCACATGGCAGCGGGATAACAGCAACTGCTCGGGGCCCACCTGCAACTGCCGGTCCGCCGCCACCAGCGCCACTTGGCGGAAGCCTTCGAGCAACAGCATGCCGGGGATATGGTCGAGGGGGTGGTCGAAGATCGCCGGATTGTTCAGATCGACGATCAGCGGCGCCACCAGCGTCGCGGCGCCCTGCTCCAGTTCACGGCCGAGCACCACATTGTTCAGCCAGTGACGCCCTACGGCGGATGGACTCAAGGGTGGCGGCAACTGTGCCAATGGGTCGGCGTTGGCGGGAATCGCCGCCAGGCCACGGGCACGCATCTTGTTCCAGGCCGCGCCGCTCATCCAGCGAATGCTCATGCGTTCGTGGCGTGCAGCCACTTCGCCATTGATGCTCAGGGACATGTTCAGGGTCACGCCACTGCGCTCGCCGTGGCGCAGGTATTCATCCACCACGTAGACATCGATCTCGGCGGATGCCGGACGATCCCCCACCACCAATAAACTCCGGTCGGTCACGCGGGTCACACTGTCCAGGTAGATAAACTTGTCCTGGGCGCTGACGTCGAGGAACGCATGGGAGATATAAATTGACGCCTGGCGGAATACTTCCAGCAATAACAGCATGTCGTAGTGGGCGGCGCGGTGGGTATGTTCACTGAAGTAACTGTGGGTACGCGGTAGTTGGGCGCTGCAGCGAAAGTGTCCTTCCTTTACCAGTTCCGCGCCGGTCAGGAACACTTCGCTGACGGCGGCACGGTGCACCATGCTGCGCGGCACGGTGTTTTCGCAACGAATAGCCAGGGCTTCAGACATAGCAATCTCCTCCTTTGATTACCGCGAGAAGGCTAAGCTGAAACGTTTTTTCTCCACAACTGACCGAACGGCTAGGTCGTTGGACATGAACCTGTAGAACTTGCACTTCAGACATGGGTATCTGTCTCCTGATGAGCTTCTCCGTAAGCGTGCAGACCGCCGTACACGTTCATCGCGGTGAACGTTGTATGCTTTGCGCGGACAACCCGTTCTGGCTGTCAGTACCCTTGTGCAGATAGTCCCTTATATTTTCACTGCGCACTTAGACCCATTTGATCGAAGCTTATAAGCGCAACTAAATCATCTAGACACCCAACTAATCGTTCTAACTTAGTAGTGAAAATCCACACGCGAAGTTGCTCAAGGTCGTAAAGAACATCACGACCCGGAGCAGATTCACATGTTGAAAACAGGATTCACCCTGGCGCCTTTGGCGTGTGCATTGGCCATGGGCGGGCTGACGCTGCCAAGCCTGGCGTTGGCGCAAAACGACGCGGCGTCGGTACAACGGGTGATTGACTTCAATATCCCCGCAGGCCCCCTGGATGAGGTGCTGCTGAGCATCTCCCAGCAAAGCGGCCACCCTATCGCCTTCGACCCGCCGCTGGTGGAAGGCCGTGGGAGCCGCGCGATCCAGGGCCGACTGAGCCAGGAACAGGCGCTGGGCATTGCCTTGGGCGGCTCCCCGTTGGGCTTCAGCCAGACGGCCAGCGGCGCGGTATTGATCCATCGACTGGCCGACCCTGCAGCGGCGGCCAACAGCCAACCGCTGGCGCCACGCCTGAAATCCGTGGAGGTGATCGGCACCCGGCGCAGCGACGTCACCGCACTGCAAAGCGCGGCCCCCGTGGATGTGATCAGCAGCGAGCAACTGCAGCGCGCCGGCACCGATAACCTGGCCAAGGCCCTGGAAACCCTGGTGCCGTCGGTGAACTACCCGCAGGTCAACGGCACCGATGGCGTGTCGTCGCAGCGGCCGGTGTCGTTACGTGGGTTGGCCGCCGACCAGGTGCTGGTGCTGGTCAATGGCAAGCGTCGGCATGCCTCGGCGTTCGTCAACACCAAGGCCACCCTGGGGCGTGGCTCACAGGCGGTGGACTTGTCGACGATTCCCGTCAGCGCCGTCGACCATATCGAAGTGCTGCGCGATGGCGCCTCGGCCCAATACGGCTCGGATGCGATTGCCGGGGTGGTCAATATCGTGCTCAAGGAGCAGGACCACGGCGGCGCCGTGCAAAGCACCTTCGGCCAGTACACCAAGGGCGATGGCTTTCGCCGGTCGGTGGGGGGCTGGAGCGGTTTCACCTTGCCCGGCGATGGCTTCCTCACCCTCAGTGGCGAAGGCCTGCGCAGCGAACGCACCTCCACCGGCGGCACCGATGGTCGGCAGTTCTACCCCAGCGGCGACGCCCGTGAAGCGGATGCCGACCGCCATTGGCGCTACGGCTCGCCGGGCCTTGAAGACTGGAACCTGGCGCTGAACAGCGGCCTGTCCCTGAGCGACACGGTCGACCTGTACGGCTTCGCCACCTACCAGGACCGTACCGGCGAATCCCAGGCAACCTTTCGCCGCCCCATCGACCCCAACAACCTGGTGGCCGTGTACCCCAACGGTTTCCTGCCACTGCTCGACGTGCGCTCGCGGGATGCCTCGGTCACCGGCGGCGTGAAGATTCGCGATGAGCAACTTGGCAGCTTTGACCTCAGTGCCAACTACGGGCGCAACCGCATCGACTATCACCTCAGCGATTCGCTCAACGCCAGCCTCGGCGCCGCGAGCCCGACGAGCTTCAATGCCGGGGCGCTGGTCAATGAGCAAACCAACGTCGGCCTGGACCACATCAAGGAACTCAAGGTCGGCTGGGGCGCAGGCCCGCTGGTGTTCTCCAGCGGCCTGGCGTGGCGCAACGAAGCCTATGAAGTGATCGCCGGCGACCTCGCCTCCTGGACCCACGGCAGCGCCCTGCCCGCCCGTGCCGGCGGCGCCCAGGGCTTCCCCGGCACCCAGGACAGCGACGAAGGCCGCTACGCCCGCCATGTGTTCGGCGGCTACCTGGGCCTGGAGCAGCAAGTCACCGACAAACTGCAACTGGGCCTGGCCGGGCGCAGCGAGCACTACGACGACTTCGGTACCACCAGCACCGGCAAGTTCTCCGCGCGCTACGACTTCACCCCGCAATGGGGCCTGCGCTCGACCCTGAGCAGCGGCTACCGCGCGCCCACCCTGGGGCAGATCGGCACCTCGGCGACCCAGACCGAGTTCAAGGCCGGCGACCCCACCGCCTACCAGGTCGGCACCGTCAGCGTGAACACCCCGGTCGCCCGCGCCTTGGGCGCCAGTGACCTGAAGCCGGAAAAATCCACCAGCCTGTCCCTCGGCGTGGTCTGGCAGCCGCTCGAGCGTGCAAGTGTCAGCCTCGATGCGTACCACATCCGCATCAAGGACCGCATTGCCCTGTCGGAAACCCTCAGCGGCCCCCAGGTCAGCCAGATCCTCGCCAACCAAGGCTATGGCAACTACTCCGGGGTGAGTTTTTTCACCAATGCACTCGACACCAAGACCAGCGGCGTGGACCTCGCCGCCCACTATCGCCTGGACCTGGCCGACGCCAGCCAGTTGACCCTCAACGGCGCCTTCAACTACAGCAAGACCCAGGTCACCGACATCAAGGACAACCCCGGCCCGCTGGCCGGCACCGGCATCACCCTGATCAATCGCGAAGCCCTGAGCTATGTGGAAAGCGCCTCGCCCAACAGCAAGCTGATCCTCGGTGCCGACTGGCACAAGGGCGCCTGGCAGGCGAGCGTCAACACGATTCGCTACGGCACCTACACCCTCGATTCCAACCTTGGCGAAGCCCGCGACCAGACCTTTTCGGCGCAATGGGTGAGCAACGCCAGCCTGTCCTACGACATCAACCAGGCGCTCACCCTGACCCTGGGCGGCAACAATATTTTCGACAGTTACCCGGACAAGATCGCCGCGGCCAACCGCTTTGTCGGCGGGCGCGTGGCCTACCAGAGCATCTCCCCGGCCGGTGCCGAAGGCGCCTTCTACTACGTGAAAGCCGACTACCGCTTCTGACTCAACCAAGGAGTTCCCATGAGCTTTGATCCTGTGCGTTTTACCCAAGTGTTCGAACACGACTTTGCCCTGGCCAAGCAACTGCTGATCAAGCACCAGGTGTTGTCGAGCAATGAGGCGGGCAATATCAGCCTGCGTATTCCCGGCGAAGCACGGCTGGTGATCGCCTCGCTCAGCGGCGCCGACAGTGGCGTGGCGGCGATTGTCGATTTCGACCTGCAACACAGCCAGGGCAGCCTCACCGACAACCTCAAGGAAGTGGCGGCGCTGCACGTGGCGATCTACCGCGAGCGGCCCTCGGTGAATGCGGTGATTCACACGCACTCGCCGTATCTCACCGCCTTCGCGATTGCCGGCCGAGCGTTGCGCCCCCATGCCACGCAGTTGCTGGGGATTCTGGATGAAGACCAGGAGGTGCCGCTGACGGCGTGGGGGCCGCGGTATGCGCCGGAGCCGGTGGTGGCGGCGTTACGCGAACATCCGCGTGCGCCAGCGGCGTTGCTGGCCAATCACGGGCCGTTTGCGTGGTCGGAGCGGGACGTGCTGGCGGCGACGCGGTTGTTGGTGAACCTGGAAGAAGCGGCCTACCTGACCTTCCTGGCGCAGCAGCTCGGTACGCCGCAGCCCTTTCCCAGCGGCGCGGCGCAGCGGTCGCGCCTGGGCTGGAGTGCGACATGAGTGCGCTCACTCGTTGCCCTGATAAAAGTGGAAGGGGCGGTGCGACGATTCGACTTGCCTCCGGCCCTTACGACAAGTCACTTTGGCAGCGGGCGCTGTTGGTTATTTTTGCATTCGGCGCGCTCCACGCCCACGCCGCCCCCCTGCTGGAACGGGCCCAATCCCGTGGCACCCTCAACGTCTGCACCAGCGACGAATTCCCCCCCTTCAAGACCTTCGATGCCCAAGGCAAGCCCGGCGGGTTGATCCTGGACCTGATCGTCGACCTGCAACGCCAGTTGTCTGCCAAGGTCGGCCAGCCGCTCAAGCTGCAACTTGTGCAAGTCAATCCGCTCAACCGCTTGCTGTTTCTCGAACAGGGCCGTTGTGAAGTGCTGGTCACGTCCCTGCTCGACACCCCCGCACGGCGGCGCGAAGTGGATTTCGCCAGCCCCGGTTTCTACAGCTCGGCCGCCACGGTGTTTGCGCCGAAAAGCACCGCCGTGCCGGACTGGCAAAGCCTGCGCGGCAAGACCCTGTGTGCGCCCGCCACCAGTGTGTGGGTGCGCCCGTTTGAAACGCGCTACGGCGTGCAGTTCGCCTCGTTCAACGGCACGGCCGAAGTGCGCAAGGCGGTGGCCGACAGCCGTTGCCTGGGGGCGATGGGTGACGATGCGTTGTACAGCGCCCTGGCGCGCCAGCCGGAATGGGCCGATTACGAGGTCAAGCTGCCGGGCCAGGATCCGGCGCCGTGGGGCATTGCTTTGCGCAAGGGCCAGCCGGCGTTGTTGGCAGCGGTGTCGAGTATTGTCGAAGGCTGGCATGCCCAGGGCGTGATCATCGGCCTGGAACAGCGCTACGGCCTGGCGCCGAATGCCTGGGTAGCGCAGCAGCATGCGCGGGCCAGCCATGAGTGAGGCCAACCTGCGCCTGTGGCTGGAACAGCATGGCCTGTCGCTGAGCATCCTGTGGGACCCGATGGACCGCCAGCGCTTCCTGCTCGGCCTGGGCCTGACACTGTTGCTGTCGGTGGCGAGTATTGCCCTGTCCCTGGTGATCGGCGTGTGGGGCGCTGCCAGCCTGGGTTCGCGCCGCTTGCCGTGGCGCCAGTTGAGCGCGGCGTACGTCGCGTTGTTTCGCAACACGCCGCTGTTGGTGCAGCTGTTCTTTTTCTACTTCGGCGTCGGCGCCTGGCTGCCGCTGGCGGACGACACCAGCGTGCGGCTGCTCAACGGCACGCAATGGGCGATCATCGTGATCGCCCTGCACAGCGGTGCATTCCAGGCCGAGAACCTGCGCGCCGGGATCGATGCCGTGCCCCGCGCCACCCTCGACGCGGCCGCCGCCCTCGGCATGCAGGGCGCCACGGTACTGCGCCATATCGTGCTGCCGCTGGCGCTGCGCAACAGCCTGCCGGCCATGGGCAATACGGTGGTGCAAACCATCAAGTCGACCTCGATTGCCTACGCGATTGCGGTGCCGGAACTGCTCTATGCGAGCAATCGGATCTGGTCGGACAACTTCAACGTCGCCGAGATGATGCAGGTCTTGCTGCTGGTCTGGTTGCTGCTGATCGGCGCCAGCAGTTGGCTGCTGCGCCGCCTGGAAAACCACCTGCGCCTGCCAGGCCAGGAGTTGCCCGATGCTGCCTGAACCGTCCTGGCCCGCGCTGTTGTGGCAGTGGGCGCCGGCGCTGCTGCAAGGCTTCGGCCTGAATATCCTCATGGGCGTCACCGCGATGCTGGTGGCCACGCTGGCCGGTGTCGTGCTCGGCAGCCTGCAGGTCAGCGCCCGGCCGCGCCTGCGTCGTGGTGCCGGGCATCTGAGCCGCCTGCTGCGCAACCTGCCGTGGCTGGTGGTGATGTTCTACGTGGCCTACCTGTTGCCCTATGAAGTGCATTGGGCCGGGCGCTGGTGGCAATTGCCGGATTGGCTCAAGGTCGCGCTGGGCCTGGCCCTGCCCGCTGTCGGCTATGTCTCGGAGATCGTGCGCGGCGCCGTACGCGCGGTGCCGATGGGGCAATGGGAAGCCGCCCGGGCCCTGGGCATGCATCACGGCCAGGCGCTGCGCCACGTGATCATCCCGCAGACCCTGCCCAGCCTGGTGGCGCCGTGGATGAACCTGTATTGCGCGGTGACCATGTCCACCTCCCTGGCCAATCTGCTGGGGGTGGAAGAGCTGATGACCACCGTGCAATCGCACCTGTCCACCCAACTGCGCAACGACCTGCTGCTGCCCGCCTACGGCTTGGTGTTCATCGCCTTCTTTGTCTACATCTACCCCCTCTCCTGCCTGGCCAAACGGCTGGAGCGCACATGAGCACTGACCCCATGCATGACGATACCCTACTGACCCGGTTGGGACGCGACCCCGCCAGCCACGAAGGCAGCGTCAACACCCCGGTGTATCGCAGCTCGACCTTTATCTGGCCCGACACCGGCACCCTCGAAAACCACCTGCAACAGGCCGCCGACCCGCACTATCGCGGGCATATCTACGGCCGTAACGGCAACCCCACCACCGCCGCGTTCGAAGACGCCGTGGCGCAGCTGGAAGGCGGCTTTCGCGGGCTGATCATGCCCAGCGGCCTGGCGGCGATTGTCGGCGCGGTGCTGGCAGTGGCGCGGGCCGGCGACCATATCCTGGTGACCGACAATTGCTATTGGCATGCGCGCCAGGTGTTCGACCAGATCCTGCCGCGCTATGGCATTGAGGCCACGTACTTCGCGCCGATGCTCGGTGCCGACATCGCCGGCTTGCTGCGCCCGAATACGCGCCTGGTGTACGCCGAAGCACCCGGTTCCAGCACCTTCGAGGTCCAGGACATTCCCGCCCTGGCCAGTGCCGCCCATGCCCACGGCGCATTGCTGATGCTCGACAACACCTGGGCCACGCCGCTGTTCTTCAAGGCGTTCGCCCACGGCGTGGACATCTCGATTCATGCCGCCACCAAGTACCTGGTGGGTCATAGCGACGCGATGCTCGGCGTGATCGTCACCACCCAGACCCTGTATTCGACGGTGCGCGAGACCGTCCGCCAACTGGGCTATATCGCCAGCGCCGACGACGCCTACCTGGGCCTGCGTGGCCTGCGCACCCTGGGTGTACGCCTGCGCCAGCACCAGCGCGCGGCGCTCACCGTCGCGCAGTGGCTGCAACAGCGTCCCGAAGTGGCCCAGGTGCTGCACCCGGCGCTGCCGGGGGCCATCGGGCACGACCTGTTCAAGCGCGACTTCCTCGGTTCCACCGGGCTGTTCGGCGTGGTCCTCAAGCCGCATTTCGAGCCCCAAACCAACGCCTTCCTGGAAAGCCTGCAGTTGTTCGCCATGGGCGCCAGCTGGGGCGGTTTCGAGAGTCTGATTCGCCAACAGCAGCGCCACCCTTCAGCACTGATTGAACCAGGCGTGTTGCTGCGCCTGCACGTAGGCCTTGAAGCCGTCGAGGACCTGCTCGCCGACCTGCAACAAGGCCTCGAACGCCTGAGCACCACCCCCCATTCCCCAAGGAGTCTGCCATGAGCCAAGCACTGCCCACCCATTACAGCATTTGCCCGCTGCTGGTCGCGTCCAATATTGCCGTTGAACTCGGTTGGCTGGACGAGGAATACCAACGCGTCGGCGCCGACGCGATCTACCTGCGCTCACTGCCCGACAACCTCGGTTGGCTGCCGCACTTCACCCATGGCGAAGCGCGCTTGATTCGCGACGGCGGCGCAGTGCCGGCCTTGTGGGCGCGCGCCGACCAGGCCGATACGTTGCTGGTGGCCAGCACCGCCACCCAACGCGCCGGGCAGATCCTGGTGCGTGCCGAGGGGCGTATCCGCCAGGTCGCCGACCTGTTCGGCAAGCGCATCGGCGTACCGGTGAGCCGCAACAAGGCGCGGGTCGATGTGCTCAAGGCGCTGGCCGAACATGGCCTGTTCAATGCCCTGCAACTGGCCGGGCTGGAGCCGTCGCAAGTGCGCCTGATCGAGCTGGAGGATGAAGGTGATCCGCAGACCTTGCTGCCGGCGGTGCGGCCTTCGGCGTTCTGGTCGCAACTGCATGGGCAGCATGGCCAACCCGGGCATGAGGTGCAGGCCCTGGCCGAAGGCCGTGTGGACGCGGTGCATGTCGCCGCCGGGCATGTGCCGGCGCTGCTCGCCAGCGGTGAATTCACGGTAATCGAAGACCTGGAACGCTACCCGGACTGGACCCTGAAAAACCACAACGGCCCCTACGCCACCACCGTCAACCGCGCCTTTGCCGAAGAACACCCCCAGGTGGTGGTGGCGTTCCTGCGCGCCGCGATCCGCGCCGGGCGCTGGATCAACCAGCACCGCGATGCCGCCGCCGAGCTGTTCACCCGCGTGACCTTCCTGCCGGACGCCGGGTTTATCCGCCGCGCCATTGCCGAGCTGGATTTTGTGCCGAACCTGGCGCCGCAGAACCTGGCGGCCCTGGAACTGAAGAAGGACTTCCTGGTGCAACGCGGCTTCCTGCAGAACGACTTCAGCGTGCACGAGTGGGCCCAGCCCGAGTTTCTCGCCCAAGCCCACACCGGGCTTTAACGCCACACCCTTGCCAAGGACAGACAATGATTGCTCAGTACCGCAAGACCCTGCTGGCCAGCCTGTTGGTCGCCGATTCAAGTTGGGCGGCGCAGGCCGCCGATTCCACCGAACCCCGACTGAGCAAAGTCGAGGTGGTCGGTGCCCGCGTAACTGAAGCCAGCGCCGCCATTGGCGAAGACAAGATCAGCAATACCCTGAGCATCTCGCACCAGGCGTTGCTGTCGGCGCCGGCCGGCACTTCGGGGCTGAAAATGCTCGAGGCGCTGCCCGGTTTCAACGTGCAGGTCAACGATGCGCTGGGCCTGTATGAGTTCGGCAACTCGGTGTTCGTGCGTGCCTTCAACCTGCAGCAGATCGGCTTTTCCATCGACGGTGTGCCCCTGGGACGTACCGATCAGTTCGGCGGCAGCCCGATCTATCGCTACGTCGACAATGAAAACACCGAGCGGGTCACCGCCTCCACCGGCGCGGGCGACGTGTCGCAATCGGGCTATGCGTCCCTGGGCCCGTATGTGGATTACCAGACCAGCAATCCCACCCTCGAGCCGGGCGCCAGCCTGTCCTACACCCTCGGCAGCGACAGCCTGCGGCGCAGTTTCGTCAAGCTGCAAAGCGGCGAGTACCAGGGCCTGTCGGCGTATTTCAGCCGCTCGAAAATCGACGGCGACCTATGGCGCGGCCCCGGCACCATCGACCGTGAACACCTGGAAGCCAAGGTGCGCTATCGCTTCGGTGAACGTGACGAGGTGTGGCTGCGCGCCGTGCACAACGCGTTCTACGACTACGACTCGCCCTACGTGAGCAGCGCCCAGTACGACGGCAGCGCCAATGACCCGTTCGGTCGCTCGGGCCGTTACTTCGCCTACCTCGGCAGCCTGCCCGACTTACCCGAGAGCGTGCCCGGCGTGCGCTACAGCAACACCAACTACAACCAGTTCTACAAACAGGCGGTGAACCAGCGCCGCGACACCTTGTACAGCCTGGGCGGCCAGTTCGAGATCCGCCCGGACCTGCTCAACTACACCACCCTCTACTACGAGGCCAAGAAAGGCTTTGGCGTGTCCCCGGAGGCCTACGCCACCTCCCTGGCGCTGCACAATGCCGAAAACACGGTGGATGGCCTGTTTGCCCCACGGGGCGTGCAATACGGTTTGTCGTCCCTCAGCGGCCACCGCTTCGGCGGGCGCACCGGGCTGCAATGGGACATCGGCCAGCACCAGATCGACACCGGGGTGTGGGCCGAGACCGATGTGTTCAACCGCCAGCAGGCGCGCTACAACCTCACCGACGGCAGCCCGGCCGGCGAGCCGCTGTTCAATGAGCCGGTGCACCTGCAAGGGGATTTCAGCTCTACGCGCAATTCGTTGCAGTACCACCTCAAGGACACCTGGACCCTGCTCGACGACCGCCTGCGCCTGCAGTTCGGCTTCAAGAGCCTGCACCTCAAGTACCGCATCGAGGGCTATCGCAACGCCGGCGACTACATCAACGACCGCCAGCCGCGCCTGGCCACCCAGTGGAACGACGCCTTCCTGCCCCAGGCCGGGCTGGTCTACAACCTCACCGATGACACCCAGGTATTTGCTTCCTATTCGGAAAACATGGCCCTGCCCCGTGGCGCCGACGACATCTTCCGCGCGGCCAGCCCCAGCGCGCCGCCACCGGAGGCGGAGCGGGCGAAGAACTACGAGGTGGGCTATCGCATCAACCGCCCGACCTTCAACGCGGCCTGGGCGCTGTACCGCACCGACTTCGATAACCGCCTGCAAGCCTTCGCCTCAGCCGTGCCCGGCAGCAGCCAGGTGGAAACGTACTACCAGAACGTCGGCAAGGTGCAGGCCTACGGCACCGAGCTGAGCGGGCAATGGAAACCCCCGGTCCTGGCCGACAAGGTGGTGCTCAACGGCAACCTGACCTACAACACCTCCACGTTCCGGAACGACGCCGGCGGCCTTTCGATCAAAGGCAACGAGGTGCCCGACAGCCCGCGCTGGCTGGCCCAGGCCGGGGTTACCTATGAGCTGGCGCCATGGGCACTGCTGAACTTTTCGGCACGCTATATCGGCGAGCGCTACAGCAACTTCACCAACAGTGAATCGGTGCCCGGCTACACCCTGTACAACGCCTACCTGGATCTGGGGGGCGAGCGCCTGCACTACGGCCCACTGAAGAATGTGAAGGTGCGCTTCAATGTCGACAACCTGTTCGACAAGGATTACCTCGGCTACATCCTCACCAGCACCAGCGGCCCCGCCGTGTTCCGCCCGGGTTCGCCGCGCACCTTCCAAAGCACCTTGAGCATGGAGTTCTGAACATGAACAAGCGCCTGCTGCTGCTCGCCTTGCTGCCACTGTTGGCCCACGCCGACACCGCCGTCAGCCCCGCCACCCTGGCCCTGCACCAACGCCTGCTGGTACTGGACAGCCACCTGGACACGCCGCTGACCCTGACCCGTCCCGGCTGGAACATCCTCGAGCGCCACGACTACCGCCAGGACGGCAGCCAGGTCGACCTGCCGCGCATGCGCGAAGGCGGCCTGGATGGGGGTTTCTTCGCCGTCTACACCCCCCAGGGCCCACGCACCGAGGAAGGCCGCGCCTACGCCAGCGCCTATGGCCTGGCCACCCTCACCCGCATCCGCGATGTGATCGACCGCAACCCCGACAGCTTCGCCCTGGCCCTGACCGCCGCCGACGCCCGGCGTATTGCGGCCCAAGGCAAGCGCGTGGTGTTTATCAGCATGGAAAACGCCGATCCACTCAGCTCCGATCCCGAGTTGCTCAACACCTACTACCGCCAAGGCCTGCGCATGCTCGGCCTGGTGCATTTCATGAACAACGACCTGGCCGACTCGGCCACCGCGCTGCCGGAATGGAAAGGCCTGAGCCCCAAGGGCCGCGACCTGGTGCAACGGGCCAACCGCCTGGGCATCCTGCTCGACGTGTCCCACGCCAGCGACGCGGTGTTCGACCAGATGCTGGCGTTGTCCAGCGCCCCGCTCATCGCCTCCCACTCCAGCAGCCGCGCGGTCAACCCGCACCCGCGCAACCTCGACGACAACCGCGTGCGCCAACTGGCGGCCAAGGGCGGGGTGATCCAGGTCAACGCCTACAGCGACTACCTGATCCCCCTCACGCCCAACCCGGATCGCAACAAAGCCATGGCCGCGCTCGGCGCACGCTTCCACAACCTCGCCGCCCTCAGCCCGGAACAGGTCAAGGCGCTCTATCAGGAACGCGACACCCTCAACCAACGCTTCGCCCAACCCAAGGCCAGCCTCGACGTGTTCATGAAGCACCTGTTGCACCTGCTGGAAGTGGCCGGCCCGGACCACGTCGGCATCGGTGCCGACTGGGACGGCGGCGGTGGCGTGAGCGGGCTGGACGATGTGAGCCAGTTGCCGGTGATTACCCAGCGGTTGCTGGATGCCGGGTATAGCGAGCACCAGGTGGCGAATATCTGGAGTGGGAATTTGTTGCGGGTGTTGCAGGCGGCGCAGGATCAGAAGCGACCATAGTTCAACGCGCGGGTATCCAACCTCTTGGAAAAAGCCGCCTAGGGCGGCTTTTTCCAGCCCCCTTCGTCCTACGACTTGAGAGCAACGTGTGATAACGGTAGATTCGCCTCGCTTACAGAGTCGAAACACACCCTATTTTTCAAGGATGAAGGCGTTCTATGGATCACCAGAAGTTGCTGCTTGAGGTCAGAGAGGAATTTGTCTGGCTGGTGAGAAGTGTCGAGTCCAGCGCCGCAATGAGCCTGTTCGACATCCATCGGATCGCAGAGAAAATAGTGCTTCCGCTGTTCCAGACCATCATGGGCTGGCCTGACCTGCGTAATCTGAATGAAGAGGAAGAGGGCTTCCCGGCCATTGATCTGGGGGACGACGTCGAACACATCGGTATCCAGGTCACCGGTACCACCGACCTTGAAAAGGTAAAGGGCACGCTGGAGACGTTCCTGAAACACGATCTGGACGACACCTACAAACGGGTCATCGTCTATGTTTTGACCGACAAGCAGCGCAGCTACAAACAGGCCTCCATTGATAAAGTGACGGGCAGCCGATTGACCTTCAACGGCAAGAAGGATGTGCTCGACTACAAGGACCTGCTCAAGAAAGTCGCCAAGCTTGAGCCCGCCAAAGTCCGGGCCGTGTTGGAACTGCTCAAAAGCTATCGGCTGTCCGAAGACCCCGCACAGCGGCCGACATGGCTGATCAGAACGGAAACTTCACTGGCAGAAAGTGCCCCGTTTACACCTCGCTGGCTGTTTTTTGCGGAACGCAAGATTCCGCTGCTGGGGCGTAGTGCTGACTTAGATGCGCTGGGTGTCTTTATGGCGGACCCAGCGCTATTCAGGTGGTGGACGCTATGTGGTCCCGCCGGTATTGGCAAGACGCGCCTGGCCCATGAGTTGGAGCTCAAATATCGGGACGTCTGGTATTGCGGATTTACCGACGCAAAGAATCTCCCGAAGGTTGAGCAACTGCAACAGTTGCAACGCCCCACCCTGTTGATTTTCGACTATGCGGCGCGAGACGCTAAGGCTCTCAAGTCACTATTGAACAATTGCTGCGCTCTGAGCGAAAGCCGGACGACGAAACTGCGTGTTTTGCTGCTGGAGCGCGAGGCCAACGGTAGTGCTGACTGGTGGAACGAGCTGGTCGGTGGTGAAAGTCTCAACGCGACTTTAATCAGAAACCATTGTTATCGAGCGCCGCTTGAATTAAATGCGCTGAACACACATACCACTGCGCTGTTACGCACATGGTTGCAGGCAGGCGCACCGGAGGTAGTGGAATCCCTGCCGCCACCCTCCTCGCCATTCTGGTCACAAGTCAAGCAGGTCAGCGAGGGCCGACCTTTGCTGATTGCACTGATTGCAGGGGCTTTCAGCCGAGCGCCCCATGAAACTCAAGTCCCCGCCCTGCGGGAGCTGCTGCTACCGGTACTGGACCGCGAGGCGCGTCATTGGGAAACCAAGTGCGCCGATCAACAACAATTTCCAGGACTGGTCCAACTAATCGCACTGGCAACACTGACTCGCGGACTGGACATTCTTCAAGAGAATCATCAAATAGTGGTTCAGCTCGATGGGGAAGAAAAAAAGTACCTCCTTATCAAGGACGACTCATCCCAGAAGTTTCGCTTGCCGACCGTTGGAGAACTGAGGTCCGACGAGCAGCTATTCGAACAGTTGAACAGCCAACAACTACAGCTGTGGAAAGATTTGGCTACCCTGATTTCCAGCGACCAATTGGCGCCTACGATCAAACGGGCCTTGGAAGAATGCCCTCCCAGAGGCGTCCTGCAACCGGACCTTATCGGTGAATTCTTTATCGATGAACTGTGGCGCACTCAAATGCCTTTCGCCCAGGCCTCCAGGCGACCCAGCGGGTTGCCGGTGCTGACCGATCCTTCACTTGAAGCCATCCTGACATCGGCGTGGTCCATCAACCCTCACAACCTGCTTCAAACCCTTGATGCGTTGAAAAAAACCACCACTAATATCCCTGGTTATTTGCGTTTGTTATCGATGCTTACCTCGGTCGCCTGCAAGTCTCCAGCCCCAAACAAATCGGCACCGTACATGCTGGCGCGCTTGCTTTACAACGCAATGATCAAGCTCGGCACTGAAAAATCTGCGCCTCAACATACCCAGCAGGCATACGCGTTGCTAGCGACGTTGGCACAACGTTTTCCGACGGATCAGGAGGTGGGTTACAGACTGCACAAAGCGCATACACATTTGATCACTGACCCGTCATCCAAAGAGATCAATGATGAGCTAGCGCGGTCAGTCAACGTTGAGGCCGCGCAGTTCCTCAACGAATTCAAACAGTACCCAAATGACAGATTTGAGCTGTTCTGGGTCGACACCATCGACATCGTCACACGAGGGGCAATGGAGGAGCGTGATCCGGATAGGTTGGCTGAGGTGCTGGAGTCTACCCGGCTTGTTCAGGAGCATTTTGGTATGTCTCCCGACGTCAATGCCTTATTGGCAATGCTCTACTTAAAAATCGCGAATGACCTGTCAACGGCTGATGAAGACAACCGTGCGATCAAGTGTGAAATCATACCGCTCGCCGTGCGTTTTCTGCCTGCCCTCACCGCGCAGATCAAGAAAGGCATTGATCTTCCTGGGTTGAATCAGGCCGATCACGTGCGCATGACGCGGGCGATGGTGGATATCATGTTTGCCTTCACCAAACTCGCCATGCCACTGCCGGTATTGGAGCTAAAGCCGGTTTTAGAGCGTTCCCTGGCTAAAGTCATTGCCCCTGGCCCTGCCCTCACCATGAGCAGGGAAATGACTTTCTATGTTCAAGCGGCGTATCTGTCGCAAAAAAAAGTACCTGCCGCCATAGCGCTTGCATCCGTACTCAGGGCCGACGTCAACGCACCGTATTCAATTGAAGCTCTGCAATCGAGCCTGGTGGTGTGGGGCCAAGCATTGGAACTGTGTGTGGAAAACGGGGACCCGACTAGTTTTCTCGTCATCTGTGACAAGCTGTTTTCGATCTACCCGCTGCTCAGCGATGCTGGAAATATCATCGAGTACTTTACGCGTGCCCTGCTGTCGCTGCGTGAAGGCATGCATGGGCTGTCTGTCGCAGAAGCATGCCTGGCCCGGTTTTCCGAACATTTAACGGCACGGACCACGGGAGCAAGCCGGTGCGCTTGCCTTTTTAAGGCCACCTATCTTGCAGCCGTTGGCATAGGGCTCAAGGACTCACAACAGCTCCTGGACAACCTTGAACAACTGTTCCTACTCATCAGACACCGCCTTGAATTCCCGGAACTGAATGAATGTTTGAATACCGCCTTGGTCCGTTACTGGTTCTCCAAAGGCTGCCCAATTCAAATGGAGGTGTTTGATAACTGTGAGCTCATTGTGGGTGCCGACGACACCCTTCTGATACGCGTCACTGACACAGAACACGTTGTCGTGAATGAAACAACGCTCTCGCTAGTCGAACAGGCAGAGGAATAATTGGGCTCCCCGTTTTCACCGCTACTGCCACCCTCCCCCCATCACCTTATACAAACTCACCCGATTACTCTGCTCCGCCAGGCGCAGGGTGATCAGGTCCTGTTGGGCGCTGTACAGCGAGCGTTGGGAATCCAGGGCTTCGAGGTAGCTTTGCGAGCCGGCGCGGTAGAGCGCGTCGGACAGGTCGTAGCTCTTCTGGCTCGCCTCGGTCAGCGCTTGCTGGGCGGTGAGGCGCTGGTCCAGGGTGCTGCGCACGGCCAGGGCGTCGGCGACTTCCTTGAATGCGGTTTGCAGGGTTTGCTGGTAGGTCTGCACCTGGATCTCTTTCTCGACCTTGGCCGCATCCAGGGTCGCGCGGTTGCTGCCGGCATCGAAGATCGGCACGCTGATGCTCGGGGCGAAGGTCCACGCGCCGCTGCCGGCCTTGAACAGGCTGGACAGTGACGCACTGGCGGAGCCCGCATTCGCGGTGAGGCTGATGCTGGGGAAAAACGCCGCGCGGGCCGCGCCAATGTCGATGTTCGCGGACTTGAGGCTGTGCTCCGCCGCCAGTACGTCGGGGCGCCGCTGCAACAGGCTCGACGGCAGCTCGGCCGGCACCTGCACCAACGCCGCTGCCGATCGCAGGTGGGCGTCGGGCAGCAAGGCGTCGGGGATGTCGCTGCCGACCAGCAGGCGCAGGGCGTTGCGGTCCTGGAGGATCTGGCTCTGATACTCGGCCACATCGACCCGCGCCGATTCGACGGTGGTTTGCGCCTGGGCCACGGCCAACGCCGTGGAGCCACCCAGGGTGTGGCTGCGCTGGGTCAGTTCGTAGGTGGATTGCTGGCTGGCCAGGGTCTCTTCGGCCAGTTGCAGGTGTTCGTTGTCGGCGGCCAGGGTCAGCCAGGCGGTGGCCACTTCGGCCACCAGGCTGATTTGCGTGCTGCGCCGGGTTTCGGTCAGCGCCAGGTAGTCTTCCAGCGCTTCGTCCTGCAGGTTCTGCACGCGGCCGAACACGTCGACCTCATAGCTGCTCAGGCCCAATTGCGCGCTGTAGTCGTGGCTGGTCACGGCCGTGCCGCCGCTGGACAGCGAGCCCGGCGTGCGGCTGTGGGTACCGTTGACGCTGGCGTCGAGGGTCGGGAACGCCGCTGCGCGCTGGATGCGGTATTGCGCCTGGGCCTTCTCGATATTCAGGCTGGCCAGGCGCAGGTCGCGGTTATTGGCCAGGGCCAGGGTTTGCAGGTGTGCCAGGCGGCGGTCGGTAAAGAACTGCTGCCACTGGATGTCGGCCGGCACCTCACCCTGCACATCCGCTTGCCATTCGCCAGGCACCGGTGCCTCGGGTTGCTGGTAGTGTGGCGCCAGGTTGATGCAGCCACTCAAGACCACTGCGGCCACTAACGGGAAGAGAAAGCGGGTCATGCGTCACCTTTTTCGACAATGGGCGTCGTGCCGGCTCGGCTAAAGCGGCGGCGAATCAACACAAAAAACAGCGGTACAAAGAAGATCCCCAGCACCGTGGCGCTGAACATGCCGCCCAGCACACCGGTGCCGATGGCCCGGCGCCCGGCGGAACCTGCGCCACTGCTCACGGCCAGGGGCAGCACGCCGAACATGAAGGCCAGGGACGTCATCAGGATCGGCCGCAGACGCTGGCGCACGGCGATCAGCGTCGCCTCGCGCAGGCTGTTGCCTTGCTCCTGCAGGTGCTTGGCAAACTCGACGATCAGGATCGCGTTCTTCGCTGCCAGCCCTACGGTGGTCAGCAGGCCGACCTGGAAGTACACGTCATTGCTCAATCCCGTAAAGCGTGTGGCCCACACCGCGCCGACGATACCCAGGGGCACTACCAGGATCACCGAGAACGGCACCGACCAGCTCTCGTACAGCGCGGCCAGGCACAGGAACACAAACAGGATGGACACCGCATACAGCAACGGCGCCTGGGACCCGGAAAGACGCAACTGGTACGACTGGCCGGTCCACTCGTAGCCGATGCCATCGGGCAGTTGCCGGGCAATCGCCTCCACCGCGTCCATCGCCGCGCCGGAGCTCACACCGGGCGCCGGGTCGCCGACCACTTCCAGCGAGGATGTGCCGTTGTAGCGCTCCAGCAACGGCGAGCCATAGCTCCAGGCACTGCTGGCAAATGACGAAAACGGCACCATTTCATCGTTGCTGTTGCGCACGAACCAGTGGTCCAGATCGGCCGCTTGCATCCGCGTGCTGGCTTCACCCTGCACGTAGACCTTCTTCACGCGGCCCTGGTTGAGGAAGTCATTCACATAGGTGCCGCCCAACGCCGTGGACAAGGTGCTGTTGATGTCGCTGGTGCTCAGGCTCAGGGCCCCGGCCTTGCGGTCATCGATGCTGATTTTGAGTTGCGGTGCATCGTCCAGGCCATTGCTGCGCACGCCCAGCAGGCGCGGGTCTTGCCTGGCCAGCGCGATGAACTGCTCGCGCGCCGCCACCAATGCGTCGTGGCCAAGACCGGCGAGGTCCTTGAGCTGCAAATCAAACCCCGAGCTCTGGCCCAGGCCACGCACGGCGGGCGGTTGCATCACGAATACATCGGCATCGCCAATGCTTGCCAGGGCCAAGGTGGCACGTTGGGCAATCGTGGCGGCATCGTCCGAGCGCTCACTCCAGTCCTTCAAGCGAATAAACGCCCGTGCGGTGTTCTGGCTGTTGCCGCCCATGCCCAGGCCGCTGATGCTGATCATCGCCTCGACTTCCGGCTGCTTGAGCATGTACGCCTCGAACTGCTGCAACACCGCCTGGGTGCGGCTGTCGGTAGCGCCCACCGGCAGCTGGATTTGCGCCATGAGAATGCCCTGGTCCTCATCCGGCAAAAACGAAGTAGGCAAGCTGGCATAACCCGCCGCCATGGCTGCGGCGATCAGCACATACACCACCAGGCTGCGCCATGAGCGTTGCAGGACAGCGCCGACCAACGCTTCATAGGCGCTGGAACAGCGTTCGAAGAAACGGTTGAACCAACCGAAGAAGCCCCGTTGAACCGCGTGCCCTGGCTTGAGCAGCGTGGCGCACAGTGCCGGCGTGAGGGTCATCGCCACCACCACCGACAGCACCATGGCCGAGACGATGGTCACCGAAAACTGCCGATAGATGATCCCGGTGGAACCGCCAAAAAACGCCATGGGAATAAACACCGCGCTCAGCACCAGGGCGATGCCGACCAGTGCACTGGTGATTTCATTCATCGATTGACGCGTGGCCGCCAGGGCCGACAAGCCCTGCTCGGCCATCACCCGTTCGACGTTTTCCACCACCACAATCGCATCGTCGACCAGCAAGCCAATGGCCAAAACCATGGCAAACATGGTCAGGGTATTGATCGAGTAACCGAACAACGCCAACACGCCAAACGTGCCCAGCAACACCACCGGCACAGTGATCGCCGGGATCAGCGTGGCCCGCAGGTTTTGCAGGAACAGGAACATGATCAGCACCACCAGCACGATGGCCTCGCCCAGGGACTTGACCACTTCCTCGATGGACAGGCTCACAAAGGGCGTGGTGTCGTAGGCGATCACGTTCTTCAATTGCATTTCGGTGGGGTAAAACGGCGCCAGTTCCTTGAGCTTGGCCTTGACTGCCTCGCCCACCTCCAGCGCATTGGCGCCCGCCGCCAGTTGCACCCCCATGGCGGCAGCCGGCTTGCCGTTGAGGGCCGAGTTGATGTCATAGCTCTCGCTGCCCAACTCCACGGTCGCCACGTCGCCGAGCAGCACGACCGCGCCGTCGCTGCCAGACTTGACCACCACATTGCGGAACTCCTCGGCCGTCTGCAGTTTGCTGCGCGCGCTGATGGTGGCATTGAGTTGCTGGCCCTTAACCGCCGGCAATGCGCCGAGTTGGCCGGCTGAGACCTCGGTGTTCTGCGCCTCCAGCGCAGTGCTCACATCCGACGGTATCAGCGCGTATTTTTCCAGCAGCGCCGGGTCCAGCCAGATGCGCATGGCGTAGCCCGAACCGAGGGTCTGCACGTCGCCCACGCCGTCGATACGGCTGATGGAGTCGAGCAAGGTGCTGGAGATGTAGTCACCGATCTGGGTGCCGGTGACGCTGGGATTATCCGAGGCCAGGGCGGCAATCATCAGGAAGTCCGAGCCGCCCTTGGTCACGGTCAGGCCTTCGCTCTGCACCGACTGCGGCAAGCGCGACTCGGCCTGTTGCAGCTTGTTCTGCACCTGCATCTGCGCTACATCCGGGTCGGTGCCGGCGCCAAAGGTCAGGCTGATACTGGCGCTGCCCGCCGAACTGCTGGAGGCCGACATATAGGTCAGGTTGTCCAGGCCTTTCATCTGTTGCTCGATGACCTGGGTCACCGAGTCTTCGACGGTCTTGGCCGACGCGCCGGTGTAGGTGGCGGAAATACGCACGGTGGGCGGCGCGATGTCCGGGTACTGCTCCAGCGGCAACTGGCTGATGGATAACGCGCCGCCGAGCATGATCACGATGGCGATGACCCAGGCGAAAATCGGTCGATCGATAAAGAAACGCGCCATGTTCAACCCTCCTGCGCCAGGGCGCCGGCATCGGCGGCCTGGGTCTGGACCACGGCGCCGATGCGGACTTTCTGGCCACCTTCGACGATCACCTGGTCACCGGCCTGCAAACCCGCCGTCACCCACCACTGGTTGCCCACGGCGCGGTCAACGCTGAGCACGCGTTGCTCGACCTTGCCGTCAACCACCAGCAACACCGAGGTCACGCCGCTGGCGCTGCGACTTACGGCTTTTTGCGGGATCAGGATCGCCTGGTCATCCCGGGCCTGCTCCAACACGCCACGCACGTACATGCCGGGCAGCAGCACATGCTCGGGGTTGTCGAACACCGCACGCAAGGTCACGGTGCCGGTGCCCTGGTTGACGCTGACCCCGCTGAACTTGAGGCGGCCGTCGTGGTTGTAGGTGCTGCCGTCATCCAGTTTGAGGCTGATGCGGGCCTCGCCGTCGCCGTTGGCCTGCAACACGCCACGGGCCAGGTCGCGCTTGAGGGCGAGCAATTCAGTGGTGGACTGGGTCACATCCACATAGATCGGGTCGAGTTGCTGCACGGTAGTGAGTGCGGTGTCCTGGTTGGCCACCACCAGTGCGCCTGGGGTGACCGTGGACGTCTCGATACGCCCGGCCACCGGCGAGCTGATGCGGGTGTAGGCCAGGTTGATGCGGGCAGTGTCGAGGTCGGCCTGGGCCACCTGGACGTCAGCGGCGGCGGTCAGCAGGGTGGCCTGGGAATCTTCGTTGGTTTGCTGGCTGATGGCGTCGATCTTCACCAACCGGGCGTTACGCGCGGCGGTGGTCTGTGCCGACTTCAAGGTGGCGCGCGCCTTGGCCAGGCTCGCCTGGGCCTCAGCCAATGCCGCCTTGTAGGGTGCCGCATCCAGTTGGTACAGCGCCTGCCCGGCCTTGACCTCGGCGCCTTCGACAAACAGGCGCTGCTGCACGATACCGCCGACCTGCGGGCGAATCTCGGCGACCATAAACGCCTGGGTGCGCCCGGCCAGCTCAGTGGTCATGACCTGGCGCTTGGGCTGCACAGTGATCACCGAGACCACGGGGGTGGCGACTGCCGGCGCAGGGTCGCCGGCCGAGCAGCCGCCAAGCAGCACCAGAATGACGAACGACAGGAGAACCGCGGCGGTTACCAGGTATTTGGCGAAAAGTTTGGTCGACATAGTTGCCTCTGCAAGACGGGGTGGTGCAAGCCTTACCGTCATGCTGCTCGGCAAATGTGCAGGAAAATTGAAGATTGCCCGCCTGGGTTGAATCTTTCCTCCATGGAGCCCTAAATGGGCGGGTCCACTCTTTTACGGCCCTTGTTCATGAAGTTGAGTATCTCCACCAAACTGTTTGTCGCCGTATCGGCCGGTGTGCTGCTGGTCATACTCAGCATGGGCCTGGCCACCGGCTGGAGTTTTGGCCGCGGGTTTCTTGGCTATATCAATGAACAGGCGCTGGAGCGCATGGCCACGGTGGTGCCGCGCCTGGCCAGTGCTTATGCGCGCGAAGGCAATTGGGCGTTCATGCGCAACCGCCCGGATCGCTGGTTCGACATCATGCGCCCAGACCCCGACGAAGAACGGGTCACCCATGACCTGCGTACACCGCTGGCCTCGGACTTGACGGGTGCGCTGTTTCGCATCGCCCTGCTCGACAAGGACCGCAAGCGCGTCACCGGCTACACCGCGATTGGTGAGGATGCGCTGGTGAGCCCCATTGTGGTCGCGGGCGAAACCGTGGGCTGGCTGGCCGTGACCCCGTTCCAGAGCGTGACCGAGGCCGGTGGCGAACGCTTCCAGCAATACCAGCTGCGCACCAGCCTGGTGATGGGCGTGTTCTCGTTGCTGCTGGCGATGCTGATTGCCTGGTGGATCGCCCGCACGCTGCTGGAGCCGGTCAAGCGCGTGGCCGCCGCCACCCACCGCCTGGCCAGCGGCGACTACAGCAGCCGCGTGGCCGTGGCCTCCCACGACGAAGTCGGCCAACTGGCCCGCGACTTCAACCAGTTGGCCTATACCCTGGAGCGCAACGAAAAAATGCGCCGGGAGTTCATGGCTGATGTCTCCCACGAACTGCGCACACCGCTGTCGGTGCTGCGGGGCGAGCTGGAGGCGATCGAGGACGGTGTGCGCAGCCTGGATCAAAGCTCAATGAAGTCGCTGCAAGGCGAAGTCAGCATGCTCAGCAAGCTGGTGGATGACCTGTATGAACTGTCGCTGGCGGACGTGGGCGCCCTGACCTACCGCAAGGCCCCGTGCCTGCTGAACGACGTGCTCGAAAACAGCCTGGCGATCTACCGGGAGCGTTTCACCGCCCGCCAGTTGCAGCTCGACCTGAAGCTGCCGCGCGAGCCCGTGGAGCTGCTGGCGGATGCCAGTCGGCTGCAGCAATTGTTTTCCAACCTGCTGGAAAATTCGCTGCGCTACACCGACGTCAATGGCAGGTTGCGCATCAGTGTGGGGGGCGACCGCGACACGGTGCGTATCGACTTTCTCGACTCCGGGCCGGGCGTGTCCGCAAGCCAGTTGCCACGCTTGTTCGAGCGGTTCTACCGTGGCGAGTCATCGCGCAACCGCGAGCATGGCGGCGCCGGCCTGGGCCTGGCAATCTGCCGCAGCATCGCCAACGCCCACGATGGCAGCCTGGTTGCCGACCACTCGCCCTACGGCGGCCTGTGGCTGACCCTGCGCCTGCCCCGGAGCCTGTGAACCATGCACGATGAACCGCCGATCCTGATCGTCGAAGACGAACCCAAGCTCGCCGCCCTGATGCGCGACTACCTGGAGGCCGCCGGCTATACCACCCGGTGCCTGGACAATGGCCTGCACGTGGTGCCCGCCGTGCGCGCCCACGAGCCCAGGTTGATCCTGCTCGACCTGATGCTGCCCGGCCGTGACGGCATGCAGCTGTGCCAGGACCTGCGTGGTTTCAGCGCGGTGCCGATCATCATGATCACCGCCCGTGTCGAAGAAGTGGACCGCCTGCTCGGCCTGGAAGTGGGCGCCGACGACTACATCTGCAAACCCTTCAGCCCCCGTGAAGTGGTGGCCCGGGTCAAGGCCATCCTGCGCCGCAGCCCGCAGCTGCTCGGCACCGGCGCGCCGCGCCTGCTGATCGACGAAGCCCGCTACCAGGCCTCGCTGGACGGCATCGCGCTGGACCTCACGCCCCTGGAACTGCGCCTGCTCAACACCTTTGCCCGCGCCGCCGGCCGCGTGTTTTCCCGCGACCAGTTGCTGGATCACCTCTACTCCGACCACCGCGTGGTCACCGACCGCACGGTGGACAGCCATATCCGCAACCTGCGGCGCAAGCTGGAACAGGTATGCCCGGGGGAAACGCCGATTGAGTCGTTGTATGGGGTGGGGTATCGGTTTCAGTTGGCTGAAAAGCAGCCACAGGCCTGACAACACCCCTTCCCACATTGGGTTCTTCGGTGCTTGGAAGATTGAGGTTACATCGGCGTGCTGCTGATAACCCGCAGCGCCAACCCCTCGTACGCATCCAGGGTAATGGTGAACTCGCCCTCCGCCGTCAGGTCGCCCTCCACCCGTTCGTTGATGATGTCCACCACCATCCCCGCCGCGATATCCGGCAGGTTCAGGGTTTCGGTGATCGGCGTGGCGCCGAAGTTCAGCGCGGTGATTTGCGTGCCTCTGCCGGCCGGCAATTCGTGGACCATGATCAACAGGCCGGGGTTCTGCACGTCGGGCACCAGTATCTGGCGGCTGGCGGCGATGTCGTAGGCGCGGCGCACGGCGAGGATCTTTTGCAGTTGCGAGGCGAACGAGTCCGGGTCCTGCAACTGGCTGTTGAGGCTGCCGTAGAGGCTTTTCGAGCGCGGCATCTGGCCGGCCGACAATTCTGCGTCCGGGTTCAGGTCGACCAGGTCGTAGGCGCCGCGATGAATCCAGCGGGTATCGCCATCCTGCATCAAGTGCGCGACTTCCTCGGCGGCCAACGGCAGCGCGCCTACCAGGTCCCAGCCGGACAAGGCGAACACCCCGGGCTGCATGGCGTTGTACATCACCAGCAGTAAATGGATCTGGCGAATCTGTTGAATGTCGGCAGCACTGATCGCCTCCAGGTCGCGAATGCCCAGCGCGGCCGTGATGATGCTGGCGGTGGTGCAGGACACGCCATTGGTCACGAACTTGAGGTTATACGGCGCATGCTCGCCGGCCAGGCGTTCGTACATCTGCTCGCGGATGTGCTCGCGCAGGATATTGCCGGGGAATGTCTGGCCCTGGTAAAGGAAGGTGTCGTGGGCATGCAGGGTCCAGAAGTGCACCAGCTCCAGGGTCAGCTCATCGTGGTTCTGTAAGGCATGGATCAGCGAGCCGGGGTCGATGCCCTGGCGGTGCATTTCGCGCAGCATCAGGCGCAGGAATTCGGCATCGCCCATCAACAGCGCGTGCTGGTACGCCGGGCGGGTGATGAAGTCATAGGACAGGTCGGCGCCGCCATGGGACATCGACGCAATGTCATCCACCGTGAGGTTCAACTCCTGGAAGCTGAAACCACCGGCCTTGCGAATCGCCCCGCCCAGCAGTTGGTTGCCGGTGATCGACAGCGGATGGCTCTCGGACCAGGCCGTGCCATCGAGGGTGCGTTCCACGCCGAGGAAACCATTGGCGTCCAGGCGCAGGATCTTCGCGCCCATCACGTCGATGGCGTGCAAGGCGTCGCCGATGATCATCTGCTGCGCGGCGAAGGTCGGGTCGAGCCAGTTCAGCGACGGCTGGCCTTCCTTGAAGTAATGCAGGTACACCCAGCGACGCGGCTTGCCATCCACGCCGATGACCACCGGCGTGGTGCTCCAGTCGGTTTCCTTGACGCCGGGCTCGAAGAAGATCACCCGCTGTAACTGGCCGACGATATAGTGCTTGTCGCGCAGGGCGTCCACCTGGGCCGGGCTGAGGTTCTGCGCATCACGACCCTCGGTCACGTCGGGCAGCAGCGGCCAGTCTTCCTCGCGGATCTCCACCATATGGTAAAGGCCGGGGTAATCCTCGTAGGCCATCTCCGCCAGGCGAAAGTCCGCGCCCTTGCCGGTGTGGGACGGAATCACGTCGTCGATGATCACCGCATTGTGCGCCGCTGCCATGCGCGTCAACGCCTGCAACTGCGCCTCGGTGCCCAGCTGCGGGTCGATCTCGAAGCTGATGCGGTCGAAATTGCCGTCGATGGTCGGCGTGTGCCGGGTGCCGGTCAGGCCACCGGATTTCTTCAGCGGGCCGTTATGGATGCCCTGGATGCCGATCTTCGACAGCGCATGCCACAGCGTCTCATCCCCCAGCGCCTCCAGCACCGTACCGCCCTCGCGCGTCACAATCGACGCCGGGTAGGCGGTAAACCACACCGACGACAAGGCCGAGGCATCACGGGGCCGGGTCTGCGCATACGGCTGTTGCCACAACCGGCCCTGGCCCGAATAGAGCTTCGCGCGCTGGCGTGCCGCGTGCAGCATCGATTGTTCCACCAGCCAGTTCACATGGTTGTTTTCAGCCGCGGTCATAAGCTTGGTACCTGTCGTGGTTAAACATTACTCGTGAACATATGAGGGCTCGGTGGGCCATTCGTTGCATTGCAATGTGGCGTGCCTGAAGGGGGGCTCGGGCGCTCAGCAGGTTTCCCGGTACTGCCTCGGCGTAAACCCCGTCGATGCCTTGAACTGTCGGGTGAACGCGCTGTGGTCGGTATAGCCGCACTGCAGCGCGACCTCGGTAATCGGCATGTCGCTGTGCAGCAACCGATGGGCGTGTTCCAAGCGTACTTTCTGGATCATCTGCCGGGGTGTCAGGTGGAACACGCGCTTGCAGTAGCGCTCCAGTTGCGCCACGGAAATCCCGGCGATGCGCGTCAGTTCGCCGAGGGTGACACGGCGGTTGAAGTGCGTGCGGATATGCTCGTCCACAGCGGCCAGGCGTTGGTAGGCCGGGTGGGTTTGGCTGGCCGATTGCAGGTCGACCGAGATCCCGGCCAGGCCGATGATGCGGCCTTCGTGGTTGTACAGCGGCCATTTGTGGGTGAGGCACCAGCCGGGTTCGCGGCTGCCGTACAGGTGCAGTTCAAGTTGGTCTTCCAGCACAAAACCTTGCTGCAGCACGCGCCGGTCCTGCTCGGTGTAGCCCGGTCCCAATGGTGCGGGAAAGACCTCGGCGCTGGTCTTGCCCAGCAATGGTTGCAGCTGCTTGAGGCCGCAGCGCTGCACCAGGGTGCGGTTGGCGAGGACGTAACGGGCCTCCAGGTCCTTGATGAAGATGGCGGCATTGGGGATCACGTCGAGCATTGGCAGCAGCTGCGCCACACCGGCCAGTAGCTGCTCGATGCTGTGGGGAGGGCTGGCCCCTTGGCAAAGGCTCGCAAACGCGCGTTGAAGCATGAGTGTCTCTCCCCGGCTGTCACCTTGATGGCAAGCAGATTGCCCCATGCCTGGGGTGCTGTCGAGCAGGGCGAACTGTGCTGATTTCGTCATCGATGTCGGCAAAAAACATCAATCGCCGCCCAGCCTGCGCGTTCACGATAGGGCCACTGCATGCCTATCCCTACACTCACAAGAAGGCAGCCCACAGCTCTTATTGATGGAGCGCGTTATGAAGCGACTGCATGTGATCGACTCCCACACCGGCGGCGAACCCACGCGCCTGGTGATGACCGGCTTCCCCGCGCTCAAGGGCGCGAGCATCGCCGACCAGTTGGAAAACCTGCGCACGGAGCACGACCCATGGCGCCGCGCCTGCTTGCTGGAACCCCGTGGCAATGACGTACTGGTGGGGGCGCTGTACTGCGCGCCCGTCACCCCGGGCGCCACCTGCGGGGTGATCTTCTTCAACAACGCCGGTTACCTGGGCATGTGCGGCCACGGCACCATCGGCCTGGTGGCGTCCCTGCAGCACTTGGGGCTTATCCAGCCGGGCGTGCACACCCTCGACACCCCGGTGGGGACGGTGGCCGCGACCTTGCACGACGACGGTGCCGTGACCCTGCGCAACGTGCCTGCCTATCGCTATCGCCAGCAGGTGACGGTGGATGTACCGGGCCATGGCGCAGTCCAGGGCGATATTGCCTGGGGCGGCAACTGGTTCTTCCTGGTCTGCGAGCATGGCATGGCGTTGGAGATGAGCAACGTCGACGCTCTCACCGACTACACCTGGGCGATGCTCAAGGCCCTCGAGGCCCAGGGCATCCACGGCGCAGACGGCGCCCTGATCGACCATATCGAACTGTTCGCCGACGACGCCCACGCCGACAGCCGCAACTTCGTCATGTGCCCTGGCAAAGCCTACGACCGCTCGCCCTGCGGCACCGGCACCAGCGCCAAGCTGGCGTGCCTGGCCGCCGATGGGAAACTCGCCCCCGGTGATACCTGGGTACAAGCCAGCATCACCGGCAGCCGCTTCGAAGGCCGATATGAATGGGACGGCACACGTGTCATCCCCTTCGTCACCGGCCGCGCCTACATGACCGCCGACAGCACCTTGCTGATCGACGAGCAAGACCCGTTTGCCTGGGGCATCTGAGCCCAACCCCTTTGATTGAACGCTGCAAGGAGCCAGGACAATGAGCGACAACATCTTCACCGGTTGCGTCCCCGCGCTGATGACCCCATGCACCGCCGCGCGCAAGCCGGACTTCGACGCGCTGGTCGCCAAGGGCCGCGAGTTGATCGATATCGGCATGAGCGCCGTGGTGTATTGCGGGTCCATGGGCGACTGGCCGTTGCTCACCGAAGCCGAGCGCCAGGAAGGCGTGGCGCGCCTGGTGGCGGCCGGCGTGCCGACCATTGTCGGTACCGGCGCGGTGAACAGCCGCGAGGCGGTGGCCCACGCCGCCCACGCGGCCAAGGTCGGCGCCCAGGGCTTGATGGTGATTCCGCGCGTGCTGTCCCGAGGTGCGTCCGCCACGGCGCAAAAGGCGCATTTCTCGGCGATCCTCAAGGCCGCGCCCAACCTGCCGGCGGTGATCTACAACAGCCCCTACTACGGCTTCGCCACTCGCGCGGAGTTGTTCTTCGAACTGCGTCGCGAACACCCGAACCTGATCGGCTTCAAGGAGTTCGGTGGCGCTGCCGACCTGCGCTATGCCGCCGAGCACATCACCTCCCAGGACGACAGCGTGACACTGATGGTCGGCGTCGATACCCAGGTGGTGCACGGTTTCGTCAACTGCAACGCCACGGGCGCGATCACCGGCGTCGGCAATGCCTTGCCCCGCGAAGTGCTGCACCTGGTGGCCCTGAGCAAGCAAGCCGCCAAGGGCGATGCCAAGGCCCGGCGCCTGGCGCGGGAACTGGAAGCGGCGTTGGCGGTGTTGTCGTCCTTCGACGAAGGCTGCGACCTGGTGCTGTATTACAAGCACCTGATGGTACTCAACGGCGACCAGGGCTACGCCCTGCACTTCAACGAGACCGACGTGCTCAGCGATGCCCAGCGGCGTTACGCCGAAACCCAGTACGCGCTGTTTCGCCAGTGGTATGCCAACTGGTCGAGAGAGGCGTAGCTGATGCACGACCCTGACCCTGCGGATATCGCCGTAATCGGAGCCGGCATCATTGGCGTTGCCTGCGCCCTGCAGCTGGCGCGCCAGGGGCGGAAAGTGCGGGTGATCGACCAGCAGGCGCCCGGCATGGGCGCCTCCTACGGCAACGCCGGGCACCTGGCGACCGAGCAAGTGTTCCCGATCGCCGACCTGTCGATCCTCAAGCGCTTGCCCGCCATGCTCATGGACCCCATGGGCCCGCTGCGCCTGGACTGGAAATACCTGCCACGCGCCCTGCCCTGGTTCATCCGCCTGCTGCTGAACCTGCGCCCGGCGAGTTACCAGGGTACGGTGACGGGTCTGTGCGCGCTCAATGAAGCGAGCCTTGGCGCCTGGCAACGGTTGCTGGCCAGTATTCAGCGCCCGGAGCTGTTGCGCGAAGATGGCTCGCTGCTGGTGTTCGAACGTTCAGACTCCCGCGCGGCCATCGATGGCTTGCAACGGCGCGTGCAGGCGCAAAACGTGCCGGTGGATTTCTGGTCGGCGGATGCCATTCGAGGGATTGCCCCGCAATTGGGCGCCCAGATCCAGGGCGGCCTGTTTTTCCCGCGAACAGGGCACTTCCTCGACCCTTACCGATTGGTCTGCGAATTGGTGGAGGCGGCCAAGGCCAGTGGCGTGCAGTTCCTCCAACACCAGGTGCTGGATGCGCGGGTTGAAGGCGATGGCGTCACCGTGAGCACCGATCAAGGCACCTTTGCCGCCCGCCAGGTGCTGATCGCCTGTGGCGCCCACTCGGCCAGACTCACCGCCGCCCTGACCGGCAAAAAAGTCCCGCTGGATACCGAACGCGGCTATCACCTGATGCTGCCCCATGAACATCAGCGCCTGCCGTTTGCCGTCACGTCCCTGGAGCGCAAGTTCATCATGACACCCATGACAGGCGGCCTGCGCCTGGCCGGCACCGTGGAATTCGCCGGCCTCGACCGCCCGCCGAACATGGCGCGGGCGTGGCAGTTGCATCGGTTGAGCCAGGGGTTGTTTCGTGAGGATTTGAGTGCAGAGGACGCGACCCCGTGGATGGGCTTCAGACCGTCGCTGCCGGATTCGCTGCCGATTATTGATCGGGTGTGTGACGGGAAGGTGCTGCTTGCGTTCGGGCATCAGCATCTGGGGCTGACCCAGGCGGCGGTGACGGCGGAGATGGTGGGGCAATTGGCGTCGGGGGCGCCTGCGTTTTCGGGGTTGCCGGCGCTAGGGCCGTATCGACTGGGGCGGTTTTGAGAAGAACCGCCACGTCCAAGCACAGCAACTTGCACAAGCTATTTCATGTGGTGAGCGGGCTTGCCCCGCGTGGGGGGCGAAGCGCCCCTGATCAAGACGAATGCCGAGTCTCAGGCACTCCTCTGCGCCTGGTTTTGGGGCTGCTGCGCAGCCCAACGCGGGACAAGCCCGCTCACCATAATTGAGCTCGACAACTCCCACATTTGATCTTCATGGTTTTGCAGACGGTGCTCGCTTCACTGCACGAGATTACCGGTCGAAGCAGCCAACATGGCATCCGCCGTGCCTTGGATTTCTTCGCGCATCCACAGCTTTTCCAACCAGCCGCCAGGAATTGCTTGGGCGCCATAATACGCACCGGCCAGCTGACCAACGATGGCTGCGGTAGTGTCTGCGTCATCGCCCAGATTGGCCGCCATCAGCACTGCCGCCGCAAAGCTGTCGGTATGGTGGAAGCACCAGAGTGCGGCCTCAAGGGACGCCACGGCGTAGCCGGTGCCGGCGATGTCATCACGCGACTTCTCCAGGTAATTGCCCTGCGCAAGTGCGGCGACTTTGGCGGTCGCGAGGTCCATCTGCGCCAACTGCAATACCTGATCCTTTGAAACACCCTCAAGCGCATTGCTGATTGCCTGGGCCAGCACCAGGCAGCACTCGATTGCTTCCAGAGCAGCGTGGGTGGTGCGCGAGCTTTCGGCGGCGTAATGGCGGATACGTTGAAGGTCCGGAAAGTAAAACAACACCACCGGTGCAAGGCGCATCATCGAACCATTTCCGGCGGAATACGGATCCGTAGAACCTGAAAAGGGGTTTGCGCTGTCTTGATAGGCCGTTAGCGCTTTACTCACGGTCAGGCCAATATCGAAACAGTCGCCGGTGGAGCTCAAATAGCCCCATTTCCACCAATTCAGATAGCGACCCATCTGATCCGCCGCGTCAAACCCCTCTTTGCGCAACAGACTTTCGGCGAGGCACAGCGCCATTGAAGTATCGTCAGTCCACTGGCCGGGCTTGAGGTTGAACGGCCCTCCTCCCACCATATCGGTGAGCGGAGTAAATGTGCCACGGGGCATGAACTCGACCGTGGTACCGACTGCATCGCCACAGGCCAAGCCCAGCAAACTGCCGCGATAACGATCCAAACGTGTAAGAGACATGGGTCCTCCTTGAAAAATCATGTCGGAGTGCACGGAGCGGCAGTCACTTTACTTGACCAACCGCTTCTCCTTGGAGGGGCGATATCCGAAATACGAGCTGTAGCATTTGCTGAAATGGCTCGGCGAGACAAACCCGCACGCCACCAGCACTTCCACCTGTGACAGTTCGGTGTGCTGCAACAGCCGGCGTGCTTCGGTGACGCGCAGTTCCATGTAGTAGCGCTGCGGCGTGGTGCCCAGTTGTTCCTTGAACAGGCGCTCCAGTTGGCGGCGCGAGCGGCCGGCGTAGACGGCGAGTTGGTCGAGTTCCAGCGGTTCTTCGAGGTTGGCATCCATCAGCTTGACCACTTCGCGCAGGGGCGCGCTGACGCTGACGTTTTCAGTGGGTTTGATCCGCCGATAACGCGATTCCTCGAAGGCCAGGATGTCTTCGATACCTTCGACCAGGGCTTTGTCGTGCAAGCTTTTGATCCAGTCCAGGGCCATGTGGAAGGCGCCGGAGGGGCTCGACGCGGTAAGGCGGTCGCGGTCGATCACGTAGGGCTCGCTGGTAACGTGGGTGGCCTTGGACACTTCCGCCAGGGCCGGGCGGTGTTCGGGGTGGATGGCGCAGCGGTAGCCCTGCAACAGGCCGGCACGGCCGAGGAACCATGCGCCGTTCCACAACCCCGCGAGGCTCACGCCCTGCTCGGCGGCACTACGCAGCAGTTGGATCAGTTGGTCGTCAGCCTTGAGTTCGGTGCGAAAGCCGCCGCAGATCACCAGCAGATCCAGGCCTTGCAGCGCGGGCGCATCGAGACGCGCATCCGGCCGGATCACCAGGCCCAGGTCACTGATGACTTCCCCGTCGTCACAACCGAAGGTGCGCGTGGCGAACAGATCAGGTCGCAGCAGGTTGGCGGTGACCACGGTGTCGAGGGTCTGGGTGAATGCCGGCAGGGAAAAATGTTCGAGCAGCAGGAAGCCGACGCGAGTGACCGATGCCGGCTGGGAGGTTTCGTTGAGGTAGCGCAGGTTCTTGCCTTTCATGCCACCGCTGAACTGGCGTCTTTCCATCGAGGATTGGCCCACTTTTATTGTTGATGCAATGGGCGCCATCTTAGGGGGAAAAACGCTGGCTGTCTCAGGCACTGATCTTGAAAAAACCACGGGCGCCAAAAGCCCGTGGCAGAACCCTCGCCGACGCATCTGATACGGTTTTTTCTTTGCTATCTGCGCCTGTATTGAAACGCCGCCTGGGCGGACAATGGCCCCCATCCCCACCCCCTTCCTTCGGAGGCCTTATGACCAAGATGGCGATTTTCCTGTTCGGTTTTTTGGTGCTGACCATCGGCATCGGCCTGCTGGCGACCATCTCGCCGGTTTAGCACCTAGCCGGCAAACAACATCGGGTACAGCGACAGCACCAGCAACCCGGCCATTGACCAATTGAACAGCCTCAACCAGCGCGGCTCGCGCAGCACATTACGCAAGCCGCTGCCACACCCGACCCACACGCACACGCTGGGTAGGTTGACCACGGCAAAGACCAGCGCAATCACCAGCACGTTGGTGACATAGCCCTCAGCCGGCGTATAGGTGGTGATGGCCCCGAGCGCCATTATCCACGCCTTGGGGTTCACCCACTGAAACGCCGCCGCGCCCAAGAACGTCATGGGTTTGCCGTGTTCATCATTGCTATCGGACATGCCGCCCGCCGTGGCGATCTTCCAGGCCAGGTACAGCAAGTACACCGCGCCCACATAGCGCAACACCGTGTAGGCCCACGGGAATACCTTGAACACTTCGCCCAGGCCCAGGCCGACCGAAATCACCAGCAGCATGAAGCCGATACTGATCCCCAGCGCATGGGGCATCGAGCGACGAAACCCGAAGTTCACCCCCGAGGCAAGCAACATGGTGTTATTCGGCCCTGGGGTGATCGAGGACACGAAGGCGAACAGCACAAAGGCTGACAGCAGGCTGGTAGACATGGACATGGTGCGGCATCCGAGCAGTGTGGTAGGCCTGCGACAGTAGTGGGTTATGCCGCCCGGCGCCCCGTACAGCCAGGCACGGATCGAGGCATACACTTCAGGTTCAGATGGCTCCGGCGTTTTCACAAAGCTTTCACAGACGCGGCCTTATGGTGAACCCAGCTCCTAATGAACATCCCTTTTAGCCCGTGCTCCCCATCGCGGGCTTTTCTTTGCCTGGGATTTATCCGGGGCAAAAAAAGAGGTGAGCCATAATTCATGGCCCACCTCTGGTTGACTAACGGTTAACGCGGACCACCGCCTGGGCCACCGCCTTGACCATGACCACCACCGCCGTGATCACCACCCCCGCCACCGCCCGGCGGCATGAATATCCAGCAGCCCGACAAGGTCGACAACAGCGCGACAACAACAGCCGCCTTGGTTAGGTAATTCAACTTCATGACAACGCTCTCTGCTTTACAAGGTTGGGTGTACGTCAAGTAAGACCTCGGTAAATGAAGTCCGTCATGAGTTTCGTGTAACGTCTTGGTAGGGTTTGTGTTGGGGTGGATACACGTCATTCGTTGATGCGAGTAAGGCCAACTTCGCTACCTGATCAGCACCAAAGGGAGAAGTAGATGAAAGAGTTGATACAGGGCCTCGATGGACCCAGAACTGCCCAGCAGGAATTGTTTTATGACCTGGAAGATGCAACTGCAGTCATTGGCTGGTCCGTGGTTGAACTGACAGCCCTGGCAAACAGCAGCAGGACGCCGAGTGAGGCGTTGGCGCTAATGAAGATCGGCACGTTGCTGGCAACTCAGCGGGATAAAATCGCCAGGTACGCGGGTGAAGTGAAGGCGCAGCGCATCAGCAGGTCAGAGACTGGCGCTGAAGATAGAGTTCAGTACGCTCAAGAATGAGGGCCTCGACTCGGAAATCGTAGCCAGCCCTCGATCTTTACGTCAGCGAATAGTGCGAGCCAGCGGGAGCCGACTCGATCAGGTCATTCGACAGCAGCGTCAGGTTGAGCGTTTCTCGTCGAGATCATGTAGTTTTTTAACACCCTTCCCCGTCTTCCGCTCGTATTGATGATGAAAAAACCAAACGACCAAAAGTAGCATCGCCAGACCAAAAATGAATAGCAGCAGCTCTATTGCGGGACCTTCGTGTGAAAACATTTTCGTTCCTCATCCTGAAGTAGCGTGACTTGAAAACAGCCACAACCGAAATTATTCGTAACAATACGAACATTTTCAGGGTAGTCGCCAACACGCGCCATGACAACCTTAAAAGCCTCCTGACCCTTGATCTAGACACGTCACTCGTCGAAAAAACCTTCGAGCGTGGGAGGGACACGGCACAACGCTGTACACAACGGGAAGGGAATGGCGCCTGCACAGGCGGATGCGGAGGAAGGTAGATCGGCCTGCTCGAGAGGTTGGCACCCTGGCCTTTTCTTCCGCCCAATAAAAAACCCCGTAGACGTTAATCTACGGGGTTTTCAAGAGTGGAGGCCGAGGTCGGAATCGAACCGGCGTAGGCGGATTTGCAATCCGCTGCATAACCATTTTGCTACTCGGCCTCAAACGATCAATGCCCTTGCCACTGGCATTCACCGTATAAAAACTTGAGTGGGCCATAGAGCCCTGCCTCTACTCTAACTCATTGAATACATTGAAGTTTTTAATGCTTCGTTGCGCTCGATGGGCGCCATTATGTACTCATTTGCTTTTGCCTGCAACCCCTTGATTTCAAAAATATTTCGCATTGGCATCAAGGGGTTGCGCGCCTGCCCTACTCCTTGATGAGCTGCTGCTGGTACTGCGGGTCGGCCTTGATCTGGGCGTCGGTGAACGGCAGTGGGCGGAGTTTTTTCTGCGCGAAGGCTTGGGTCTGGTCCTTGGCGTAGGGGGATGCCGGGTTGCTGGACAGGGAAAACGCGAGCACGCCCTGGGCGTGAGGCCCCTGGTCGTCGAAGGTGACGATCTGCAGGTAGCTGCTGCCGCTGACCACTTCGCGCTTGCCGTCGGCCCGGGGCACGGTTTGCATGGCGTTGTAGATCCCCAGCGCTTGCGGGCCGCCGTGGATCGGGGTTTGGCCGCTGACCTGGATATCGCCCCATTTGCTGTCGGCGTTGAGGCCGAGTTGGGCCACGGCTGCGCTGGAGGCCAGCATGGCTTCGCGCAGGGCCTTGGCCACGGGGGCGCGCTCGATGGCCAGGCCCCGTGGGGTGGTCAGGGGTTGGGCCGGGTCGAACGCGACGCGCCAGGCATCGGGGAGTTGCTGCAGGTCTTCAACCAAATTGATGAAGTGCACCAGGCCCAGGCCGCTGTCGAGGTTGGCGCGTCGGTCCCAGTCGTTGAGGCTGGTGCACAGCGACTTCAGCGCAGTCGCGTCGGTGCCGAGGTGTTTGGCGCAGAATTCCAGCAGGTCGGGCATGACCTGGCCGGCCAGGTACACCTCGTTATCCATGACCATGTTTTGCAGGTCGGCGACGCTGATCGGTTGCGCCTCCAGGGATTGCAAGCGTTGCAGGGCGAAGCGTGCGCGCGGGCCGAGGCCGATGTGGTCCTGGCTGATCACCGGGGAGAAGCCGGTCAACGGTGCCTTGGGGTTGGCCAGCCACGCCGAATCGTTAGAGTGCTGCACGTAGTCGCTACGCTCCAGCTGCGGCAACTGGTCGGCGGGGAAGATGCCGGCCTGGGCGGCACGCGGGTCGACGTCCCAGGCACAGGCACTGCGGGCACCGTCGAGCATGATCATCTGCAGGCCGGCACGCGGGTCGCTGCATTGCGCCAGTTTGGCCGCGCTGACGTTGGGCACCACCGACAGGTTCATGTACAGGCTCTGGCCCTGGTCATCGGCGGCCAGGGTATTGACCCACGGGATGCCTTGCAGGGTGTGCACCGAGGTTTGCAGGTCCTTGAGGCTCGTGGCACGGTTCATGGCGTACCACTGTTGCAGGACGCGGTCGTTGCCCAGGTTGGCATCGCGCAGGCTGAAGGCGTGGTGAGTGTCCCAATCCAGCTTGCCGGGCCATTGCACCACGGGGCCGAACTGCGAGCTGTAGACCGAGTGGGTTACCGGCGTCACGCTGCCGTCCGCTTGCCTGGCCTGGACCGTCACCGAGGTTTTTTCCAGGGGGATGGATTTTCCATCCAGCATATAGCGCGTGGAATCCTTGGGATCCAACGTCAGGCGATACAGGGTGAAGTGCTTGGACGTGTCCACCGTATGGGTCCACGCCACATGCTGGTTGAAACCGATATTGATCACCGGCAGGCCGGGCAGCGCGGCGCCCATCACATCCAGCTGGCCGGGGATGGTCAGGTGCATTTCATAAAAGCGCATGCCGCCCACCCACGGGAAATGCGGGTTGGCCAGCAACATGCCACGGCCATTGAACGAGCGGTCGCGGCCCACCGCCACGGCATTGCTGCCGCGATCCAGGCTGAAGCGCTGTTGATTGGCGGCGGCCAATTCGAATGCCTTGGCGCTGGGTGGCACACTCGCGGTGGCCTGGGGCGGCGCGGCGCCGACCAGGGCTTCGGCGAACTGGCCGACACCGCCCTCCACCAACAACCTGCGGGTCAATTTCACCAGGTCTTCAACCACCAGCGGCCGCACCCAGGCCGCCTGGCACTGGGCGGGTGCGCCCTGCTCTTTCAGGTAACGGTTGTAGCCGGCCACGTAGCCTTGCATGCGCTGTTGGATCTGCGGGCTTTGCGCCTTCCAGAAAGCCGCCACCGCACCCGGTGTATTCAGCCAGGTGAAAAACACGTCGCTGGCCAGGTTGTTGCGCTCTTCCAGGGTCGACTGCTCGGGGCCGAAGTACCGGGCCCGCTCGCCGTTTACGGTAACCACTTCATTGGCCAGCAGGCACAGGTTGTCCTGGGCATAGGCATAACCGATCCCCAAGCCCAGGCCACGCTCGTCATTGGCGCGAATATGCGGCACGCCGAAACTGGTGCGGCGGATATCCGCCGACGCCTGCGTTGTCGATTCCCGTGCTGTTGCAGCCAGGCTCGCCCCCAGCAACAGCCCCGTCACGCACACCTTGGCCAACCCGTTGGAAATAATCACACAGACTCCGCAGTCAAATTGAACACCCTCACAGGGGTAACCACCCCACCGTAAAGACGCAAAAAACCGGGAGAAATTTAACCCTGGAGCGGGTTTATCCGAGGCGCTGCAGATGTGACAAAGCCGATACCGACAAATTTTCTACATCACACCCTTCATGATTTTGCACGCTCGTTCGTCTTATTGACTAAGAGCGCCATCATTTTCCTGATCAGGCTCTGATAAGGAGTTTTTGCATGTACAACCCGCAAGTGCCCACGGACGGACATTCACCCGCAGCCGACAGCCAATTTGGCAACGGCGCCCAAGCGTTCGGCAAAACCCCCGAACAGCAAGGCAACCAGCGTATTCGCCACCTGCTCAAGTGTTTCGGCCTGCGCACCAGCCTGATCCGGCTGAAGGTCATCGACGCCCTGCTCACCGCCGCCAACAACCAGCGCACCCTGGGGGTACGTGGCGTGCACAGCCATTTGCTGGAGCTGGGGATCCCGTTGTCGTTCCTGAGTGTGCGCGAGGTGCTCAAGCGCCTGTGCAGCGAAGGCGTGATCACCCTTAACGCGGATAAAAGCTACAGCCTTCATGAAGAGGCTGCCAAGGTACTCGACGCTCGAAGCTGAGGCGGACCTTAAAGCTTGACCTTGCGGCGCATGATGCCGTTGATCACCACCACGATGACCGCGACGGCGATGGCGATGGTCTGGAATGTCTTCTCACTGATAAACCCGATGTTCTGCAGGTAGGACAGGCCAAACATCGTCGCCAGTACCGCCAGGGCGATCAGGATCGAGTATTTCAAGCGTTGCTTTTGGGTCATGACGGGTTCCTGAACCGGAAGAATGTATTCACTGTGTATCGCCGAACACGCCAGGCACATACCCGGCGACGGGATGCACGGGGTCGACAGGGTCTTATGTTACAGGTGATGAAAAGCTTTGGCTCCTCCGGTGTGCCGCTCACCCCGACGGCGGTGGGCCGCCGGGCTCAGGCCATGCCTTCACTGGCTCCCCCCATGCACCCACCGCTGATGCAACCCGCGTGCAAGCGCATCCAGGGCAAACCCCAGCAGCCCGATCAGCAACACCATCGCCATCAGTTCCGAATAGGCCAGGCGATCACGGGTATCCAGGATGTAGTAGCCAAGCCCCGCGCTGACCCCGAGCATTTCGCACGGCACCAGCACGATCCACAGGATCCCAATGGCCAGCCGCACGCCAGTCAGCACGTGCCCCACCACGCCGGGGATGATCACCCGGCGCAAGGTTTCCCAGCGCGTGGCGCTCAGGCTGCTGCTCAACTGCAGCCAGCGCGGGTCGAGCTGGCGCACGCCGGCGGCGGTGTTGAGCATGATCGGCCACACCGCGGCAAACGCCAGCAGGAAGTAGATCGGTTGGTCCCCTACCCCCATCAGCATCACCACGATGGGCATCCAGGACAGCGGCGAGATCATCCGCAGAAACTGGAAGGCCGGCGTGGTCGCCGCTTCCAGGTTGCGCGAACTGCCCACCAGCAGCCCCAGCGGCACCCCCACCAGCAAGGCCAGGAACAGCCCGACGAAGATGCGCTTGAGGCTCACGACAATATGCAGATACAGCTCACCGCGCCCCAGCAATTCCCACAGGCTGCTGAAGGTGGCGGCCAGCGAAAAGCGCGCCGCCAGGCCGCCCCCATCGCCCCACACCTTCACCCCCAGCCACCACAGCAACAACAGGCCGGCCAGGCCACTCAACCCGAGCAACCAGCCCGGGACTCTGCGGTTGTTCAAACGCCAATCTCCTCGGTCCGCTCAAAGCCCTCGGGCAAGCCGAAGGTGCCCATGCCGCCCACCGCTTCGATGGCGTTGCGCACAAAGCGGTCATCCACCAGATCCTTGGCGACAAAGGCCGGGTCCAGATCGGCGAGGAATTTCTTGTCCCCCTCGATCAGCGTGTCCTTCAAACGTCGCACCAATTCCTCGGTGTAGCTGGGGAATGGATAGGGCTGGAAGTCGATGCGGTGCTCGTCCCAGTCGGCATGCCGGATCGCGCCATCGGCCAGGTAGGCCGCGCGGTCGGCAGCGGCTGGCGCCAGGACTTTGCTCAACACCGGCTCGGCATGTGGCGTGTAGCGGTTCGGGCCGTCCTTGGACAGCAGTTTCACCGCCTCTGCGCGGTTATCACGGGTCCACACCTGGGCCTTGACGATCGCATTCACGACTTTCTGCGACCACTCCGGGCGATTGTTCAGGTCGTGTTCGTGCATGAACACCACGCAGCACGCGTGATTGCGCCACACGTCGCCGGTAAACCGCTGCACACGCCCGACCTTGAGGTTCTCCGCCAGGGCGTTGAACGGCTCGGCGACGATATAGCCGTCGATGCGCTGGCTGGCCAGGGCCGGCGGCATGTCCGAAGGCGGCAGCACGATCAGGTTGACCTCATTGGCGCCGATCGCACTGCCGGCGGCACGCGCCACCGGGGTCAGGCCGTTGTCGCGGAACAGTTGCTGCACCACCACGTTATGGATCGAATACCAGAACGGGATCGCCACCGACTTGCCGCCCAGTTGCTTCACCTCGGTAATGCCTGGTGCCACGGTGAGCCCCGAACCGCCCACATGGTTCCACGCCACCACCTTGGCCGGCACCTGGCTGCCATAGCGTGCCCACACGGTCATCGGCGACAGCAAGTGAATCACGTTGACTTGCCCGGAGATAAACGCCTCGATCACCTGCGCCCAACTGCGCAGCAATACCGGGCGCTCGGCCTTGATGCCTTCGGCTTCGAACAGGCCGTTGTTATGCGCCACCAGCAAGGGCGTCGCGTCGGTGATCGGCAGGTAGCCGATGCGCACCGGCGCATCCGGCTCGCTGGCGGCGCGGGCCTGCAGGCTGCCCAGCAGCGGCAAGGCGCCGGCGGCACTGAGGACTGCGGAAAGTTTGAGAAAGTCACGGCGCGAGTGGGTCAGGTCATCCAGGCACATGGCTGGGCTCCAGCAGGTCAAGGGGTTGGGGTTGAGGGCGGCTCGCCTGCCGTAGGGTTTTAAGAATCTCGATGCGCAGCGCGCCGATGGCTTCCACCTGTTCTTCCCGTGGTTGCGGCAGGTCGATGCGCCATTCGCCCAGCGTCCGCGCCGGGCGGTTGCCCAGCAGCAGGATGCGGTCGGACAACAGCAGCGCTTCGTCGATGTCATGGGTGATCAACACCGCCGCCGAACCCTGCTCACGGTTGACCTTGAGCAACAGGTGCTGCATATCGGCACGGGTCACTTCATCCAGCGCACCGAAGGGCTCATCCAGCAACAGCACCTGGGGCTGGCGTGCCAGGCAACGGGCCAACGCAGTGCGCTGGGCCATGCCGCCGGACAGCTGCGCCGGAAATTGCTGGCGGGCGTGCTCCAGGCCAACCGCCGCGATGGCTTGGTCGACGCGCCGGCGGCGCTCATCAGCGCCCAGGTGCGGCTGGCGGGCGAAATCCAGGCCGAACGCGACGTTCTTTTCCAGGCTCAACCAGGGCAGCAGGCTGGGGTCCTGGAACGCTACGGCCACACGTGGATGGGGGCCGCTCAACGGCTCGCCCAACACCTGCACCTTGCCATCCTGGGGCGCCTGCAAGCCGGCAAGCACCCGCAACAGGCTGGACTTGCCGACCCCGCTGGGCCCCAGGATCGACACCACTTCACCGCGCTGCAATTGCAGGTCGAAGCCTTGCAGCACCGGGCCGCCGGCGTACCCCAGGCCAATGCCCCGGGCACTCAATACCACCGGGCTCACAGGTTGGCCTGGCGTTGCAACTCGGTGCGCAATTGCACCAGGCTGGGCGTAACGATCGGCACAAACGCCGACTCCCGCCAGCGCCGCGCAAACCCACTGCCATGGGCCGTGAGGTAGGCCTTGCCGCCGCTGGCCTGCAGTTCCAGCTGCACCGCGCTGGCGGCGGTTTCGGCCAGGCCGATGCGCAACTTGAACAGCGCCACCGGCTCAGCGGCGAAGCGCCCGGCGAGCAGGCCATTCTGCAGCCCGGTCACCAGGTGATCCAAGGTCCCGCGCAACCCTTCGAGTTCTTCGCGCAACACCGTGCGGGCCGCGCCCAGGTGATGGGCGACTTCCGCCAGCGAGCGCCGGGCCAGGCCGATCGACATACCGCACTGCAAACCCAGGAACGCCGGGCGCACGGCCGGCAGGAACTTGCGTGCATCCTCATGCAGCAACCACTCGCGACTCAGCTCGACACCTTCAAGGCCCAGGGCTGCGGTGTTGCTCGATTGCAGGCCGAGCAGCTCCAGGTCGCCGGAACGTTGCAGGCCCGCCACCGAATCCGGAATCGCCAGGATAAACGGCGCGCCACCACCGGCATGCTCCACCGCCGCTGCCGCGACAAAGCCGTTCTTGCGCAAGTTGGTCACCCAGTGCAGGCGACCGTTGAGGGTCCAGCCATGGTCGTTCGGCTCGGCGCTGATCTGCAGCGTCTCGATGCCCGACAGGAACTTCATTGCATTCGACAAACCGGTGGCCCCCGCCAACCTGCCGCTGAGCAGGTCCGGCAGCAATTGCTCGCGCAGCCGCTCATTCGGGCTCTGCAGCAAATACTCGATAAACGAGCGCTGGCCCCAGCACACAAACGCCGCCGCCAACGAATGGCTGGCGACATTGGCGATGGCCTCGACGGCGCCGGCCACATCACCGCCCAGGCCGCCGAAGGCTTTTGGCACACCGATACGCAGTATGTTGGCCTCTGCCAGCCGTGGCAGCACTTCCTGGGGATCGCAACTGCCCACATCCAGGGCCTGCGCTTGAACATCGAGCCAACGGCTCAAGATCGGGTCAAGCATTCATGTTTCTCCTTGTCAAAGCAGCAGGGCCACCTGCCCTTCAGCTGGCCGGTTTTTCCCAACGGTATTGCGCCAGCTCCGGGTTCAGCGGGGTACGGGCAAACACGTTAGCGAAGTTGCACAGGGTTGCCAGGCTCACCCCCAAAATAACTTCCAGGGCCTGGCCTTCGGTGTAACCGGCGGCGCGGAACGCCTCGAAACCGGCATCGCTGACATCGCCACGGGTGGCAATGACTTCCCGGGTAAAGGCAGCGAGTGTCTCATAACGGGCATTGGGCAATTCGCCGCGCTGGCGCAGGGCGTCGATCACCTCTTCCGGCAGCTTGGCCTTGTTGCGCGCCACGGCGGTGTGGCCGGCGACGCAGAAATCGCAGCCGTGGGTAGTGGCGGCAATCAACTGCACCACTTCGCGATCGGCCAGGCTCAGCTCGGCCTTGGCGTTCAGGCCCGAGACGGTGATGTAGGTTTCCAGCGCCGCCGGGGCATTGGCCAACACGGCCAGCAGATTGGGGATGAAACCCGAGGCTTTCAGCGCATTTTCCAGCAGCGGCTTGGCGGCGGGTGGCGCGGTTTGCGGGGTGAGTAGCGGTACACGGGACATGGAGCGGTCTCCTGAGGGGTCGTGTATCCAGTCTGTTGGTTATAAGAAATCCTCTCAATAGGCTAAAGTAGCGATTACTTGCTCTTGAGTCTTTCCATTAGATGAATTCTTCCAGTGCCCTTGTCGATTGGTTATTAGACAGCCTCGAACTCAACACCAGCCTGTTCCATGTCGGGCGCTATTGCGGCGATTGGCATGCCAGCACCCACGGCCTGGCGCGAGCGAGTTTCCACCTGATCGTGCAGGGCGAGTGCTGGCTGCATATCGCCGGCGAACCCACGCCCGTCGAGTTGAACAACGGCGACGCGGTGTTCCTGCTCCGTGACCTTGAGTATCGGTTGTCCGGAGAAGCCACGGCGGCCGGCGCGCGGGAATGTCCGCGACGCCCGATGCTGCCCCTGGACAGCAGCGCCAGTGACGGCGTGGGGCTGGTGTGCGGGTTCTTTCACTTCCAGTCGGGCTTGTCGGCGATGATCGTCGATACCCTGCCCGCGTGGATCGTCCTGCGGGCCGGCGACCCCTCGCTGACGGCCGCCCGCAACCTGTTCGAGCTGATCCTGCAGGAGTGCCAGCGCGACCCGGCGCCTTCCGCGGCCTTGCTCGAGCGCCTGTGCCACCTGTTGTTCCTGTATGTACTGCGCCAGCAAGTGCTCGATAACAACCAACTCGGTGGCCTGGCCGCGCTGGGTCGCCAGCCGGCATTCGCGAACCTGCTGGAACACCTGATTGCTCGCCCGGCAGACGCCTGGACCCTGGAAAGCATGGCGGCCTGCACCGGCTTGTCGCGCTCGGCTTTTTTCAAGCGCTTCACTGAATTGTGCGGGCAGTCGCCCGGCCAGGTGCTGCTGATGATGCGCATGCGCCACGCCTGCCAATTGTTCAAGCAGGACCAGACGGTCGCGGATGTCGCAGTGGCGGTGGGTTATCAGTCTGTGGCAGCGTTTACCCGAGCCTTCCACAAAGTGACCGGGCAGCAACCCGGCGCTTATCGCAAGGCCCAGGCCTAGCGTTGCAAACCGGTGCCCGGCCGACCACACAGCTCAACCAGCCAATCCACAAACACCCTCACCCGCTGTGACAACTGGCGATGGGGCGGATACAGCGCCGTCAGCGCCATTTTCGGCACCGGCAACTGCGCCAGCACGGGCACCAGGCGGCCCTCGGCCAGTTGCCGCATCGCATGATAGTGCGGCGCCTGAATCAGGCCATAGCCGGCTTCGCACGCAGCGAAATAACCATCGGAGCTGTTGACCGCCACGCGCTTGGGCAACTGGATCGAGTGCACGGCGTTGTCGACCAGGAACTCCAGGCCGAACCGCTTGCCACTGGCCGTGGAGACATACTCGACCATCTGGTGATTGGCCAGGTCGTCGAGGCCCGCCGGTATGCCCATGCGCTCCAGGTACACAGGACTCGCCAGGGTCAACTGGTCCATCATTGCCAAAGGCCTGGCCACCAGCGACTCATCCAGGGCCGGACCGCCGCGCAGCACGCAATCCACACCTTCGCGGATCAGGTCCACCGGGCGGTCGTTCAGGCCGATGTCCAATTCGATCTGCGGATAGCGCGCGGTGAACGCCGGCAACGCGGGAATCACAATCAAGCGCCCGATCCCCGAGGGCATATCCACGCTCAAGGTGCCGCGTGGGTTCTGGCGGCGGGTGGAGAACACCGCCTCGGTTTCCTCCAGATCGGTGAGCAGCTGTACGCAACGCTGGTAATACGCAGCGCCGTCCAGGGTCGGGCTGACCTGGCGCGTGGTGCGTTGCAGCAACTGCACGCCCAGGTGCGCTTCCAGTTGCTTGATCAGGATGGTCACCGACGCGCGCGGCAGTTGCAGGCTGTCGGCGGCCTTGGCAAATCCACCCAACTCGACAATCCGGGTAAACACACGCATGGCGTTAAAACGATCCAAGGGCCGACTCCAGGAGGATTATTTAGAAATTACCAATAGTGATAGTGCTTTTAGCCGGTTTATCCAGGTTTTGTCGAGGGTAACAATGGCGTCCTACCTCATCAGGAGCTGCACCCATGCACACTCGTCAACTCGGTAAGAACGGTCCCCACGTCAGTGCCATCGGCCTCGGCTGCATGGGCATGAGTGACTTCTATACCTCGGGCAGCGACACCCCGGAAGCCATCGCCACCCTTCATCGTGCCGTGGAATTGGGCGTCACCTTGCTCGACACCGCCGACATGTACGGCCCCCATACCAATGAAGAATTGATTGGCAAAGCCATTGCCGGCAAGCGCGACCAGGTGTTCCTGGCCAGTAAGTTCGGCTTTGTGCGTGACCCGTCGAACCCAGAAGTGCGCGGCGTGAATGGCCGGCCCGAGTATATTCGACAGGCCATCGACGGTACCTTGAAGCGCCTCGGCGTGGAGACCCTCGACCTCTATTACCAACACCGTATCGACCCCGAGGTGGCCGTCGAAGAAAGCGTCGGCGCCATGGCCGAACTGGTCGCGCAAGGCAAGGTGCGTTACCTGGGGCTGAGCGAAGTCAGCGCCGCCACCTTGGAGCGTGCGCACAAGGTGCATCCGATCAGCGCCCTGCAAAGCGAATACTCCCTGTGGAGCCGTGACCAGGAAGACAACGGCTGCCTGGCAGCCTGCGCACGCCTGGGTGTCGCGTTTGTACCTTACAGCCCGCTGGGGCGTGGCTTTCTCACCGGAGCCCTGAAAAGCCCGGATGATTTCGCCGAAGACGATTACCGCCGTTCCAGCCCGCGCTTCCAGGGCGAGAACTTTGCACACAACCTGCGACTGGTAGAGCGGGTCCAGGCCCTCGCTGCCGAAAAAGGCGCGACCGCCGGGCAACTGGCATTGGCCTGGGTACTTGCACAGGGTGATTACCTGATCCCTATTCCGGGCACCAAGCAGCGCAAGTATCTGGAAGAAAACGTCGCCGCCCTGGACATCACGCTCAGCCCGGCCGAGCTGACGGCACTCACGTCTGTGTTCCCGGCGGGCGCTGCGGCGGGGCCGCGCTACCCCGAGACGTCCATGGGACTGGTGCACCAATAGCGGCTCAAATCCGGGCGCAGCGGTCGAGGCTGCGCCCACGAAATATCCTGCACCACGACCGGCTCCCGCATCGGGAACGTTTCGGCGCATGCCTCCACGTAATGGAAAGGCCTGATAGGCAATCAGGAATATCTAACAACACTCGTGAAGGACTCACTTATGCTCTCTGCAACCACCTCACCAACCTTTCCCACTGCTCAGTCCGCCCTTCCTGCGACTCGCAACATGCCTGAAGCTTCGCCCTATGACCCACCTGCCGACCTGACGCCAGGCATCTACAATGAACGTTCGCATACCCTGCATATCGACGGCGATATCAAGTTCGGCCGGTTAATCGTATGGGACGCATCAGATCCCAAAAACCCGAAGATCAAGTTGAATCTGCTGATGCTGGAAACCGGTGACGGCGCGGATTGCGTGCATGTACGCAACTGGCCGGGCAACCGGCTGCAGGTGTGTATCAACGGCAAGTCATATGTTTTCGACAATCAAATCAAACAAGACCCGCAACAGGGCCTTTGGATCGAGACCAAAGGCGGCAATGACACGGTGATCATCGACGATGACGTCAAGCTACGGGTGGACATTGAAGGCGGCGATGGCCATGACTACATCCAGGCCGGAGGCGGCAGGAGCAGATTGTACGGCGGCAATGGTAACGATGTGCTGCGACTGGGCAGCGGTCTGGGCTTTGCAGCCGGCAACGACGGTGACGACACGATCATCGGCGGAAGCGGCAATGCCGTGATGTACGGTAATAACGGCAAGGATCGTCTCTATGCCGGATATGGCCCCTCGACCAAACAGAGCTACCTGGATGGGGGTGATGGAAATGACCAACTCTACGCCGGCAGCGGGCACACCGTTGCCCATGGCGGCAACGGCAATGATGATCTTATCGGCCATGACCGCACGACCTTCTACACCGGCAAAGGCTGCGACCGTATCTGGAATAACCGGCGCAAGGATCTGATTTACGCCAATGCCCATGACCGATTCGACCGCAGCAAAGGGTCGACTTTCACCGAGGTCAAACCCAGCAACGCCGGCAAGCAAGCATTTACCGTGGCCGAAGGAACGCTGGGATTCAACCAGCAAGTGAGCGATGACCTCGAGTTTCTACGCAGTTCGCCGCTTGGCCAGCAGGCCCTGGCCAAAATGGATGAGCTGGCAGCAATCAATGGCGCAACGGTCGAGATCAGGCAGGTGACCTTAGGCGACACCAGCTACGATTTTGGCAGCGTTGAGCCGGACAACCAGACATCCGAGGAAGAGGAAAACATCGATGAGACACAATACGGCACCCTCAAGAACGGCGTTCCCGGCGCCCGCGCCAGGAATGCTTCGATCGCCTATGACCCCTACGCAGTCCTTGAGAGTACTGACCACACCAACGTCGTAGCGCCCGTCACCACCCTATTCCATGAAAACGGCCATGCGTTCAATGGCGCCAACGGCACATTCCTCGAGGGTGAAGACCAGGAGCAGTTGCAATCCGGAGCGTGGGTGCCGGTTCGAAATTACGAACGCCAGGTCATTGGCATTCCCAGCAACGCAACACCCGCAGACCTCGACAACGACCCGTCTACGCCGCCGAGCACGGTCAATCCGCGACCTTTCATGGAGAACGCCTTGAACCAGGAGATGGGTAAACCGCTAAGAAAAACACACAAATTCGAGCACAGTGATCAGGGCGACGGCATCTGATGAGCCGGGCGTAGCGAGCCGGCGGCCGGCCTCGCTACGTGCCCGTCCAACAAACTTTGCACCATGGTACCTAAAGACGTGCCAATCCCCGCCGATAGCCCTACGAAGCTCCAAAACAGCCGCGTCGATAATAAACGCTTCGTAAGGACGACCCCCATGCCCCCACTGCGTTCCATCCAAGCCCGCTATACCCTGTTCCTGGTGCTGTTCGTCCTGGTGTTGTTCGTGTTGACGGTCGTCGGCATCGGCCAACTGGTCGCGCCCACGCTGCGCCATACCGAGGAACAGGTGGTGCTCAACCGCATCAGTGAGGTGGCCGAGCAGATCCAGGGCGAACTCAACAAGGTTCAGTCCCAGCAACGCACCATCACCCAGACCATTCCCCTGCTCGACAGCGATGCCATCGACAAGGTCCTGCCGGGCCTGGTCGACCAATATGGTGAGCTGAAGGTCTTCGGCGGCGGTATCTGGCCGCTGCCCAACCAGCGCACGCCGGGGCGCAACAAGCACAGCACCTTCTGGCACCGCGATGCCTCGGGCAAGCTGGCAGTGAACACCTTCTGGAACAGCGACCCCGCCCCCAACTATTACGACCAGAGCTGGTACAAGGGCGGTCTCGCATCGCCACGCGGCCAATGTGCCTGGGCCGCGGCCTACAAGGACGACGCCAGCCAGGAGCCGCGCACCAACTGCGCCATGGCGATCCAGCGTGACGGCGCGGCGTACGGCGTGGCCACCATCGACGTGACCCTGGGCTTCTTCAACGAACTGGTAGCCAGCAAGGAAAAGGACATCGGCGGGCAAATGCTGATCGTCGAAGGCGATGGCAAGATCATCAGCAACAGCACGCGCCTGAGCAGCCCGGTGGTATTGAAGAACATCAGTGAATTGACCGGCACCTCGGCCTTTGCCGCCCAGGTCAGCAAGGCCCTGGCCCATCGCGACCAAGCCTTGCAGCGCAACGAGTTCGACAACCAGGGCGTGGCCAGCACCTTCTACATGCGCCCCATCGAAGGCACGCCGTGGTTCCTCGCCACCGCCCTGCCCACCTCGCTGATCACCGCCCAGCGCGATGACGTACTCGGCAGCCTGGCCCTGTTGCAGATCCCCATGGTGTTGCTGCTGGTGCTGCTGGCGGTGTATGCGATCCGCCAATTGGTGCAGCGCATGAAAATCCTGAAGACCAACATCGACGCACTGTCCACCGGCGATGCCGACCTGACGCGGCGCATCACCATCCGCGCCGAAGACGAACTGGGCGCCATCGGCCATTCGGTGAACCGCTTTATCGTCTACCTGCAAGACATGATCGGAGAAGTGACCCAGGCCACTGGCGCCATGTCATCGGGCCTTGAGCAATTGCAGCACACCTCGGCCCACACCAACAGCATCCTGGTGCGCCACGCCTCGGAGACCGACCAGACCGTCACCGCCATCACCGAGATGAGTTCCACCGCCGACACAGTGGCGCAAAACGCCGCGCAAACCGCTTCGTTCACCCAGCGCGCCAACGAACACGCCGACCGCTCCCGCGTGGTGGTGGGTGAAGCGTCCACCAGCGTCAGTGCGCTGATCGGCGAGGTCGCCAGTGCCACTCACACCGTCGAGAACATGCGCCAGGACGCCGCGCGCATCACCGAAACCCTCGGCGTGATCGGCGCGATTGCCGGCCAGACCAACCTGCTGGCCCTCAACGCCGCGATTGAAGCCGCGCGGGCCGGCGAGCAGGGTCGTGGTTTTGCGGTGGTGGCCGACGAAGTCCGCGCCCTGGCGGCGCGTACCCAGGCCAGCACTTCGCAGATCAATGAAATGCTCGCACGCCTGACCACCGGTGTCAGTTCGTCGGTGGCGGCCATGGAGAACACCCAGGCCAGTTGCCAGTCGGCGGCGGATGCCACGGCACGGGTGAACACCGGCCTCGACGAGATGGCCGGTTCGGTCAGCCATATCAATGACCTCAGCACCCAGATCGCCACCGCTGCCGAACAGCAAAGCGCGGTGACCGAGGAGATCAACCGCAGCATGGTGCATATCCGACATATGGTCGAAGAGCTGGTGCAGAGCGGCCATGCCACGCAAACCAATACACAAAGCCTGCTGGACGCCAATGGCCGGGTGATTGCGTTGATGGGCCGGTTCAAGGTGCGCTGATAAATGGCTGAAACACTCCCGTGCAATGTGCGGGAGTGGGACTATTCTGACAGTTCACAGCCACACAGGAGGTGTGCCATGCGCGCTGTCGAGCAGTCGGTCCGCTTGGATCGGATCAGTCAGGAACGTTTTATCCAGGCCCCTATCGATGCCGTCTACGACTATGTGACCCAACCGGATCGCTGGCACGAATGGCACCCCACCTCCCTCGGTGCCGACACCGGCACCAGCGGCCCCCTCCCCGCCGGCGCACGTTTTACCGAAATGATCGACTTGCTGGGCGTGCGCGTGCCCATGAGCTACCGCGTGCAGATCGCCCGGCGTCCCGACGAGTTCAAGACGGTGTTCACCTCACTGGCCGTCGACGGCTCGATTCATTACTTTTTGCAGCCCTTTCGCGACGGCACCCTGTTCAAGCGCGTGCTGACCTATGAAACCGAATTGCAGTTGGCCAGCCTCCATGAACGCATGATCGAGCTGTCGGCGATTGCACTGGACCGGCTCAAGCAGCGGATGGAAAACTCGCTCTCCGTATAATTTTGAAACATTAACCCGACGTCCCACGGATAAAAGCAGGGAGAATGCCCGGCTTACTGCCCGGTATTGGACGAGACCTCCATGAAAATCCCATTGCGATTGGCCCTGCTTTCAGTGTTGTTCACCACCACCCTGGCCCAGGCCGCCGACCTGATCCCCATCGATGTGCACCGCGACGCCAATTGTGGCTGCTGCAAAAAGTGGATCAGCCACCTGGAAAGCAACGGCTTCAAGGTCAAAGACCATGTCGAAGCCGACATGAGTGCAGTCAAGCAACGGCTGGGCGTGGCCCCGCGCCTGGGCTCGTGCCATACCGCCGTGATCGACGGCAAGTTCGTCGAAGGCCATGTGCCCGCCGAGCAGGTACTGGCCTTGCGCAAGCGCGACGACCTGCTGGGTATTGCCGCACCGGGCATGCCCATGGGTTCGCCCGGCATGGAAATGGACGGCCATGCCGAGGCCTATCAAGTCATCGGCCTGACCCGCGATGGCCAGGATGTGGTGTTGGCGGACTACCCGGCGCACTGATCGGTGCCGATGGGTTACCTGGGGCTGTTTCTTGCCGCATTCGGCGCGGCGACGTTACTGCCCCTGCAATCGGAAGCGGTGCTGGTCGGCCTGTTGATCAGCGGGCACTACAGCCTGTGGCTGCTGCTGGGTATCGCCACCCTGGGCAACGTCCTCGGCTCGCTGGTCAATTGGTGGCTGGGGCGCTGGGTGGAGCACTTCAAGCAGCGTCGCTGGTTTCCGGTCAGCGACAAGCAGCTGGAAAAGGCCCGCCATCATTACCAGCGCTGGGGGCACTGGACGCTGCTGCTCAGTTGGCTGCCGGTCATTGGCGACCCGCTGACGTTGGTGGCCGGGGTGATGCGTGAACCGTTGTGGCGGTTCCTGCTGCTGGTGACCCTGGCCAAGGGCCTGCGATACGCGGTGCTCGCCGCCGTGACCCTGCAATGGGTGTTAATCCCCCGTTAATCCCGCGCAAACAGCATCCGAGCATTCTGTCCGGAGCCCCGCCCATGCCTCTATCCCGCGTTTTTTGCATCGCCGGCCTGCTGACGGCCGGCGCCGCCCCGGCGTTCGCCGCCAGCTATGGCCCTGAGCTGCAAGGTTTCCAATACCCCTATCCCCTCGAACATTTCCAATTCCAATCCCAAGGCAAAGCCCTGCAAATGGGCTACATGGACGTGCCGGCCAAGGGCCAGCCGAACGGGCGCAATGTGGTGCTGATGCACGGCAAGAACTTTTGCGGCGCAACCTGGGAAGGCACGATCAAGGCCCTGAGCGACGCCGGTTATCGGGTGATTGCACCGGACCAGATCGGTTTCTGCAGTGCCAGCAAGCCCGACCACTACCAGTACAGCTTCCAGCAATTGGCCCTCAACACCCATCAATTGCTGGAAAAACTCGGCATTCAAAAGGCCACGCTCATAGGCCATTCCACCGGCGGCATGCTCGCCACCCGTTACGCGTTGATGTACCCCGAGCAGACCGAGCAGCTCGGGCTGGTGAATCCCATCGGCCTGGAAGACTGGAAAGCCCTGGGCGTGCCCACGCTCAGCGTCGACCAATGGTATGCGCGAGAACAGAAAGTCAGCGCCGAGGGGATTCGCAAGTACCAGCTCAATACCTATTACGTCGGACGCTGGAAGCCGGAGTACGAGCGCTGGGTAGACATGTATGCGGGCCTGAGCAATGGCCCCGGCCACGCGCTGGTCGCATGGAACTCGGCGTTGATTTACGACATGATCTTCACCCAGCCGGTGTACTACGAGTTCAAGCATCTGCAGATGCCCACCCTGTTGCTCATCGGCACCGCCGACACCACCGCCATCGGCAAAGACGTTGCGCCGCCGGCGGTCAAGGCCAGGATCGGCAACTACGCGGTACTGGGCAAGCAAGTGGCCAAACTGATTCCCCATGCCACACTGGTGGAGTTCCCGGGCCTGGGCCATGCACCGCAGATGGAAGAACCGGCGAAGTTTCACCAGGCGCTGTTGCAGGGCTTGAGCGCCCTTTAATCCAACTTTTCGAGGCACGCGTGCATGTCGGTACAGATCGCAGTCATTGATGATTGGCAAAATGTGGCCAATGGCGTGGTGGATTGGTCGGTGCTGGAGGCGGTTGGGCAGGTGCACTTCCTGCACGATTACCCGGCAGATACCGCCACGATGATCGAGCGTTTGAAGGCGTTCGAGGTCATTTGCGTCATGCGCGAACGCTCGACCTTCGACCAAGCGCTGTTACAGGGTTTGCCCAACCTCAAGTTGCTGGTGACCGGCGGCATGCGCAATGCCGCCCTCGACATTGCCGCCGCCAAGGCCATGGGCATCCAGGTGTGCGGCACCGACAGCTACAAGCAGGCGGCGCCGGAGCTGACCTGGGCACTGATCATGGCGTCTACGCGCAATCTGCTGACCGAAGCCAACTCACTGCGCGCGGGTGGCTGGCAGGTGGGACTGGGTGGCGACCTGCATGGCAAGACCCTGGGAATTCTCGGGTTGGGCAGTATTGGCCAGAAGGTCGCGCAGTTTGCCCAGATATTCGGCATGCGGGTGATTGCCTGGAGTGAAAACCTCACGCCGGAGCGCGCCGCGCAGGCCGGGGCGACCTGGGTCAGCAAGCGCGAGCTGTTTGAGCAGGCCGACATTCTCACGATTCATTTGGTACTCAGCGACCGCAGCCGTGGCCTGGTCGATGCCGAAGCATTGAGTTGGATGAAGCCGACGGCCCGGTTGGTGAATACCGCGCGCGGGCCGATTGTGGATGAGCAGGCGCTGGTGCAGGCATTGACCACTGGTCGCCTGGCGGGCGCGGCACTCGATGTATTCGCCGAGGAGCCGCTGCCGGTCGATCACCCGTTTCGCCACTTGCCCAACGTACTCGCCACGCCCCATGTGGGCTACGTGAGTGAGCAGAACTACCGGCAGTTCTATGAGCAGATGATTGAAGATATCCAGGCCTGGACCACGGGCGCGCCCATTCGGATGCTGGGCTGACGCACCAATCAGGTGCGGCCCGCACTAAGGGTGTGAGCGTAATTTTTGTGGTGAGCAGGCTTGCCCTGCGCTGGGGCGCGAAGCGGCCCTGAACCGGCGCAAGCCTGCTCACCACACCCTATCGCCTTCCTCAATTGCATATGGTTACAAGTTTTTTGTCCTACAAAATTCCCGCACAAACCCTACAGGCTCTGGAATCTGTCCTAGACTGATGACCGATGGGTCCCTTCCAAAACAAAAACCCCGCAAAAAATCTAAACTTTCGAACTCTGCCGTAGGTCCAGTTTTAAGGTAGGGCGAGTGCACGCGGTTCACACCCGATGCCCGTCCATCCAATCTATTTAAGCCGACCGTGCAACTGGCATAAGCCTTGCCAGTTTGTATAGCGCTTGTGCGCCTGGCCGCAGGATGCGGTCTTCGGAGCTAGTGGCAGCGGGCCATTAGCCAACCAACATTGGGAGAGAACTATGATCAGTGCCGCTGTAGATACTCAGGGAGAGCGTTTTAGTAAGGCGGCAGAGGGGCCAACGTCACTGGCCGACCTGCCCAACACTGTGCGGCCGATCGTGAGTAATAATCCCAATCGAAAGAAGGTATTGTTCGTCACCTCCGAGTTCGCCGACCTGGTGAAAACCGGTGGCCTGGGCGACGTGTCCGCGGCCCTGCCCCGCGCCATGGCCCACTTGCATGATGTGCGCGTCCTGATCCCCGGTTACCCGCAGGTGATGGAAAGCGACAACCCGATCCATATCATCGGTGAGCTGGGTGGCCACGCCGCACTGCCGCCGTGCAAGATCGGGCGCATGGACCTCAAGGACGGCCTGGTCATCTATGTGCTGATCTGCCCCGAACTCTACGAGCGCGAAGGCACGCCGTACGGCGCCAACAATGGTCGCGACTGGCCGGACAACCATATTCGCTTCGCCCGCCTGGGCCTGGCCGCTGCCGACATGGCCGCCAACCTCGCCCAGATCCACTGGTGCCCGGACCTGGTGCACGCCCACGACTGGCCCGCCGGCCTGGCCCCCGCCTATATGCACTGGCGTGGGTCACGCACACCGACCCTGTTCACCATCCATAACCTCGCCTATCAAGGCGTGGTCAGCCTGGCCTCGACGCCGGAGCTAGGCATTCCGCCCCACGCCTTGCAGCAGGAAGGCATGGAGTTCTACGGCAAGATGTCGTTCCTCAAGGCGGGCATGGCGTATTCCAGCCACATCACCACCGTGAGTGCCACCTACGCCCAGGAAATCACCACGCCGGAATTCGGCTGCGGCCTCGACGGTTTCCTCGCCGCCAAGACCCAGCAGGGCCTGCTCAGTGGCATCCCCAACGGCATCGATGAAAGTTGGGAAACCTCCACCGACACGCACCTGACCCACAACTTCAATATCGGTGACTGGGAAGGCAAGGCCATCAACGCCGACCACGTGCGCGAACTGTTCGGCCTGCATGACTCCACCGGCCCGCTGTTCGCGGTGGTCTCGCGCCTGGTCTACCAGAAAGGCCTCGACCTCACCGAAGCGGTGGCGAGCTTTATCGTCGAGAACGGCGGCCAGATCGCCATTATCGGGCGCGGCGAGCCGGAAGAAGAACAGGCCATGCGTGAACTGGCGCTGCGCTTCCCGGGCCAGGTCGGTGTGCGCATCGGCTTCAACGAGACCGACGCGCGGCGCATGTTCGCCGGCAGTGACTTCCTGCTGATGCCATCGCGCTACGAGCCCTGCGGCCTCAGCCAGATGTATGCCCAGCGCTTCGGCTCGCTGCCCGTGGCTCGCAACACCGGCGGGCTGGCGGACACCATCGAGAATGGCGTCACCGGCTTCCTGTTCAATGAATCCACCGTAGAGAGCTACGAAGAAGCCCTGAGCCGTGCGTTCCGGGTCTTCGCCAATAAAGGCCTGCTCAACGCCATGCGCAGCCGTGCCATGACCCAGCCCTTCAACTGGTGCCAGGCGGTGGAACCCTACGCCGAGCTGTATGAACAACTGGTGGCCAAGGCCTTGGGGAAATCGACTAAATAATCAAGGGAGGTCTTCATAGATGCCGTTACGGACTTTGGAAACCTGGCCCCACGGCGCAATCATGCTGGACGCGCAACACACGCGTTTTGCCTTGTGGGCGCCAGACGCGTTTTATGTCAGCGTTGAATTGGAAAACGGTAAATCCATCGCCATGCTGCCCCAGGCAGATGGCTGGTTCGAGACTGAAGTGAAGTGCCCGGCGGGCACCCGCTACCGCTATAACATCGATGGGGAAATGGATGTTCCCGACCCCGCGTCCAGGGCCCAGGCCTCGGACGTGCATGGCTGGAGCCTGGTGGTCGACCCGCTCGCCTACACCTGGCGTCACGCCAACTGGCAAGGCCGCCCCTGGCACGAAGCCGTGATCTACGAATTGCACGTCGGCGCGATGGGGGGCTACGCCGAAGTCGAAAAGCACCTGCCGCGCCTGGCCGAGCTGGGCGTCACCGCGATTGAATTGATGCCGCTGGCGCAATTTCCCGGTGAGCGCAATTGGGGGTATGACGGCGTACTGCCCTACGCACCGCACTCCTCCTACGGCTCGCCCGAGCAACTCAAGCACCTGGTCGACAGCGCCCACGAACACGGCCTCGCCGTGATCCTTGACGTGGTCTACAACCACTTCGGCCCAGACGGCAATTACCTGGGCCAGTACGCCAAAGGCTTCTTCCAGGAAGACGTGCACACCCCATGGGGTGCCGGGATCGACTTTGAGCGCCGTGAAGTGCGGGATTTCTTCCTCGATAACGCGCTGATGTGGCTGCTCGAATACCGCTTCGACGGCCTGCGCCTGGACGCAGTGCACGCCATCGACAACCCCGGCTTCCTCCAGGAACTCGCGCAACGGGTACGCCAGCAGGTGGATACCGGTCGGCATGTGTGGCTGGTGCTGGAAAACGAGCTGAACCAGGCCAGCCTGCTCAAGGAGGATTTCGACGCGCAATGGAATGATGACTTCCATAACGTGCTGCACGTGTTGCTGACCGGCGAAACCGATGCCTATTACAGCGACTTTGCCCAGGACCCCACCACCAAACTCGCCCGTTGCCTGGGCGAAGGGTTTATCTACCAGGGCCACACCACTCGCCATGGCCACGAGCGCGGCGAACCGAGCGCTGACTTACCGCCCACGGCCTTCGTCGCGTTCCTGCAGAACCATGACCAGATCGGCAACCGCGCCCTGGGCGAACGCCTGCACCAGCTCTGCTCGCCCCAGGCGCTCAAGGCTGCAACCGCCCTGCTGCTGTTGTCGCCGATGATTCCGCTGATGTTCATGGGGGATGAGGCGAACGCGAGCGAGCCGTTCCTGTTTTTTACCGACCACCACGGTGAACTGGCTGAAGCGGTACGCGAAGGCCGGCGCAATGAATTTGCCGACTTCGCCGCGTTCCATGACCCCGAGCGCCGTGAACGCATCCCGGATCCGAACGCGCTGTCGACATTCGCGCAATCGGCCCCGGTGATCGCCGATAACCCGCACGCTGAGCTCTACCGCCAACTGCTGGGCCTGCGCCATCGCCATATTGTGCCGCACCTGCCTGGCGCCGTGGCATTGGGCGCGCAGGTGCTGGCCTACGCCGCCGTCAGTGCGCGCTGGCGCCTGGGCAACGGCAGCCTGTTGCAGATCGACCTGAACCTGAGCGCCACGCCGCTGGATCACCCGGCCACCGCACCGGTCCTGTTTGAAACGCCGGCCCTGCAAGGTGCGCAACTGCCGCCCTTCAGCGCCCGCGTCACCTTATCCCCTGTTGGAGAGCACCCTTGAGCGAAGCGAACCTGGAAATCCTCGCCAGCCGCGCGGGCCTGGCCGTCGATTGGATCGACGCAAACGGCCGCCCGCAACGAGTGACACCCGACGCCCTGCGCGCGGTTCTCAAAGGCCTGGGCCACCCGGCCGACAGCGATGCCGACATCAACGCCAGCCTGCTTGAATTGGAGCGGGTGCAACAAGACAAGCACCTGCCGCCCCTGATGACCGTCGACAGCGGTGAAGGCCTCGACCTGGCGCGCTACTTCGAACCCGACACCCTGTGCCGGGTCAACCTCGAAGACGGCGAAAGCCTGGAACTGCGCCTCGACGGCAATGCCGTGCTGCCCGGGGTTATCGCCTTGGGCTACCACCAGGTGCAGATCGACAACCAGAGCTTTACCCTGGCGGTCGCGCCCACCCATTGCTACAGCGTGGCCGAAGCGGTGGACAACCAACCCGCCCGCGCCTGGGGCCTGAGCGCCCAGCTGTATTCACTGCGCCGCTTGGGCGATGGCGGTTTCGGCGACACCCTGGCCCTGGAACACCTGGTCCGTTCCGCCGCCGAACGCGGCGCCGATGCCCTGGCGATCAGCCCGATGCACGCGATGTTCAGCGCCGATACCGAGCGCTACAGCCCGTACTCGCCGTCCAGCCGCCTGTTCCTCAACAGCCTGTATGCCTCGCCCGCCTGCATTCTCGGTGAACGTGAGGTGCGCAACGCGATTGAAGCCCTTGGCCTGGAAGAAGAGCTGCACGCGCTGGAACAGCACAGCCTGATCGACTGGCCGGCCGCTGCGCGGGCCAAACAACGGCTGTTGCGCGTTCTGTATGAAGACTTCCGCCACGGCCATCACCCGCAGCACGCCGACTTCCTGAGCTTTCGCCAGGCCGGTGGCGAGGCGCTGGAAAACCATTGTCGCTTCGAAGCCGTGCAGGCAGTGCGCGCCGCTGCAGGCGAGGACCTTGACTGGCGCCACTGGCCTGAAGAGTGGCGCTCGCCGCAAAGCCCGGCGCTGGTGGCGTTCGCAGAAGAGCACCACGTCGAGATCGGCTTCTACGCCTTTGGCCAATGGCTGATCGCCCGTTGCCTGGAGCGCGCCCAACAAGCCGCCAAAGGCAGCGGCATGGGCGTCGGCTTGATCGCTGACCTGGCCGTCGGTGCCGACGGCGGTGGCAGCCAGGCCTGGAGCCGCCAGGATGAGTTGCTGGCCGACCTGACCGTGGGCGCGCCACCCGACATCCTTAACCGCGCCGGCCAGGGCTGGGGCATTTCCGCGTTCTCGCCCGAAGGTCTCAAGCGCAACGGTTTCCGCGCGTTTATCGAGATGCTGCGGGCCAACTTCGCCCATGCCGGCGGCTTGCGCATCGACCATGTGATGGGCCTGCAACGCCTGTGGGTGATCCCCATGGACGCCTCGCCGCGTGAGGGCGCTTACTTGTATTACCCGGTGGACGACCTGTTGCGCCTGCTGGCGCTGGAATCCCACCGCCACCAGGCCATCGTGCTCGGCGAAGACCTCGGCACAGTGCCCGATGGGCTGCGCGAAAAACTCATCGCCCGCTCGATCCTCGGCATGCGCGTGCTGTTGTTCGAACAGGGCCACGATGGCCAGTTCAAGCCGATCCTCGACTGGCCGGACAACGCCCTGGCCACCACCAGCACCCACGACTTACCGACCCTCAACGGTTGGTGGCACAGCCGCGATATCGACTGGAACGTCCAGCTGGGCCTGATCGATGCGCCCACCGTGGAGCAATGGAGCGAGCACCGCCTGCGTGAACGCCAGGCGCTGCGCCAGGCCTTGAGCCAGGACCCGCAGAACTTCGTCGATGAGATCCGCAATGAAACCGACCACATGATCGACGCCAGCGTGCGCTACCTCGGCCACACCCGTGCGCCGCTGGTGTTGTTGCCGCTGGAAGACGCCCTGGGCCTGGAAGAACAGGCCAACCTGCCCGGCACCACCGACACCCACCCCAATTGGCGCCGCCGTTTGCCGGGCGAGGCCTCCAGCCTGCTCGACAACGCCGGTGCCGCGCGCCGCCTTGAACTGCTGGCCGTCGCGCGTAACCAAGCCTATGAGCGTGACCGATGAAAGCCCTGCCCCTGCGCGCGACCCAGCGCCTGCAATTCCACAAAGGTTTTACCCTGGATGACGCGGTCCCCCTGGTACCGTATTTCGCCCAATTGGGCATCAGCCATCTATATGCCTCGCCCTTGCTGAGTGCGCGTGCCGGTTCCATGCACGGCTACGATGTGGTCGACCCCACCAGCGTTAACCCCGAGCTGGGCGGCGAACCGGCCCTGCGTCGCCTGGTCGCGGCCCTGCGCGAGCACGATATGGGGCTGATCCTCGATATCGTCTCCAACCATATGGCCGTGGGCGGCGCCGACAACCCCTGGTGGCTGGACCTGTTGGAATGGGGCCGGCTGAGCCCCTACAGCGAATTCTTCGATATCCAGTGGCACTCCCCCGACCCGCTGCTCAAGGGCCAATTGCTCATGCCCTTCCTCGGCAGCGACTACGGCGAAGCCTTGCAGAGCGGCACGCTGACGCTGCATTTCGATGCCGCCCACGGCGCGTTTCATGTCGAGCATTACGAACATCGCTTCCCGATCTGCCCACGGGATTACGCGGCGATCCTCGGCGCCGACGAGCTGCTTAAACCCCTGGCCGACCGTTTCAGCGCCCTGGCGTATCAGGATGACGCCTACGCCGAAGCCGCCTGGCTCAAGCAGGCATTGGCCGAGCGTGCCACCGAAGTCCTCGAGCTTATCGAACGCCGACTGACCGAGTTCGACGGACGCACGCCGGAGGGCTTCAAGCGTCTGCACCACTTGCTCGAGCAACAGGCCTACCGCCTGGCCAGCTGGCGCACGGCGGCGGACGATATCAACTGGCGGCGCTTCTTCGACGTCAACGAACTGGGCGGGCTGCGCGTGGAGCGCACGGCGGTGTTCGAAGCCACCCATGGCAAGATCTTCGAACTGATCAGCCAAGGCCTGGTGGATGGCCTGCGCATCGACCACATCGACGGCTTGGCCGACCCGCGCGGTTACTGCCGCAAGCTGCGTCGTCGGGTGGATTCGCTGTCGCCCGAGCGGCACTTGCCGATCTTCGTCGAAAAAATCCTCGGCGAGGGGGAAACCCTTCGCGAAGACTGGCAAGTGGACGGCACCACCGGCTACGAATTCATGAACCAGTTGTCGTTGCTGCAACACCATCCCGAGGGCTTTGCGCCGCTGGCCGAGGTGTGGACACGCCACAGCGAACGGCCCTCGGCGTTTATCGAAGAGGCACGGCTGGCCCGCCAGCAAATCCTCAACGGCTCCCTGGGCGGCGACTTTGAAAGCGTGGCCCAGGCCCTGTTGCAGGTGGCCCGCGACGACGTGATGACCCGCGACCTGACCCTCGGCGCGATCCGTCGCGCATTGCAGGAACTGATCGTGCACTTCCCGGTGTACCGCACCTATATCAGTGCCCGTGGTCGCAGCGCAGATGACGACAAGGTGTTCCAGCAGGCCCTGGACGGCGCCCGCACGACCCTTGGCGAGGGCGACTGGCCGGTGCTCGAGCATCTGGAAAATTGGCTCGGCGGCCAGCCCTGGCGCAATCGTCCGGTGGGCCGCGAGCGCAAGATGCTCAAGCATGCCTGTGTGCGCTTCCAGCAACTGACCTCGCCGGCAGCGGCCAAGGCCGTGGAAGACACCGCGTTCTACCGCTCGGCCGTGCTGCTGTCGCGCAACGATGTGGGCTTCAGTACCGAGCAGTTCAGCGCGCCGTTGGCCGAGTTTCATGCCATCAACCAACAGCGCTTGCAGGCCTTCCCCGACAACCTGCTGGCCACCGCCACCCATGACCACAAGCGCGGCGAAGACACCCGGGCACGCCTGGCCGTACTCAGCGAGTGCGCGCCGTGGTACGTCGAGCAAGTGGAGCATTGGCGTACCCTGGCGGCGCCGTTGCGCGACGACGCGGCCACACCGTCGGCCGGTGATGAACTGATCCTGTACCAGGTGTTGCTGGGCAGTTGGCCGCTGGACCAGGCCGAGGACTTCGAGGGCTATCACCAGCGCCTGTGGCAGTGGCAACAAAAAGCCCTGCGCGAAGCCAAGTTGCAGAGCAGCTGGAGCGCGCCCAATGAGGCCTATGAACAGGGTGTCGAGGCTTTTCTCACCCGCCTGCTGCTCACGGAGGAAGGTCGGCCCCTGCGCAGTGCGATCAATAACGCAGCCCAGGCCATCGCCCCCGCCGGCGCACTGAATGGACTGGCGCAAACCTTGCTTCGCCTTACCGTGCCGGGTGTGCCGGACCTGTACCAGGGCGATGAGTTCTGGGACTTCAGCCTGGTGGATCCGGACAACCGTCGCCCGGTGGATTTCACCGCGCGGCAACAGGCACTCAATACCCCGCCGGACATCGGCGAACTGTTGTTCAACTGGCGTGATGGGCGTATCAAGCAAACCTTGATTGCCCACGTACTGGCCTTGCGCAAGGCCCATCCGCAGGTGTTCCGCAGCGGCCGCTATACAGCGTTGGAAGTGGTCGGCCAACACGCCGAGCGGGTGGTCGCATTCTGCCGCGAACACCAAGGCAAACGCGCGCTGGTGGTGGTGCCACGCTGGTCCCATGAGCTGCTTGAAAACGGTGTGCGTCCCCAGATCAATGCGCGGGTTTGGGGCGATACACGGGTGAAATTACCGTTCGCCGCACCAACGCAAAACTGGAAGGGACTTTTTCATACAGGCGCAGTCACACCAGACATGGAGCTGTTGATCAGCACTGCCCTGGGGGATTTCCCGGTCAATGTCTTTATCAATCCTGATGATCAAGAAAGCTGAAAATTTTCTGTGAGGAGCATTGTGATGAGTACTGAAGACAAACGCATACGCGAACTGGCGCATCAGATCTGGGAGTCTGAAGGCAAACCCCACGGGGAAGACGCGCGCCACTGGGAGATGGCGCGCAAGCTGGCCGAAGCCGAAGCGCTGACGCCGAGCAAACCCAAACCCGCCGCGAAGCCCAAGACCGCACCCAAGCCGGCGGCGAAGGCCAAGCCACCCGCGCCAGCCGCAAGCAAGCCGGCGCCGCCGGCGGCCAAGAAGCCACCCGCGCCGAAAAAGCCCAAGGCTTAACGCGCACGGCGCCATCAACCTTTTGCCGGCGCGGCCGGCAAAAGGTGACTTCACTCTTCTTATCATCAGCTGAAAACTCGTCAGCACGGCCGCGTTCGGCCCGAAAAAATAGCCTTGCAGGAGCAACTCAATGAGCAAACCCCATAAGACCCCTTCGACGCCGGGCAGCGAGCCGTCGCGGATTCGTGAAGGTTTGCCCTTCCCCCTCGGCGCTACCTGGGATGGCCTGGGTGTCAACTTTGCGCTGTTCTCGGCCAACGCCGAGAAAGTCGAACTGTGCCTGTTCGACGACACCGGCGAAGTGGAACTCGAGCGCATCGAACTGCCCGAATACACCGACGAAATTTTCCACGGTTACTTGCCCGACGCCCACCCTGGGCTGATCTACGGCTACCGTGTGTACGGGCCTTATGACCCGGCCAATGGTCATCGCTTCAACCACCACAAATTGCTGATCGACCCCTACGCCAAGCAACTGGTGGGCGAACTCAAATGGTCCGAAGCGCTGTTCGGCTACACCATCGGCCACCCGGACGACGACCTCAGTTTCGACGAGCGTGACAGTGCGCCCTTCGTGCCCAAGTGCAAGGTCATCGACCCGGCGCACACCTGGGGCAACGACCAGCCGGTGCGGGTGCCGTGGGACCGTACGATCATCTACGAAACCCACCTGCGCGGCATCAGCATGCGCCACCCTTCGGTGGGCGAGGACGTGCGCGGCACCTGTGCCGGGTTGATGGAAGATGATGTGCTCAAGCACATCCGCCAGTTGGGCATTTCGTCGGTGGAGTTGCTGCCGGTGCACGCCTTCGTCAACGACCAGCACCTGCTGGAAAAAGGCATGACCAACTACTGGGGCTACAACAGCATTGCGTTCTTCGCCCCCGACCCGCGCTACCTGGCCAGCGGCAAGATCGCCGAGTTCAAGGAGATGGTCGCGCACCTGCACGAGCAGAAGCTGGAAGTGATCCTCGACGTGGTCTACAACCATACCGCCGAAGGCAACGAGCGCGGCCCGACCCTGTCCATGCGCGGCATCGACAACGCTTCGTACTACCGGCTGATGCCCGATGACAAGCGCTTCTACATCAACGACTCCGGCACCGGCAACACCCTGGACCTGAGCCACCCGTGCGTACTGCAGATGGTCACCGACTCCCTGCGTTACTGGGCCAACGAGATGCACGTCGACGGCTTCCGCTTCGACCTGGCGACCATCCTGGGCCGCTACCGCGATGGCTTCGATGAACGCCACAGCTTCCTCGTGGCCTGCCGCCAGGACCCGGTGCTGCGCCAGCTGAAACTGATTGCCGAGCCCTGGGACTGCGGCCCCGGTGGCTACCAGGTGGGCAACTTCCCGCCAGGCTGGGTTGAATGGAACGACCGCTTCCGTGACACCGTAAGGGCTTTCTGGAAAGGCGATGACGGCCAACTGGCGGACTTCGCCGGGCGCATGACCGCCTCGGGCGAGATGTTCAACCACCGTGGCCGCCGCCCGTACAGTTCGGTGAACTTCATCACCGCCCATGACGGTTTCACCCTGCATGACCTGGTGTCGTACAACGACAAGCACAACGAAGCCAACGACGAAAACAACCAGGACGGCAGCAATAACAACCTGTCCTGGAACCACGGCGTCGAGGGCCCCACCGACGACCCGGAAATCAACGCACTGCGCCTGCGCCAGATGCGCAACTTCTTCGCCACGCTGCTGCTGGCCCAGGGCACGCCGATGCTGGTCGCCGGTGACGAGTTCGCGCGGACCCAGCACGGCAACAACAATGCCTACTGCCAGGACAGCGAGATCGGCTGGGTCAACTGGGACCTGGACGAGGATGGCAAGGCGTTGCTCAAGTTCGTCAAGCGCCTGATCAAGCTGCGCCTGGCCTACCCGATCCTGCGTCGTGGGCGCTTCCTGGTAGGCGACTACAACGAAGACATCGGCGTCAAGGACGTCACCTGGTTGTCGCCGGATGGCACCGAGATGACCACCGAACAGTGGGAAGACAGCCACGGCCGTTGCCTGGGCATGCTGATGGATGGCCGCGCCCAGGAAACCGGGATTCGCCGCGCCGGTGCCGACGCCACCCTGTTGCTGGTGGTGAACGCCCACCACGACATGGTCAATTTCCGCCTGCCGCCGGTGCCGGAGGGTGAGTTCTGGACCTGCATGCTCGACACCAACGAGCCGGCGGTACGTGGCCAGGAACGCTTCGAGTTCGACCACGAGTACGGTGTGACCGGCCGCTCGCTGCTGCTGTTCGAACTGCAGCGTGACGACGAGGTGTGACATGGCACTGCATGGATTCCTTCAAGGCTTCCAGGGCTATGCGGACACGCAGGACCTGGCCAAGGCCCTGAGGGCATTTCAGGAGGAAGGCCTCGATCAGTTGCCGCTGCCTGGCAGCGGCGACACCCTGGGGCGGTTCAGCCGCCTGGCGCAGGTGGCGGGTCATGACCTGCGCTTGTGCAAGCTGTTCGAAGGCCACACCGATGCGTTGGCCATCATTGCCGAGCTGCGTAGCCCGGCGCCGCCTTTGGGCAGTCTGTGGGGCATGTGGGCCGCAGAACCGCCGAATGCCAAGGTGCAGGTGCGCTGCGAGGGCCATCGCCTGCGTCTGGACGGGCGTAAAGCCTGGTGTTCCGGGGCCGCGGTGCTCAGCCATGGTTTGCTGACGGCGTGGGATGAACAAGGCGGCCAGCAATTGGTGGCGGTGCAGATGGACCAACCGGGCATCACGGTCACCCACGACGGTTGGAATGCCGTGGGCATGGCCGCCACCGGCAGCGTCGAGGTCGTCTTTGACGGCGCCCATGGCCTTGCCGTGGGCGGCCCCGGCGACTACCTCGGGCGTCCCGGATTCTGGCAAGGCGGCATCGGTATCGCCGCCTGCTGGTACGGTGCGGCACAACGCCTGGCCGAGGTGTTGCGCGATCACTGCAGCAAGCGCTCGGAGCCTCACGCCCTCGCCCATCTGGGGGCGGTCGACAGCGCCTTGAACAGCGCTGCCTGCGTGCTGCGGGCCAGTGCGGAGCAGATCGACCGCTACCCCAGGGCCGATGCCCGGCACCTGGCCCAGCAGGTGCGCGCGAGCATCGAGGACACCGTCGAGCAGGTCATGCGGCACGTGGGCAGAGCCGTGGGCGCGGGTCCGTACTGCAAGGATCCGCACTTCGCCCAGTTGATGGCGGACCTGCCGGTGTATGTCCGCCAGAGCCATGCCGAACGCGACCTGGCCGGCCTCGGCGAACTGGTCGCAGGGGAACCCACAGGGAGGTGGCAGTTATGAAACCCAACCCGATCGTCGGCCAGGGCACGCCCCTGCAGCGCTGGCAGGACTCGCCGCTGATGGCCGAACTGCCGCAGATCAGCGTCGAACAATTGGTACCCGAGGGCCACCGCGCGGTGATCATCGCCCCACACCCGGATGACGAAGTGCTGGGCTGTGGCGGCCTGTTGCAAGGCTTGGCCGAACTGGGCCGGCCCATTCAATTGATTTCGGTAACCGATGGCAGCGCCAGTCACCCCGGCTCCACCCACTGGTCGGTGGAGCGCTTGAGCGTGGTGCGCCCCCAGGAGTCGGCCCAGGCCCTGCACCGCCTCGGTGTGCCGTTGCACAGCCTGAAATGGTTGCGGGCCGGCTTCAGCGACAGCCAGGTGGCAGCGCGGGAAGACCAGCTCAGCGCCTTTATCCAGCGCCACCTCAAACCCACGGATGTGGTGTTTACCACTTGGCGCGAAGACGGCCATTGCGACCACGAGGCCGTTGGCCGCGCGAGCGCCAAGGCAGCGCACGCGGTGGGTGCGGCCCTCTATGAGCTGCCGGTGTGGACCTGGCACTGGGCGTCTCCCGAGAACAGCCTGGTGCCCTGGCACCGTGCCCGCAAAATCCCCCTGAGCTGTGAAGCCGTCGCGCGCAAGCGCCATGCCATTCATGCGTTCGCCAGCCAGCTGGAGGGTGACCCGCAGATCGGCCTGCCGCCGGTGCTGGCGCCCTATGTGGTGGAGCGTCTGCTACAACCTTTTGAAGTGGTATTCGTATGAGTGTGGCGACACCGTATTTCGATCAACTGTTTGCCGGTAACGACGACCCCTGGGCATTTCGCCAACGCTGGTACGAGCGTCGCAAACGGGCGCTGACCCTGGCACTGTTGACCCGGCCGCGCTATGCCTCGGTGTTCGAACCCGGTTGCGCCAATGGCGAATTGAGCTTCGAGCTGGCCCCGCGCTGTGATCACCTGCTGTGTTGCGACACCGCCTCGGCCGCCGTCGCCCTGGCACGCAGCCGCCTGCTGGGCTTTGCCCATGCCCGTGTGGAGCAGAGCCGCCTGCCCGAGCAATGGCCGATAGGCGAGTTCGACCTGATTGTCTTGAGCGAGTTGTGCTACTACCTCGACCGCGATGACCTGTGCCGCTTGATCGATCGCGCCCTCAGCAGCCTCACCGCCAACGGCCAGGTGTTGGCCTGCCACTGGCGCCCGACGATCGACGGGTGCCCGCAGACCGCCGAACAGGTGCATGCCCTGCTCCATGAGCGGCTGGGGATGCCCCTGGTCGCCACCCACCACGAACCCGACTTTCTACTCGACCTGTGGAGCCGCGACGGCACTTCGGTTGCCACCCTTGAGGGCCTGCGATGATCGGCATTCTGATCCCGGTACATAACGAAGAGGCGCTGCTCGGCGAGTGTCTGGAGGCAGCATTGGTGGCCGCCAGTCACCCAGGCCTGCTGGGTGAAACGGTGCAGATCCTGGTGCTGCTCGACAGTTGCAGCGATGCCAGTGCGGAGATTGCCGAGGGGTTCCCGGTGCAGCGCCTGGAGGTACAGGCGCGCAATGTGGGCCATGTGCGCGGGGTGGGCGCGCGACACCTGCTCAACCAGGGTGCACGCTGGATTTCGTGCACCGACGCCGACAGCCGCGTGGCCCCCGATTGGCTGGTGGCCCAGTTGGCACTGGGCGCCGACGCGGTGTGCGGCACCGTGACCGTCGACACCTGGAGCGAAGAGTTCGACCCGGCGGCGCAGATCCGTTACCAGGCGGCGTACCACGCCCGTGACGGTCACCGGCATATCCACGGCGCCAACCTGGGCATCAGTGCCGGGGCCTATGTGCGCGCCGGAGGGTTCGAACCGCTGGCCTGTCACGAAGATGTGCAATTGGTGCGTGACCTCGAGCGCTGCGGGGCCTCCATCGCCTGGAGCCACGCCCCGCAAGTCATCACCAGCGCGCGCCTGGAGGCCCGTGCCCAGGGCGGGTTCGGCGATTATTTGAAGAGCCTGATGTGCGCGTCTTGAAAAAAACGACATTGCAAAATGTAAAAGCGACCAATCCTTGTCTATGCTGATGACGCCTTGCTGGTAATTCAGGGTTGGATTACCACGCGTGCACCACGGCGGAGTCTGTGGTGAATAAATAGAGTCGTCCCGTCAACGGGGCACGACCCAGCATCAATCGACAAGGACGTAACGCCCATGAAGCCTGCCTCCCTCAGTGAAGGCCGTCGCGGCCCCGCGCAAATCTGGAACAGCGCACCGCAGCTGGCGCAAATCCCGCCTATCTCTACCACCTCCCTGGTGCCCGCTGGCGCGCGTGTGGTGATCATCGCGCCCCATCCCGGCGACGAGGTGGTGGCCTGCGGCGGTCTACTGCAATTGCTCAGCACCCTGGAACACCCCCTGCAAATGATCTCCATCACGGACGGCAGTGCCAGCCACCCGGGTTCCCACGTATGGCCGGCCAGCCGCCTGAGTGTGGTGCGGCCCCAGGAAAGCGCCGAGGCGCTGCGCCGCCTGGGCATGCCCTTGCACAGCCTGAAGTGGATTCGCGGCGGTTTCTGCGACAACGCCCTCGCCGCCCGCGAGCCGCAACTGAGCCAATTTATCGCGCGCTACCTGCAACCGGGCGACGTGGTGTTTTCCACCTGGCGCAACGACGGCAATGACGACCATGAGGCCGTCGGCCGTGCCAGCGCCAACGCCTGCAGGCTGGTGGGTGCGCAACTCTATGAACTGCCGATCTGGGCCTGGCACTGCCCCGCCCGCGAGGGTGCGATGATCCCCTGGCAACGGGCGCGCAAGGTACGCCTGGACACCTGGACCGTGGCGCGCAAACTCCACGCCGTCCATGCGTATGCCAGCCAGTTGGCGGGCGACCCGCAGATCGGCCTGGCGCCGATATTGGCCCAGGTGCTGCTGGAGCGTATGCGCGAGCCTTACGAGATCGTGTTTTCGTAAGCACGAAGGGGAGCAAGCAGCCCGCCGCTCCCCTCATCCGTGTATTTACTCCTCGGACGGCCGGCATTTGATGATGTAGCGATCGGCGTCGTTCCAACGCTGGTCTTTACGCAGGGTTGCCTGGGCATGGTCGACACTCCCGGCTTCGACTGATTCATCCGCCTGCCTGGCCTCCGCCCCTTGCCCGGCGTTGATCGTCTTGTCATAGACCGCGCAATCGAATAACGCGGCCCAACTCAGGGCGGGCAACATCATCAACACCACGGCCAGTGCTTTTACTGTTTTGATAGTCACGATAGCTCTCCTTGTAGATGAGGTGGCCTCACAGGCCATTCGCCAGGCACGTCGAGGATCATCCAACGGCTACGCCCTCAGGCCCGTCGGGCCTGCGCCTTCTACATTCATCCACTACCGTTTCGCTCCCGGCCCATTAAGCATAGCCAGGTAAATGCTGCGGCCGAACTCGTCTACACCTGTTATTTCTGACAGTAGCGCCCCGCACTTTGTATGACTATGGTGCAAAAAGTGCTGCACAGGTTGAGGTGCAGTCGAGAAAGCCATGCCAACCCTTTGCATTGGCCGGTGTTTTCAGACTCAGGTAACCCGTCGTCCCTGATCCGTATCGCGTTCGTTGTTGCCATGGTCTTTAACCGTGCCTGTCACCAGGCACCGTGGAGATAGGTCGCGCTGCGCGAGGATGGATCATGAGCAAACGACTTCCCCCCTTGGCTTGCCTGGGCGTGGCCATCGCTGCGTCGTCCTGGTTGGCTACCTGGCCCGGCAGTACACAGGCCTGCACGTTGACGGTCACGCCAGGCGATGACGTGATCAACTGCAACAGTGGCGCAGCCAGCGCCCTCGTGGACACACAAGGCAACAACAGCCTGATCTTTTCCTCCGGCAACGGCAGCGTGACTGCGGTGACCTATGGCGTCGGTAACGACCTGATCGAGCTCAATACACCCGATGCCGTGATCGGTGTCGGCGGTGTCAGCATGGGGGATGGCGCGAACATCTTTCGCCTCTTTCAAGGGCAGGTCCAGTCAGTGGTGATTCAGGGCGCCGGTGCCGATATCGTGCAGGTCAGCGGTGGGCAAGCGCAAGCCATCAACCAGGGGGCTGGAGCCGACAGCGCCGCTATCAGCGGCGGTACGATTGCTTCGCTCGCCCAAGGTGATGGCTACGACACCTTTCGCATGAGCGGCGGCACCATCACGGGTGCCTTTGAAGATGGCGACGAGGCGCTGATGACTGGAGGCACTATCGGGCGCGTCGACATGAAACTCGACGACAACATATTCGACATGCAGGGCGGAACCATCATCGGCAACCTGGTTACCGGCTTTGGCAACGACACTATCCTGGTGTCGGGCACCAGCTATATCGGCGGCAACATCAGCGTCAGTGGGGGTACCGACGTGATTAAAATCACTGGCGGTACGGTCAACGGGCAGATTCTTGCCAGCTTTGGTGAAGACCAGTTCGAGTGGGACACAGGCGGCGAGATTCACTCATTTGTGCTAATGGGCGGCGATAACGACACGGCGCTGCTGAAAAACCTGACCGAAGCCATCGTAGCCCCCACGCCCTTGGTGGACGGTGGCGCGGGTACCGACACGTTGACATTTGACAACACCAAGGTCAGCACGCCCGAGCGCTATACCAGTTGGGAAAACGTGAACCTGGATAACAATTCGCAACTGACCCTCGGCGGCACCTTCACCCTTGGCGATACCGGCACCGGTACGGGCACCATGAACCTTAATGGCAGCAGTGTGTTGCTGGTCAGCACGGGAGTCATCAACCCGTTCACCGCCGGCCAGTTGGCGACGCTGAACAACAGCGGCCTGATCGATATGACCACCGCCAGCACCGGCACCTCCGACACCCTGACAGTCAATGGCAACTACACCGGCACCGGCGGCCAGCTGGCGCTGCAAAGTGTATTGGCTGGCGACGGCTCGCCCAGCGACAGACTGGTGGTGAGCCAAGGCACGATGCAGGGCAGCACCAGCATCCGCGTGACTAACCTCGGCGGTGCGGGTGCGGCAACGCTGCAGGATGGTATCCAGGTGGTGCAGGCGCTCAACGGTGCCACCAGCAGTGGCACCGTGTTCGCACTCGGAGCGCCGGTATCCGCTGGCGCGTACGACTATCGTCTGTTCAAGGGCGGCGTAACGGCTGGCACCTCGGAAAACTACTACCTGCGCTCGACCATTCCTGTGGTGCCACCAGACCCGGTGATTATCGTGCCGCTGCCAACCCCCGTACCCGGAGAGCCCCCATTGCCGACCAACCCAGGGATCACCCCGATTCCTATCTATCGTCCAGAGGTGCCGATCTACGCTGCGCTGTTCCCCGCGGCCCAGCAGATGGTGCAGGGCATGCTGGGTACCTTTCACCAGCGCATGGGCGACCAAAGCCAGCAACAGCAAACTGGCGCGTTGCCGGCGGGTTGGGGCCGGGTCTATGGCACCAGCAGTCGCCAGAGTTTCGCGGGAACGGTCAACCCAACGTTGGACAGCTCAGTGACGGGCTTCCAGGTCGGTAGCGATGTATATGCCGGCACAATGGGCGATGGCCAGCAACGCCTTGGGTTCTTTGTCGGCCATAGCCGCCTCAAGGGCACTGTCAAAGGTTTCAACGGCGGTAGGGAAGACAAGAGCGCCGGTAAGACCACCTTGCGTGGGGACAGCCTGGGGGTCTACTGGACGCTGATCGGCGCCAATCAGGCCTACCTTGACGTGGTGTTGATGGGCACGCGCTTCAACGGCAACAACGAGTCGGACCGAGGCGTGAAGATGGACACCAGTGGGCATAACGTCACGGCATCCGCCGAAGTCGGCTGGCCGATCCCGGTGACCCGCAATTGGGTCGCAGAGCCCCAGGCACAAGTCATCGTCAGCAAGACCAAACTGGATAGCCAGAACGACGGGATTTCCGATGTGTCCTATGACGCTGACACCAACCTGACCACTCGTCTCGGGGTCCGCCTGCGTGGTGACTATCAAGTGCGTGGCCTGCCGCTGCAGCCCTATGTGCGGGCAAACGTCTGGCATAACAGCGCCGGGCAGAACACCGTCACGTTTGCCGATGTGACCGACATCGACACCGAGCAGAAGTCCACCACCCTGGACCTGAGTGTCGGCGCCATGCTGAAGGTGGCCACGGGCATCAGCCTGTACGGCGAGCTGGGCTACAACCGCAACCTGGACAGCAACACCTTCAACGGCCGCCAGGGCACGGTGGGCTTGAGAATGGAGTTCTAGGGAACCCGTGAATCACCTATGACCGGGATTGACCACCCCGGCAGCCTTGAAGCGTGAAAACTGAAAGGCAATGCCCAGCCAGATAAACCAGGCCGGCATCACGTACAGCGCCAGGCGTGTATCCGGCCGCAACGCCAGCAGGCCGAGGACGAAGGCCATGAAGGCCAGGGAAAACCAGGCCATCGGCACACCGCCAGGCATCTTGTAGAGAGATCTGGCGTGCAGGTCCGGGCGCTTTTTGCGGTAGGCAATGTAGGACGCGAGGATGGTCGACCAGGTGAAAATCACCAGGATCGCCGACACCGTCGACACAATCGTGAAGGCGGTCATCACCTCCGGCACCACAAACAGCAACACCAGGCCCAGCAGCATCAGCAAGGTGGTGAAGGCCAGGCTGATAAACGGCACGCTGCTTTTCGACAAGCGTCCAAAGATACCCGGGGCGTCCCCCAGGTCAGCCAGGCCGAACAACATGCGGCTGGCGGAGAACACCCCACTGTTGGCCGACGAGGCCGCCGAGGTCAGCACCACGAAATTGACGATCCCCGCCGCAGCTGGAAAGCCCGCCACCAGGAACAGTTCCACGAACGGGCTCTTGCTCGGCGACACCTGTTGCCACGAGGTGACCGCGATGATGCACGCCAGGGCCAGCACGTAAAACAGGATGATCCGCAGCGGAATCGAGTTGATCGCCTTGGGCAAGGTCCTTTCCGGTGCTCGGGTTTCGGCGGCTGCGGTGCCGATCAGTTCGGTGCCGGCAAAGGAAAAGATCGCCATCTGGAAGCCGGCGAAAAAACCGAACAGGCCATTGGGAAACGCCGCCTGTTTGTCCAGCAAGTGGCTCACGGAGGCCGTGACCCCGGTGGGCGAGACAAACGAGCTGGCAATCAGCACCACGCTGACACCGATCAGGGTCAGCACCGCGATGATCTTGATGATCGCGAACCAGAATTCCACTTCGCCGAACAGCCTGACCGTCAGCACGTTCAACGCGAACAGCGTCAACAGCATGCCCACCGCCGGCATCCACGCTGGCACATGCGGGAACCAGTACTGGAAAAACCCGCCGACCACCACCGCGTCCCCCACCACCGCCACGCTCCAGCTCAGCCAGTACGACCAGCCGAGAAAGAACGCCGCACGCGGGCCCAGGTAGGCGCCGGCAAAGTCGGCGAAGCTCTTGAAGTTGAGGTTGGACAGCAGCAGCTCACCCATGGCGCGCATCACGAAGTACACGAACAGCCCGATGATCATGTAGATCAGGATGATCGAGGTGCCGGACAACGCGATGATCTTGCCGGAGCCCATGAACAGGCCGGTGCCGATCGCACCGCCCATGGCCATCAGCTGGATGTGGCGGTTGCTCAGGGTGCGTTGCAACGCAGGCTTTTCACACAGCCCGGACGTGGTTGTTTTCATCACAAAACCTCTTGTTATGTTTTTGAGTTTTGGCAGAAAAAAGAATCGAGCGAGTGTTGTTATTAGGTCAGGCAGTCTTGCTTTCGAAGCCGTGCAGGACGTTGACGGCGTTGATGCCGATCTCGTCGACCATGTAGCCGCCTTCCATCACGAACAGCGTCGGCACGCCCACCCCGGCGATGATCTCGCCCATGCTGAGGAAGTCCTGGCTGTCGAGGAGGAAGTGGCTGATGGGGTCGTCCTTGAAGGTGTCGACGCCGAGGGAGATCACCAGCACCTCGGGGGCGAAGTGTTTGAGTTGCTGGCAGGCGTGGATCAGCGCGGTTTTGTACTGGGCCCACGTGGTGTTTTTCGGCAAGGGGTAGTTCAGGTTGAAGCCCTCCCCGGCACCTGCACCGCGTTCGCTGTCGGCGCCGGAAAAATACGGATAGGACACCGACGGGTCGCCGTGCAGGGAGATGAACAGCACCTCCGCGCGGTCATAGAAAATATTCTGCGTGCCGTTACCGTGGTGGAAATCCACATCCAGCACCGCTACGCGCCTGGCACCTTGGGTGATGGCCTGTTGCGCGGCAATCGCGGCATTGTTGAGGTAGCAATAACCGCCCATGTATTCGCGGGCCGCGTGGTGCCCCGGTGGGCGGCACAGGGCGAAGGCACTGTGATGGCCTTCGTCGATCAGCGCCAGGCCGGTGAGCGCGATGTCCGCGCTGGTCTTGACCGCCTGCCAGGTGGTGGCGGTGATCGGCGAGCCGGCGTCCATGGCGAAGAAGCCCAGCTTGCCGTCGATGAAGTCCGGCACCTGCTCATTGGCCAGGTCGCGTACCGGCCACACCAGCGGCAGCGCGTCATGGCGGCGGCCGATGGCGGTCCATTCGGCCCAGGCGGTTTCGAGGAAGCTGACGTAGCGCTCGCTGTGGGCGTTGACGTAGCAGGCGCGCTCGAAGCTGCGCGGCACGATGATATCGCCCAGCCCGACGTGCCGGACGCGGTCACGCACGGTGTCGGCGCGGCTGGGTTGTTCGAATGAGGGCTTGAGCACGCCGTCCTTGAGTTCGGTGCCGTGGTGCAAACGGTGGTCATCACTAAAAACAGTCAGCATTTGGATACATCCGCCAGAAAAAGACAGGGTCTATTTTGTTCTGGCTGCGCAGGGCTTTCTTTGCTTTTACTTCTGACACTGATAGCTTTATCGGGTGTTTTTACCCCATTGATAGCCAACTATGAAAAATAAAACCAAGCAGGTCGTTCTTGACGACACCGATCTCGCCATCCTCGCCCTGCTGCAGGAAGACGCGAGTATTTCCAACGCCCAACTGAGCGAACGCCTGGCCCTGAGCCTCACCCCCTGCTGGCGGCGGCGCAAACGCTTGGAGGAAGAAGGCGTGATCAAGGACTACCAGGCCAACCTCGATCGCAAGTTGCTCGGCCTGGACATCATGGCGTTTGTGCATGTGCGTTTTGCGATCCACACCGACCATGCTCCGGATGCGTTCGAAGCGGTGGTGAAGGAGCTTCCTCAGGTGCTGGCGTGCCACAAGATCACCGGCGACGCGGATTACCTGTTGCAGGTGCTGGCGGAGGATCTGGACAGCTACAGCGAATTTGTCGAAAGCGTGCTGCGGCGGCAGTTGGGGATTGCGTCGATCCAGTCGAGCCTGGCGCTGCGGGAGGTGAAAGCGACGAGTCGGATGGCGATTCCGAAACGCGATTGAACACGCAAAAAAACAACTCGCCGACGGCAGGTAATGGCAAAAAGCCTGCCCTGCAGATGTGAAAAATTCGTTAACTAATTCTCCCCAAAGGCTTTTTCCGACAGATTTAATCTGCCAAACTAATGCGAATAATTATCAACAGATTTATTATTCGCCACGGACGGCACTTAGGGGAGAGTCCGTTCCATGTCTGTGCAACAACACGGCGGTAAAGGTTTTACACCCAGTCTGATCGCTTTGGCGGTGTGTCTCGCCACCTCGCACGCGGCCTTCGCCGCCGACGCTGAAACGCCGGCAACCACCTTGGAACTGGGTGCGACCCAGATCTCCGGCGAGCAACAACTGGGCGAAACCACCGAGGGTACGCAGTCCTACACCACCGGCGCGATGAAAACCGCGACCAAACTGCCCCTCACCCTGCGTGAAACCCCGCAGGCCGTCACCGTCATCACACGCCAGCGCATGGATGACCAGGGGATGACCAGCATCAACGACGTGGTCAATGCCACGCCTGGGCTATTCCTCAACTATTCCAGCGGCCCGGGCCGGCAGTCCTACACCTCACGCGGTTTCGACATCGACAACCTGATGTACGACGGCATCCCCAGCGGCTACAACGGCGTTTCCGTAGGCGCCCAGCCGAACCTGGCGATGTTCGACCGTGTCGAGGTCGTGCGTGGCGCCACCGGCCTGGTGACCGGTGCGGGCAACCCGTCGGCGGCCATCAACCTGGTCCGCAAGCGGCCGCTGGACGAACAGAAAGTCACCCTCACCGGTGCCGCCGGCAGCTGGGACGACTACCGTGGCGAGCTCGACGCCTCCAGCCCGCTCAATGACAGCGGCACCTGGCGCGGCCGGGTGGTCACTTCCTACCGAGACGCCAACAGCTTCATCGACAACGCCGAGTCCTATCACGGCCTGTTCTATGCCGTCACCGAGGCCGACCTGAGCGAAGACACCACCCTCACCCTCGGTTTCTCGAACCAGAAGGACAAGACCAACTACTTCTGGGGCTCGTCGATGATCGGCCAGGACGGCCATCACCTGGACCTGCCGCGCTCCTACAATCCCGGTACCGACTGGGAGAACAAGGACCAGGAAATCAACACGGTCTTCGCCGAACTGCGCCAGCGCCTGGCCAATGACTGGAAGCTTCAGGTCAACGCCAACTACGCCGAACAGAACGCGTTGTTTTCCGGTTCCTACCAGTCGCGCTGGGTCAACAACACCCTGGCGCGCACGGTCTACCAGGCCGCCTACGATGAAAACCAGGCCGGTGTCGACGCCTTTGCCAGCGGCCCGTTCCAGGCATTCGGGCGCACCCATGAACTGGTGGTGGGTGCCAGCCGACGCATCTACGACATGACCACCCACAACTACAGCCCCTACGACACCAACTGGCCCCTCACCGCGGGCAAACCGGACTTCGTCCACACCACGGACGATCGCGAGGTCACCACCCAGGACGGTGTCTACGTGACCACGCGCCTGAGCCTGGCGGACCCGTTGAAGCTGATCCTCGGCGGGCGCCTGGACTGGTATGACTACGATGCCCACGGCAGCAACGACGGCGACTATCACGTCACCCGCAACCTTACCCGCTACGCGGGGCTGATCTACGAGCTGGACGATCACCACTCGGTGTACGTCAGCTACAGCGACATCTTCACGCCGCAGAGCGCCAAAGACACCTCCGGTACCCCGGTCAAGCCGATTGTCGGCAAAAACTACGAGGTCGGCATCAAGGGCGAATACCTGGGTGGCGCGCTGAATGCGAGCGTGGCGCTGTTCCGTGTCGACCAGGAAAACCGCGCCACCCAGGTGACCGTGCAAAACTGCCCACAGACAGAGTGCTATGAGGCCTCCGGAGAGATTCGCAGCCAGGGGATCGACTTCGAACTGCAAGGCGCACTGACCGAGAACTGGCAGGTCGGCGGTGGCTACACCTACGCGCGTACCCACACCATCAAGGATGAAGCCAACCCGCAGAAGGTCAACAAGCAGTACGACACGGATGTTCCGGAGCACCTGTTCAAGCTGACCACCCGCTACAACTTCCAGGGCCCGCTGGAGAAACTGCGCGTGGGCGGCAACATCTCCTGGCAAAGCCGCCTGTACAACGACGTCAAGCTGGCTGACGGCAGCACCTACCGCCTCCAACAGGGCGCCTACGCCGTCACCGACCTGATGGCCGGCTACAAGGTCAACGACCACCTCGACCTGCAGCTCAACGCCAACAACATCTTCGACCGCCGCTATTACTCCACCATCGCCAACTCCGTGAGCTATGGCGGCGACGCCTACGGCACCCCACGCAACATGATGCTGACGGCCAAATACAGCTTCTGATCCACCTGGCGAACGGGGGTCCTGATGTGGGGGCTTGCTCCCTCCCACATTGCCCCCCGGCTTGTCACCACGAATGTGTTCTGTCCCCTCCGAACGCATTCGCGCTTAAAGTCCCCTCCCGCAAAGCCGATAAACTTTTTGGTTTCCCTGCACCCGCAAAGTGCCTGAACGCGGGCCGTAGTGGCACGCCGCATGCTTTGATCCTTGCCAGACCACATGGAGTAAGAGTGAATGCCCGCACGCGCACGTTTCCTGGAGCACTACCGCAAGGCCGACCGCATCATGCTGGCATTGATCTGGCTGATGACGCTGTTCTCCGTCGGGCTTGCGTTCTGGCACGACACCCTGACCCAGGCGATTGTCGTGGGAGGAGGCACCAGCACGGTGCTCACCGCGCTCTACCGCGCCATCGGCGGCACGCGGGTGATGCGTTGCGCACTGGGCGCGGGCTTGATGGTCATGGCGGCGCTGCACATCAACCAGGCCCAGGGTGTGATCGAAGCGCACTTCGGGATTTTCGCGCTGCTGGCGGTGCTGACGTTCTATCGAGACTGGCTGCCGATCCTGGTGGCCGCCCTGACGATTGCCGTGCACCACGTGGTGTTCCATGCGTTGCAGCATCAAGGCTTCCCGGTGTTCGTGATGGCGCATCACGGCGGTTGGACCATGGTGTTTGTCCACGCCTTCTACGTAGTGATGGAAACCATCGCCCTGCTCTACCTCGCGGTAAACAGCCAGGCCGAGGCGGTGGAAAGCGAGGAGATGCTGGAAAAAATGCTCGCCGTCACCACCCAATTCACCGTGGAAAGCGCCAAAGGTGAAGGCAAGGTGCACGTCTCCCTTGCCAAGCGCTTTGACCATTTCCTGCAACAAATCACCCACCTCATCGACGGCGTCGCCCGCGACTCCCACGGCCTCGGCCAACTCGGCCAGGAACTGGCCCACGCCAGCGGCACCCTGGAAAAAGGCGCTCGCCACCAACTGGCCGAAATCGCGCAAATGACCGACTCCATGCAGCGCATGGAAGACGCCATGGGCCACATTACGGTGCACGTCGAAGAAGCGGTTGAACACGCGGGCGTCGCCAGCCAGCAAATCCTGCGTGGCCAGGAAAGCGTCGGCCGCGCCCAACACGAAATCACCCAACTGGCCACACGCCTGGAAGGCACCAACCACACCGTCCAAGGCCTGGCGGTCCAGGCCGAACAAATCGGCTCGGTACTGGAAGTCATCAGCAGCATCGCCAACCAGACCAACCTCCTTGCCCTCAACGCCGCCATCGAAGCCGCCCGCGCCGGCGAACAAGGCCGCGGCTTCGCCGTCGTCGCCGACGAAGTGCGCAGCCTGGCGCAACGCACCGCCGTCTCCACCCAGGAAATCAAAACCATCATCGAAGGCCTGCAGCAAGGCAGCCGCCAGGCCGTGGAAGCCATGCACGACAGCCGCCAGGGCGTGGAACGGTGTGTGGAGGACAGTCAGCTGGCAGTGGAAATGCTGCGAGCGGTGGGCAATGACATTACCCAGATCGATGCGCTGAATGGGCGGATTGTCTCCACCACACGCGAACAGACCTCGGCGAACCTGGAGATTGTCGGGCGCTTGCAGTCGGTGCAGAGCATTGCGCAGAGCACGGCGGAGGATGTGGAGATGTTGGCCAGGAGCAGCAAGCAGTTGCCGCCGATTGCGGTGCGGTTGGATGCGTTGGGGAGGCGGTTTCACCCGTGATAATTTGGGGCTCGCCATCAGCCGGAAGCCATCACGGGTCTCGTCTTGGCGGCCCGGGCCGCCCCTGGTCCTGAGCGTTCGCTTAGTCTTGCTTGACCAGCTCGACCCTGCGGTTTTCAGCTTTGCCTGCCTCGGTGGCGTTGTCGGCCACCGGGTCAGCCTCGCCAAATCCGGCCGCAGATAACCTCGCCGTGTCGATACCCTTGGCGGTGATGGCGGCCTCGACGGCCTTGGCGCGGCCGTATGACAGTGTCTTGTTGTGCGCGGGATCACCGGTGTGATCGGTGTAGCCGTTAATGGCCAGTTTCAACGATGTATTTTGCTTGAGTAACAACGACACCTGCTCGATCTGTGGCTGTGAACCCGGAAGGATGCGGGTCTGGTCAGTCGCAAAGTTGATGTGCAATGCCACCTTGCCGGTTTTATCTATCTGCGCTTTCAGTTCACTGGCCGGCAACAGGCTGGCCGTTATTTGCAGCGGTTTGGTTTCGGCAATCAGCAGGCCGCCGCCGAACGCGTAGCTGCACAAATGAATCCAGATATCGCGGTCGGCGCGATGGATAACAAACACCTGCGCGGCGTTATTCCAAATGTCCCCCAGACCACTGTTGTATTTGAGCGCGAAGTCCCGCGGCCATTCTTTGATCTTCTGGCCAGGGTCTTCCGGAATCCTGCCATCGAAGATCTTGCTGCCGCCCAACGAGGACACTACGGACTCGAGGTTGCGCTGCAATTCCAGGTCGGAGAACGCCTTGCCCTGCGCGGCGTCGATATGGGCTGACCAGACCTTGCCTTCTACTACTGCCAGGCGATCACCGGTCCAGAAGGGTACCTGATCGAAGTCGGAGACATCGGGCGCGGTGGCGATGACATATCCGTCGGGAAGGGCGATGTAGGGAAAGGCGCCCAACGGCACGTTCGACACCTCAAGGCTCGCGGCATCGAATACCTTGTTGTCTGCTCCGCTCTCGAATGACGAGGCTTGAATGCTCAGCCCCAGGGTGACGATTAAAACCAGGGTAGTCGCTGGTGTTTTTTTCACTAACGTCATGTTATTCCCGCAAATCCTTAACACCCAGGGTGTGATGGTCGACCGGATAAAGGGTGTTGCTGTCGTTGGCTGCTTATAAAACCGGGGCAATCGAGATAACTCAATAGCACAGCTGCCCTATTGCATCGCGCTTTAGCGCTGGATCACAGTTGTTCGCGCTCTAACAGGTCTTTTCTACGCTATTCGACGCTGCCGATCGTATTGAACAGGGATGCTTTTTTTGAAACCTATAACCACCAGAAAAATTGAAATGAACGCTGCGCTGGCGATGGCCTTGATCTCGCTGTTAACCACCAGCGCTACCTGGACCGAGGCAGCCGTTGGTGCAACGGCCTCCTCGGCACCGTGTACCAATGAAGCGGATTTCCAGGCCGGCACCGTTGTGGAGTCTGAAAGTCGCGACAACACCTCTGCAGTAACCAATCGAAGTAAAACCGAAACGCTGGGCCATGAAGACTTCGCCGGGGCCAACCCGGTGGCGTCGTTACACACCACGTTCATAAGCAATTCGCCGGTGTATTTAACGACCACCTTTGCGCAAATCAAGGACGGCCAGTTGATTCGCTATGGTGATCGACACGGTGCCGGGCCTTCGTTGACCACGACCCTTTACACCCCTCCTCCCACCACGCCGCTGGATTTACAACCCGGGCAGACAGTCGCCGTCAGTTACAAGAACCAGGTCGCCAGCGGCGGCACCACGCTTGAGTTTGAGGTATCAGAAAAGCTGACCTACCACGGCCGCGAGACGATCAAGACAGCACTCGGGACGTTCGAGACCTGTCGCTTCACCAATGAAATTTCCACTGGATCAACGTCCGGTCAGCAACCGACCCAGAAGGTCGTGGTGCAGAATTGGTTTGCTGCCGAAGGGCCCTACCGTGGACAATCAATCAGGTCGGCCAGCCTCTCCGGAACCAATGGAGGACAGGAGCGGCTCGTTGAAGTGGTCAAGATGCGATATGAGACGCGAGCCAACTAGGTAGCTTTATGCCCAGGCGATGAGAAGGAGGATAGCACTGCCCTTCCTGGCAACGGGTTCAAGCCCGCTGTTTGTGCCGCAGTTGCATCGACCAAAATGTACTTAATTGCTTAATGGCCTTTAGTAACTAGCACAGGTGTACTAGTTCAGCTGTTCTATATCATAAGTTGTATGAGTCGGACATGATCAAAGCGTGTTTTCATTGATCTGGACGGGTTGTGCTTGCTGATATGAGTTGCCGAATTGTGGTGGCGGACGAACACCCACTTTATCGAGAGGGCATGACAGGGCTACTGGAGTGCTTAATACCTGAAGCAACGATAAAACAGGCAGGAAACCTGGAGGAAGTCTGGGTTCTCCTGGAACGCTGGCAACCTGTCGCCATGCTGTTTATCGAAGTATATTTGCCAGGGCTTTGCTCCTTGAAAGAGCTTGCGAAACTGTGCGGGGAAAGAGGCACTACTGCAGTCGTTGTTGTTTCGACAGTCGATGACAGCGTGGTCATTACGCGAGTGATGGAGGCCGGCGCCAATGGTTTTATTGGCAAGAACATTTCAGCCGAAGAGGTACGTAACGCCATCAATGATATTCGGAATGGCCAAGTAGTGGTCAAATACGAACCGGCCGAATCACCATCATTTGAAAGTGATCATGCGATGGGCAAACTGACGTCGCGGCAGCGGGAAGTCTGGCATTTGATCGCACAAGGTAAAACCAACAAGGAAATTGCCGCTGAACTGGAAATCTCTCCCTATACCGTGCGTATTCACGTGTCTTCGCTGATACGTGCCTTGAACGTACCCAATAGAGCAGTAGCCGCCGCGCGTTTCGCGGGGCGCTACACCTGCTAGTCCCTTGATGGATCTACGGGTAACTCGCACCGCACTTCATTGACTTGACCTGCTCAAGCAACACGTTACGCAGTTCCGGCGGTCGCACCGGTTTGGCCAGTACCGAGATATTGAATGCGTGCAGTGATTGACGGATGCGCTCGATTTCGTGCCCGGTGATGACCAATGCCGGTATCTCTTGACCCCGGAACTCGCGTATTGCCGCGATACATTCGGACCCCGAGACCTTTGTGCCCAGGTCGAAGTCGGCAATGATGATGTCGCAATCGCTGGCCAGGGTATCCGCATCACTGTGGGTCTCGACGACGCAGCCCCATTTCTCCAGCAGGGCCTTGGTGGCCAGCAACACATTGGCGTCGTCTTCAATCAGGCATATCCGTAGTCCGTTCAGGCGCTCATGGGTGCTTTTCATCCGAGGCGCGATGACCTTTGGGGCGGCGTGTTTCAACCCGCTGATTGCCACCTGGGTGCCGCGCCCGGGCGTGGAGCGAATATGTACATCGACATTGAGCAATTGGCTGATGCGCTTGACGATGGACAAGCCCAACCCCAGGCCCTCGACATCCTTGTCGCGTGCGTGGCGCACCCGGTAAAACTCTTTGAACACGTCCGGTAAATGTTCGGCGGCGATACCGCAGCCCTTATCGTAAACCACCACGGCCAAGCCCTTTGCCTGGCGTCTGACACCGATCAGCACGGGCTCTCCCGATGCGTACTTGATCGCATTGGACACCAGGTTCTGCACCATGGTGGTCAACAGCCCCCCATTGACATTAACCCAGTGCTCGCAAGGGCGCAGGCGCAGTTGAACCCCGGCCCAGCGCGCGGCCTCGGTGTTCTGTTTGACGACCTCCTGCAACAGCGCGCCCAGGTTCACCGGTTCCGCTTGCGGCTCCAGCTTTCCGTTGTCGAGGGTGTAGATATCCAAAATCGAACGGAACAGTTGAGAGACGGTATGCAGCGAGCGGTCGATGTTGTCCACCAGGCGCAGTTCTTCGCCGCCCAGATTCGCGTCCCGCAGGCACGCGGTGAACAGGCCGATGGAGTGGATGGGCTGGCGCAGGTCGTGGCTGGCCTGGGCGAGAAAGCGTGATTTCTCCTGATTGGCGGCGATTGCCTCTTCCGATGCGATACGCGTGCGTTTGAGCAGAATGTGTGCATAGGTCGGCACGACGATGGTGGTCACGATCAGCATCAGGAACATGTAGGGCTGCGCGCGCCAGAAGGGGTTGAACAAGAAAATAACGATAAGGGTAGACAACGCGATCACGGTTGCCAGGGCCAGATAGTGTGAGCCGAAACGCATGCCATTACCCAGGGTCACCCAGAGCAGCGCGGCATAAATAGGCAATGCACCTTCGCCTCCCAGCACCATGGCGAAAGCAATACCGGTGTAGTCATGGAGCATGGAGAGCAAGCGCCGCCAAAAAAAGTGTCCTGGCCAGCGCTTGATCGCCATGCGCAGGAATATCGACACCACGATGAAGGTCGAGATATACACGATGATGGGCGTGTAGGCTGCGGTATCGCTGGGGCGCAGCCCGCTCAGTACGATGATGTACAGCAGCGCACAGGCGCTGACGGTCAGGCGCAACGTGGCCTGATTGAGTTCGCTGTTCTTTTCCACGCGTTCAACCTCATGGACCATGGGGGATGCATCGCTGGATGCCGCCCCCTTGAGAACAATAAGGCGTAGGTTGGCGTGTTAAGGCATCAAACGACACGGCGTGTCGTATCAGAAGCGGAACGTGTCAGTAAAGCCTGTAGTAATCCACCACGTCATCCACGAAGTAAATTATCAACTTCGTTCCCTGGGTCTGGCTTTGAGCTTTTTTCGTGCCCGTCACACTGCCGACATCATTGGCGACACCCTGTGCCTTGGACACTTGCGACGAGGCGTCGTACATCTTCAGGCTTGTCTCGGTCGAGACATATTTGTGGGCCAGGGTCATGTACTTTTCCAGACCCTCCTGGTTTTTATCATAGGTCCAGTTGGACCCGTTGCTTCTGCTCGTTGAATCAAGTTGCTCTTCGGCTGGAGCGCCGAACAATTGCGTCACCTGAGTCTTGGTAGTTTTCCCCGGGATGATGGTTTTCTTCAGGTAAGCAACATCGTACTTTTGTGCTCCAGGATTTAAGGAACTCATCAAATCCCCAGTGTTAGCACAGCCTCCCAGGCCTGCGGTCAGTATGCACAGCGTGAATCCGATTCCAAGTAGTTTTCCATATTTCAAGCACATAGACTTACCTTGAGTTGTGATTAATACCATTCCATTTCGACCGGATGCACGGTGAAGTTGACACAACGTAGTGCAACTAATCGAGCCTTTGGATTCACAGGTGGGCAAACACACTGGAACACTTCAACGCTGAAGTTAAAGTGCATTCCGGTGTGCGCTCTGGCTCAAAGCCTTTAAGACTTTTTCGAGCGTGTACAGCTTATGAGGGCGCGTGAGCTGACGCTATAGTACAAGTGTGCTATAGGCGACCAACAGGGACTTGTCTAGCATAGCCAGATGGACATTAATGGCTTGAATCAATGTAATAAATTACTCGCCAGTTGATGTAATGCCCGATTATTGAAGCCGCATGAATGGAGTCGAAATATGAAATCATGGATCACCGTCTTATCCATTCTGATGCTGTCCGGGTGTGCGGGTTCTCCCTTGAGTAATCTGGTCACGAACCAGCGTTATCAAACGACATCGGACATTACTGCTTCATGGGTAGGTGCGTCCGAAGATGAGTTGGTGACGTCATGGGGGGCGCCAAAAAACAGCCATGGCCTCAGTGATGGCAACTCGAAAATCATCGGCTACGACTACGTATGGCTTACAAACGGCAGCCATTCGATGGAATGGGGTTATGTGCCTGATTACGCCCGTTGCGAACAGCGGTTCATGATTGAAAAGGGCGTGGTGACCCGCTGGTATTCATCTGGCGACTGTCCAAAAAGGCCTAAAGGCGCCAAGTTGATCCCCGGTAACACCCCCGTGCCCCAACCCACGCTCTAATGTTCATTGCACCGTCTTGATTCACGTATCGAGCTTGCCCGGCCACCCACTGGCACCGGGAAAGTTACTGAATTGAGCCGCCGCCGCCGCGCGGGTGGGCACACCCAGGGATTTAAGCAGAGTGGAAACATGGATGCGTACGGTGAACGGGGAGATCCCCAGTTGCTTGGCTATTTCCTTATTGGTCTTGCCCGCTGCAACCAGGCCGAGCACTTGCCGTTGGCGGGCGGTGAGTGAGGCAAGGCTTGGGTCCAGCAGGGGATTTTCGGGGTTGTACTTCACCACGACTTCCCCTTCCCGAATCGCCAGGATGGCTTCGGCAATGCCTGCCGGATCAACGTTTTTGCCGATAAAGCCATCAGCGCCTTGGGCGATGACCTGGGAAATAATGTCCAGGTCATCGACCATCGACACCACAATGATCGAGGTGCGCTTGAACTCGTTGCGCAGCTGGCCTATGACCTGCATCGACGTGATACCGGGAAAGCGCAGGTCCAGAATCAACGAATCAACTTCTGCGCCCGCACGCGCCAGCGCCAGTACTTCATCCAGATTGCCCGCCTGCTCTATCATCGCTGTCGGCATAAGCCGTTCTATGGTTCTCAGCATACCTTCGCGAAACAGAGGATGGTCATCTGCCACTATGATTCTGTGCGTCATGTCAAGGCCCATCTCACCTCAGGTCCGGCGCATCGTAACGCAAACTGTAACGCCAGGTTTCAACTTTTAAGCGACTTCTTACCCTGGAGAATCGCAATGAACATGACGGAAAAGAACAGTGAGCTGGACCAGGCCACGTTGCGGTTGACGGTCAGCACCTGTGCTTCGCTGTACATCTTGGTGGTGGCCCTCCTTCCTTCAAGTGACTTCGCCACCTATGTACCGATCATGTGGTACATGGCGTTTTTCATCAGCGTGGCAGTCCCCCTGCGCATGGCGATCAAGCGCTGGCCAGGGCACTTTTTCTGGCGCCGATTGTTCGCCATGGCCCATGACTATACCGGCATCGCTTTCGCCATGATCGTGGGTGGAGAAGGCGCGTTGCCGGTTTATGCCGCGTTGCTCTGGGTCACATTGGGCAATGGCATGCGCTTTGGCTCGCGCTACTTGACCGCCGCGACACTCATCGCACTGAGCATGCTGGTCATGATCTTCATGCTTACCCCGTTCTGGCGCGCACAGCCCTACATGTTCCTGATGCTGATCGTGACCACCATCGTCGTGCCGGCCTATGCGCACATTCTGCTCAAGCGCACGCGTATCGCATCGGAAGAGGCAATCGCCGCCAATCAGGAGAAATCACGCTTTCTCGCCCAGGCCAGCCACGACCTGCGCCAGCCCATCCACTCCATCGGCCTGTTCACCGCGTGCCTGCGGGACGCGAATCTGGGCGGCGAAGAACTGCGACTGGTGGACAACATCGACCGCTCGCTGCATACCGTCTCTCAACTGTTCCGTTCGATTTTGGATATCTACACTCTCGACAACGGAAAGCTGGAGCCGCAAGCGGAACCGGTGAACCTGGGCGCGCTGCTGCGGGACGTCGTCAAACAGAACACCGAGGCCGCGCGCTGGGCCGGGGTTCAACTGCGCCTGCGCCCTTGCGAGCACTGGGTTAATGTCAATGCGGGGCTGTTGACCACCATGGTGCAGAACCTGGTGTCAAATACACTCAAATACGCGTCCGGCCAACCGGTCTTGATCGGTGTGCGTCCCAGAGGCAAGGGCTTGGCCATTGTCATCTACGACAAGGGACGCGGCATCGCCGCTGAACATCTGCCGGACGTATTCAAGGAGTTTTACCGGGTGCGCCACGCACGCGACAAGGATGTCGAGGGCCTGGGGTTGGGCTTGTCCATCGTCAAGCGCATCAGCCAGTTGCTCAATCTGGATATCCAGTTGGACTCCCGACTCGGCCAAGGCACCCGCGCCACTATCCAACGCCTGGAAAGCGTCGCGCCAGGCATCGAGACGCAACGGCCAGCGCCCACGCAAAGCCGTCTGCAGGGTCTGCGGGTATGCCTGGTGGAAGACGATTCCAACGTACTGATGGCGACCTCGGCCTTGCTGGAAAAATGGGGATGCGAGGTAGAAAGTCATAGCGATGGACTGAACGTGACCACGGAATGCGACATCATCATTGCCGACTTCGACCTGGGCCCTAGGATTTCAGGTTCCGAGTGTATCGCTGCAATTCGCGAACAGCGTGGTTGGGAAGTACCGGCCATGATCATGACCGGCCATGAAATCGAGCGTATCCGTAGCACATTGATCCACATGAATATCTCCATCCTGTCCAAGCCCGTGCGTCCGCCTGAATTGCGAACGACCCTGCTCGAACTGACCAAGCATTTCGCCAGGGAAATGGGTTAGCTGGAGGATGTCGATGCCCGGATATATCGAAGAACGTCCGTTCGACCACCGCAACAGAATCGCCCAGCAGCGGTCGCTCAGCTGTTCAGCGACATCGGCTTGTCTCCACCCGGAGGCAATCCAAACACCTTGCGCACCCCATTGAGAAACGCCCCATAAGGCCGGCCCAGAACCAGCATCATCAACGCCGCACCGAGCGTGCCGCGCACCAGCCCACTTCCCGATGCACCACTGAAGGCTATGATCGCTGCATAGATGGGCACCTGGAAACTGACGAGGGCGAGACTGTCCCATAGCAACCTGGAAACCCGACCCTGACTGGCGCGCGTCATCACCCAATCCCGCCATAGACCGTAAGGTCTCGCGACCGGCACCATCAGCACTGCGCCCAGAAGGCGCGCATGAAGGACCTGATCCCAGGCCATGCCGGCAATGAAACGTTCATTGATGATGCCGGTGATTGTGAAAAACACGATCAGCGCTGTTGTGTCTGCAAAAAACGCAGTCCGGCCCCTTGACTGTCGCGAGCGTTGAAGCACATCACATCTCCTGTCCTGGCTTGGACAAACAAAGCGCTGGACCTTGATTCACGCACGACGCCAGCTCAGCCAACAGTGCCAACCTTCAGCCCGGTTACTCGGCCCACCATGATTCAGCTATTCGGCGGCGCATCTTCCCGATGTGACAGCGGCTGCACCGCCAGGTGCGGAGATTCACCGAAGAACTCGATCAGCAGTTCGGTGAGCACGCGTATTTTACGGGCGGGATGCGGACCCGGCGGGCGGAGGATGTAGGCCCCGGCCGGTGGTGGTGGATGGTTTGTCATGATCGGTACCAGTGCGCCGGATGCCACGTGTTCATGGGTCAGGCAGTCAGGCAGGTAGGCGACGCCGAGGCCAGCAATCGCAGCGGCAACAAGGGCGATGCCGTTGTCGGCCTTGAAGCGTCCTTGCGGACGAACCGTGATGATCTTGTCGCCGTCCATGAACTGCCAGGCTTCAGTGCCTTGCAGAAGCGCCTGATGGTCGACCAGGTCGTCCGGCGTCGCGGGGGCACCGTGCGCCTTGATGTAATCCGGGCTCGCGACAAGCTTGGTATAGACCGGGCCAATGCGCCTTGCGATCAGGTTGGAGTCCTTCAGATACCCCACGCGAATGGCGCAATCGTAGCCCTCGGTGATGAGGTCAACGAAGCGATCGCTGTAGCAAGTCTGCATATGCAACTGAGGGTGACGGCGTGCCATTTCCGCCAGCACCGGTGCGAAATGAGTCGGGCCAAACGACAGCGGGACGGCCACGCGCAGGCGGCCGCGAAGAGCGCCGGCAGGCAGGATCGTTTCCTTGGCGATGTCGATCTCGGTGCAGACTCTGGCGGCGTAGTCCCTGAATGTCGCGCCGGACTCAGTGAGTGCCGCGCCGCGAGTGGAGCGTGCCAGCAGTTGCACGCCGAGTTCGCTTTCAAGCCGAGCCAGGCGACGACTGACGATCGACTTCGATACGCCAAGACGCACTGCTGCCTGCGAAATGCCCCCGGCATCAGCCACCTCCACGAAGGTCTGTAGTTCTTCGATATCCATGCTTGCGTTCCCCGTCATGCGACACAGCACATCGCAGGATGCTACTACTGTGTCGAACATGGGAACAGCACAATGGATTTTCCAGGCACAGCATCCTCTACCCGTGTCCTGGAATCCATTACCCGCACGGGCTCAGGCCTTTTTACCAACGTGCACCCATAAAAAGGATTTGCCCATGGCAAGCGAGACTCTGCGCAACCCCCATACCGACCCACTACTGACCCCGGAAAACTCAGCGTTGATCATCATCGATTATCAGCCTGTTCAGGTTTCCTCGATCCGCTCGATGCCGCGTGACGAACTCGTCTTCAACATCACCAGCGTCGCCAGGGCGGCGGTCAACTACAACCTTCCGATCATCCATTCGACCGTCAATGTAGCGACCGGTCGCAACAAACCGCCGATCCAGGAACTGCAAGAGGTACTCGGCCACCTGCCGACCTATGACCGCACCTCGATCAACAGTTGGGAGGACATGGAATTCAAACAGGCGGTCAAGGCGCTTGGGCGTAGGAAACTCATCATGACGGCGCTCTGGACCGAGGCCTGCCTGACATTCCCGGTGCTCGACGCTATCCAGGAAGGCTATGAAGTGTATGTGCCGGTCGACGCGGTTGGCGGCACATCGCTCGCCGCACACGAGGCGGCGCTACGCAGAATGGAGCAGGCGGGCGCGAAGCTCATCAGTCGCGTGCAGATGTATTGCGAGCTGCAGCGCGACTGGGCGCGAGAAGTGACCGTGCCGGGCTTTATGGGCGTGTTCGAGAACTTCGACGGGTTCAACGCTGAAAAGGCTCTGGAGGAAGCGGGCAAGAAAACCTGATCAAAGGGCAGTTGATGATTGCGTGATGGCCCTGGCCTGATGTGGCGATCATCGGTCAACGCTTGCGTGCCCAGGTTTCAGCCGCAGAAGAAGCGCCAGCAAGTTAAATCAAATCAACTGAACCCGCGCTGGCATCATTGCGATCCAGCGCGTCAGCATCAGGGCCGCCTGGCAGTTCATTACCGCTTCACACACACAAACAACGCATTGCCGGTCACGCCCGCCCAGGGCGTGATCCGCTCATAGTCATGCTCGAACACCTGCACCTCAAAATACGGCTGTAACAGCCCCTGCAACTCCGTGAAACTCAGCGCCACCATGGTGTGCTCATCCTGCCAGGCCTGGGTCACCCCCGCCGTGGTCTTCTCGATACTCAGGCGCAGTGCCTGCTGCTCCCCTTCTCCGCGGTAATGCCAGCCGGAACCGAAGGTGAAATGACTGCCTTCAAACTCCACGCTATGGCGTACCAGCAAGCGGTTGTCGATATGCAGTTTGTCCACCGCGTTGAAGCAGAACACGCCGTTGTCGGCGAGTGCGCCGTGCACGCTGGCGAGGCAGGCACGCAGTTGGGCCAGCCCGGGGTTGTAGTGAGTCGAGTACAGGAAGCAGGTGATCAGGTCTTGCGGTTCGTCCACCTGGAAACCGGCCATGTCCTGGCGGCTGAACCCTGCCTCGGGGCAACGCAGTTGGGCGAGGTCCAGCATCGGTTGGCTGATGTCCAGGCCGGTGCTGCGGTAGCCGAAGTCGAGGAAGTGGCGCACATGGGGCCCGGTGCCACAGGCAAGGTCCAGATGGCGGCGCCCGTCATTGCCGAACAACTGGTGCAGCCGGCGCACGCTGTGGCTCTGCGCGCGGTAGTCGATGTCGGCGCACATCAGGTCGTAGTAGATGGACAGGTCGGTGTACAGCGCGTTGGAGGACATAAGTGGCCAGAGGGTTCGGCGGAAATTTCGCGCCGGCATGGTAACCCAGTCCCGGGTGTAAACCGCTACACTCGCCCCTCAACCATCCGCCAAGGAGGCAACCATGAGCGTTCGCGGTCCAGACCGACAGATCGACAATATCGAGTTCAACGTGGGCGATATCGCCCGCAGCAAAGCCTTCTACGGCGCAGTGTTCGGCTGGGCATTCGTCGACTACGGCCCCACCTACACCGAGTTCAGCGATGGCAGGCTGACCGGCGGGTTCACGACCGCAGAGCCCGTTCGACCGGGTGGCCCGCTGGTGATCCTGTACGCGGATGATCTCGAAGGCACGCAGCAGCGGCTCAAATCCGCAGGCGCCGTGATCAGCCGCGAGACCTTTTCGTTCCCCGGTGGCAGCAGGTTTCACTTCATTGACCCGGATGGTTATGAACTGGCGGTGTGGACCGCTCAACCGTAGCTGGCCGCAACACCGGGCGTGGAAGCGCAATCGCGCTCCCACAGGCTGGCGAGCGCCGCTACTGCAACGGCACATAAATATCGGTCTGCCATTGATCCTGCGGTGTCTCGGGGAAAATGCTCAGGTATTCGAAAAACAACGGCTGGTCCCGAAGCTCCTCGCCGCTGCCAGGCAGCCAGTCGCGGTAGATCGGATAGATCGACTCTGCGATGTGATCCGGCGAACCCACGTGACGCACCACCACACAGCGCCCGCCGGGGATGACGCGTTCAGTGACGCCGAACTCATTCGCGGCCAGCGCCTGGTGAATCTCGCCGCAAATGGCAAACCGGAACTCATCGGCCGGGGTCGTATCAGGATTGTCGAAGGGAATACCGAAGCTGCGACTTGAAGCCACCGGCGACTGCCCGCTGTGCATGCGCCACGCAATGAACGTCTGCACGCTTTCATTCACGCGCCCTGGGGCGCCGCGGTGCTCGAATGCGGCCACCTTGACCGCAGGAAACTCCACAATTCGTACCTGCATGATGATGCTCCTGGAAAAGTAAGGGACGCTGAATACCGCGCGCCAGAGCTGCCAATCCGGTCGTTTCCGGAATGCGCTCGGCGCCATGCCGAACGCTCGCCTGAACGCCCTGGCAAAGGCTTCAGGACTTTCGAAGCCGGCACCCAGCGCCGCCTCCAGCACCGAATAATCAGCGCGGGAAGACAAGTCATGTGCCGCGCGGCGCAGGCGCATCAGTTGCACATAGCGCGCAACCGGCATGCCCACGAACGCGGTGAATTGCCGATGGAAGTGAAACACCGAAAAATGCGCCACCCCGCTCAGCGTCTTCACTGACAAGTCACCTTCAAGATTCGCGTCGATATAGGCGAGTACGGCGTCGAAACGCTGTGTGTAGGCGGCGTTGCCTGGCAAGTCAGACACGGGTTGCAAGCTCCGGGATAGGCGTTGGACGATAGGATCAACTATACCAACAGCCTGCGCCTAGCCGTGCTTGCTGAGGTGGATGTGCCAGCACGGATTCACACAGGAAGCCTGGCAATCACCTTGATCTCGAACTGGTACCCATACAGCCAGGTAACCCCCACGCCAGTCAGCGTCGGGTGCGGCGCTTCGCCCCAGAACTCCGGCACCACCTTCCAGATCGTCTCGAACCTGGATTCGGGATCGACGATAAACACCGTCACATCGATCACATCGTCAAAGGTGCAGCCGGCAGACCCCAGGATCGCATTCAGGTTGTTGAACGCCAGACGGACCTGATCCTCCAGATCGGGCTCGGGCGAGCCGTCTGCATGGCTGCCGACCTGCCCCGACACGAATAAAAAGCCATTGGACTTAATGGCCGGTGAATAGCGATTGCGCTCATACAGCGCCTGGCGTCCAGGCGGAAAAACCACATTACGCTGCGTCATGGAAGCCTCCATCAAAGGGTCGAGATTGACCCGCAATTAACGATGGGCAGACTCTAGGGGCTTGTGCCAGGGCGATAAACCAGCAACCTTGGCCAGCACTGTTTGTGAAACCCAAACAATCGATCGCCGAGGCCTTAATGGACCGTTTTGATGCAATGCAGGCATTTGCTCGCGTGGTGGAAGCCGGCAGCTTCACCAAGGCCGCCGAGACCTTGCACATGAGCAAGACCACCGTGACGCAACTGGTGCAGCAGTTGGAGGCACGCCTGCGGGTCAAATTGCTTAACCGCACCACGCGCAAAGTCAACGTCACGGCCGACGGCGCCGTGTACTACGAACGCGTGCTGCAGCTGCTGGCCGATATGGACGACGCCGAGACCAGCCTGTCCGGCGCGGCAACCCTGCCCAGGGGCCGCCTGCGCGTGGACGTGCCGAGCCCACTGGCCAGCATGATCCTCGTCCCCGCGTTGCCTGGGTTTTACGCCCGGTACCCGGACATCCAGATCGACATGGGCGTCAGCGACCGTATCGTCGACATGATCGATGAGAACGTCGATTGCGTGGTGCGTGGCGGTGAACTCACCGACCAATCCCTGATGGCCCGACGTGTAGGCGACCTGGCGCTCGGCGTGTTTGCCGCGCCGAGCTACCTGGCACGCGTAGGTACGCCCGCCCACCCACGGGAACTGGAAGACGCCAACCATCGTATCGTCGGCTTCCTGTGGGCCCGCACCGGCAAGCCCTTGCCCTATGCCATGGGCAAGCACCAGGAAAGTCTCCAGATCAAGGGCCGCTACGCCCTGGCGGTCGATGATGGCAATGCCTACCTTGCTGCCGGCCTGGCGGGCCTTGGCGTGCTGTGGCTGCCCACCTACATGTCGAAAGCCTTCGAGGACCGGGGCGAATTAGTGCCCTTGTTCAAGGACTGGCACCTTGATCCGATGCCGCTTTACGTGGCCTTTCCGCCGAACCGGCATATCAGCCTCAAGCTGCGTGTGTTTATCGAATGGGTGGCTGAGTTGATGGCCGTGCATGCGCCTGTCAGTGGGCGACAGGATGGGTGCTGATGGACTCGTGTACGGGTTCGCTGATCGATGAAATGCAGCCGGAACAACCAACCTCTACTGCCCTTCAAGGCTTCTCTTCAGTCGGCGCAGATGACTACTGACGATCACTTTATGGGCGAGCCCTACCGGTAACATGTAGATGCGTCCATAGAGGTTATGCGTGACGACCGATGATGTGATGGTGAGCACACGATCTGTTATCGAAAGGCAGATCATGACATCAAGATGCCTGTCACGCTCGGTAAGAACCAGGATATTGGAGGCGCTGTGCTCCACCAGAAAGAAATCCAGGTGTTCGCCTGCGTGTACCGTTTTTCGCGCAACGCCCGAGAACCCGCCGATTCGCCTCACACCGAATAACGAAGAAATTGCGTCCCTTATTCGGAAAGCCAGCCGCATGGCCAGCCCCGGCTCAGCCGTTGTGATGTTCCACGCGTCAAGCATGGTGATTTCAACGGGGAGCTGAACCGACCTAATGTGGTAGTAATCGAGCTCCGACAGTGCACGCAACGTGTGAGCTGGTGATGTGATAGGCAATTTTCATCCCGTCCAGTGGGCCAGTTTTCATTCCCGATAACATCCGAGGCTGAGTGTTATGCGGCTATGTTACGTCAATGTACAGCCGCCATGAACGTCCCCTCCCTGTCCCTTCCCCCGTGTATCGCAAGTGGGCGAACATATCCCCGCCATAGTATGGTTGCGGCCCCCAACCCTCACAGGATATGAAGGTTACCCATGCGTTTACTGTTTCCCCTGGCCGTCAGCTTGACGCTGATCGGCTGCGCCACCACCAAGACCGACGTTCGCAACGAAGCACAAATCAGTCGATATGACCCGGCCAATACGGCGCGTGTCCGCCTGATCACCGGTGACACCACCCACGCAGGCTTTATCAGTGGCCAGACCTGCGAGATGTTCTACAACGAGTCCCTGCTGACCAAAACCCCCGAGGAAGCCGGATGGCAAACAGCCCATGTCGACTCGGCGGGGCTCTACCCTTTCCGGGCGACAGACCGCCAGAACAGCGTGATTGGCATGCCTGCCAGCAAGGCGAGCAAAGCCATCAATCAATCGCCCAAGGTGTTTGACGAACATGTCATCCCGGCCGGTAAACCGTTTATTGCAGGGTTCGCCATGGGGGGATCGCAACTCTCCTGCTTTCCCGCGCCTGTCACGCTCATCCCCGAGCCCGGTAAAGACTATGAAATGGAACTTCAAATGATGAAAATCAGCACGTTCAAGGCCGGCTGCGTGATTGCCGTTCGCCAACTCTCCACCCAGGCCGACACCACCGTAGAAACGCCGCTGAAACCCCAGGTGTGTGCCAAAACGCCGTCGGGCTGGTACACCGTGACCCCAGCGTCTTTGCCTTGATCGTCCCGGGACAGTTGTTGAACGGCAGTTGTGCTTGACTCAATGGTTTTCCTCACACTCATACAGGGACAGACATGGGCATTTTGGATCGGTTGTTTGGTGGACGCTTTACCATGCCTCCTCCCGAGGAAACCAACCTCAGCGCTTCAGCGATCATGAAAGAGCTACGGCCCGAGCGCAGCGACCCCACCCAGAAAAAAGCCCTCGAAGCCTTTGCCCAGGCGCTGGTGGCGACCACTGCGGAAAAAGAAGGCGCCAGACTTGTCCGCCGCGTTATGCGCAGATACGCGATGGGAGATGACCCCTGCAGTGCCCTCACCGAAGGTTTCCTGAATGACGCCAAGGGGCAAAAACTTGAACACCTTGTACTCCTCAGCGTGGATTGGAAGGGCTATGACGTGTTTGAGTATCAAGCGCCCTTTCTGGTCAGCGCCAGTGGCTTGAAGGCGCCCTACGCCTATGTACGGGAAGACGCTACCTCCATGCCACAGGTTCTCGATAACTTTGATCAGTGGCTCGCCCGGTTCGGTAAACGGTTTCTTCACCTGGACTCCGGAGGTGAAAATTACGACGGTTTCATTGTTGACGCGGATCGACTGGAAGACGTTATCGAGCTGGCTGGACGAGCGGGAATCCACGTGCGTCTTGAGAGCTTCTGACTCTGCGGCGGGGTGAGGGGCTTCTGCAAAACCTGTTCAATCAAGCCCTCGCCCGAGGAATGTCCCTGCCCCGGCCGCTATCCGATCAGGTTTTCCCTTTCCCGGTCATTGCGGCCTTGGACCTGGAGCCCTGATCCCCCCTCGGGCGTTCAGCCCGCTGTTTTTGCTCCTGCTTGAATTGCTGCTGCCAGCGCACCAGCGCCTCAGCCCCGTCCGATGCCTGCACGGCCCATGGCGTCGACGCGATCATGCCGAAAAGCGTCCAGATAAGGAGTTGCTTCATTTCATCTCACCTTGGTTGTTTGAACTGGAATGGATGCGGATATCCGCGTTGGTAATGCTTGAATAGGTGTCGAGCAGCCCGGCTAACTCCTGGTAGCCAGCCGCCAGAGCGTGAGCCCCCAGCCGGGTCAATGATCTCGACGTCCGACGTGCCTGAGCCGCGCTGATCGCGGGAGTGGAGGCATACCGTGAAATACGCTGTTCGCCCCTTCGCGCGCACGTGGCGATCGCCGAGTCAGGTTCCAGCTCCCGTGTCTGGCGTTGTAAAGTCAGCAGCCGGCGACTCAATTGAAGGGACACAGAGCCGGCGCCGCCCGCCGGTTGGTGACCAGCGCCCAAGAGTGCCTGCAAGGCGACCAATCGGTGCTGTTGCCGGGCCTGCCACTTGAGCAGGTCCATGCGGCGCCCGTGCCGGAGTAAGCGCCGGGTGTCCCTGTGCAGCGCCTGGGTGAGGACGTGTACATGGCGGGCGGATTTCCCCGGCAGTAGCTGGAAGGCCAGCAGGCAGATGGCAAGCGCTGCCAGCCAGGCGAGCGCTTGATTGGCGAAGTCCGTGAAGTCGTACTGGGCCGTGCCGCCGGTGCCGACGAGGGTGTTGAACGCGATCAGGTAGGCAATGCCCTGCAAGGCGTGGCGCGGCCGGGTGGTGGCATGAATGCCGACGGTCCAGAAGGCGATCAGCACGATGCTGAGCAACGCGAACCCGCTGATGTGCGGCAACACCAGGAACTTGCACGCCGCTGCCGTTACGATGCCGTAGAGCGTCCCCTCGAAGAAGCGGCCGATGCCTTGAGCGGGCGCCGGGCTGGTGGCCAGCAAGGTGCAGCACGGGCCCAACACCGCCAGCAAGGTTGGCCCCTGGTCCCAGGCGGTCAGGTACCAGACCGCAGCGGTTGCAAGCGTGGCCACCAGGGCGCGTAGACCGTTGCGCAGCGCGTCGCCGTAATGGCGGTGGAACCCCACGGCGCGGGCCGGCGTCCGGGGCGCGCGTTCAAGGCAAGCAAAGCTCAGCAAGGCGCTGGACAGGTCTGCCAATTGTTCACTCAAGCACTGCTGGCTTTGACAGTTTTCATGCGCCTGGGCGAGGCAGTGCTGCATCTCCCGGACATGCTCGGCTGCCGCGGAAAAACCCGGCTTTGCTTCAGCCAGCTGTTGCAGCTGCGCGCCCATCCGAACGAGGGAAGGCAAGCCACTGCGGTTGAGCGGTGACTCGTCCAGGATCACCCCATGCACATACGCAAGCCCTGCCTGCAGGGGCGCAAGCCTGGAACGGATCAGGCGGGACTCACCTCGGCCGATCCCGAGAAGCTCGTCCACCTTACCCACATCGATGGCCAGCTGGCCCTGCGCACTAGCCAGTTGCGCGCCCTGCTCCCCCTCCATTCGCAAGGCCAGCAATCCCAAGGTACGGGCGGCGATGTCCTCAAGCGCCTTGTTCAGTTTGGACTCGACGGTCTTGCGGCTGAACAGCGTCGCCACCAGACTCAGGCTCAACACCCCGAGGACCACGGCCGTGCCCCGCGCCACGATATGCTCGAAACCTTGCTGCGGGGCGATAATGGCCGGGCCCAGGGCAAGGCAAACCGTATAGCCTGCGACCACTGCCGCCGTGGCCTGGTAGTGCCGAAGCACGGTCATGGCACCGACACAAAGGCCGAGCCACACCCCGACCCCGAGGATGAACAGCAGCATTTTTTGCGCGAACAGGCCGGTCAGGACCAGGGCGGCGAGCAACCCCACCAGGGTTCCCAGTACGCGATTGAAGCCCTTGCCGACCACCGCGCCCTGCAGCGGATGGATCAGCAGCAACACGGTCGAAGCCGCCGAGAACGGCGCCTCCAGGTGCAATTGGAAACCCAGCCACAGGGCCAATGTGGCCGCCGCAAGACTGCGCAGCACATACCCCGAGGTCTCGGGCGACCATGCCCCGAGCATTCGCAGTGCACGGGCCATCACATGAAATCCTGCAGCCACTGGGTAAGCCGCCAATGGGGGGCGGCCCCCGCCTCGGCGACCTCGATACTCGCAGTCATCCCCGCCGCCAGCTCCACGCCCGGTGGCACCTTGTCCAGCTCAATCCGAACCGGCACACGCTGGGCCAGGCGTATCCAGCTGAACGTAGGAGCCACCTGGGGCAAGCCACTGTTACTGCGCAGCTCGTTGCCGTCGGCAATGCCTCTGCCGAGACTCGCCACATGCCCTTCAAGCAGCGGCGCAAAGCCCATGAGCTTGATGGACGCCGCGGCCCCCACGCGAACACCGGGCAGCTTGGTCTCCTCGAAGTAACCGGTGACCCAGAAGCTATGGCTGTCGACCACATAGATATTGGTATCGCCCGCCGCCGCGTAGTCACCCGGCTGCAGCCGCAGCTGGGTCACATACCCGTCGACCGGTGAACGAACCGTCGTGCGCTGCAGATCCAGCTGCGCGTGGGCCAACTGGCTCTGGGCCGCGTCCACCCGCGCCCTGGCCACCGCCAGGTCCCGGGCCGCATTGTCGGTCTCCTCCCGCGCAATGGCATCGCCGAGTTGCTGGCGACGGCTGAGCTGTGAGCGGCGCTGTTCGAACACGCTGCGCGCCTCGGCAAGCTCGGCCGTTCGCTGTTGCCGGGCCAGCAGATAGGCGCTGCGGTCGATCTGATACAACAACGCGCCCTTGGCGACCCACTGGTTGTCCTCGACCAGCAGTTGTTCAACCTGGCCGGACACTTCGGGGGCAATGCGGATGACTTGCGCACTGACCCGCCCGTCCCGTGTCCAGGGGGCCAACTCATAGGCGCGCCACAACTGCGTACACAACAGCAGCGCGGTCAAGCCGAGCATCAGGGTGACGAGGGTCTTGAGCAGGTGTTTGATCGTCATCGCCCGCGCCTCAAAACTTCAGTACGAGGATCGAGAGAACGATCAACGACATGCAGAAACGCGCCATGCTCGGGTGCCAGGCCCAGTCCAGCCAGGGCCGCACGATCCGCTCCAGCAGTGCGTAAACCACGGCGGTAACGCCCAGGTAGAGCAAGAAAGGCGGCAGGTAGAGGTGGGCAATCGTGATTTCGCTCAGCATCGTTGAATCTCGCAGTCGGCAATGGCCTTGCTGACGATGGTAGGGACTGCAAGGCCGTGCCGATATTGAGTATGCTGCCAAGATATAATCAAATTCAGACAATCGAGGTGCGCGACGTGGACGAGACACATCTCTACGGGGTGGATCAATTCGAACTGGACAATTTCGACCAACCCGCAGTGGCGTTGATGCTGGGAAGCCAGCGAAACGACACCGAATTCCCCGTCCATACGCACCGCAAAGGCCAACTGGTGGTGGCGTATCACGGCGGCATCGTGTGCACCGTAGAGGATGGCGTGTGGATGGTGCCATCGGGGTTCGGCGTATGGATTCCGGGCGGTATTGCCCACAGCAACCGGGTGACCGCCAACGGCAAGATCGGCTATCTGTTCGTAGAGCCCGGTGCCGCAGCATTACCGCACACATGCTGCACGCTGGTGCTGTCACCGCTGGTCCTGGAATTGATCCTGCACTTGAGCGCCCAAGCCCAGGACTATCCGCCGGCGTCTGCCAATGCACGCGTGGCGAGCGTGCTCCTCGAACAGTTGGAACTGGCCCCCTCGGAACAGCTGTACCTGCCGCTTCCGGCCACAACGCAGCTGCGTTTCATCGCACGGGGGTTGGCCCAGGACCCGTCAAATCGCTGCACCATGGCCCAATGGGCACGCCAGGTCGCCATGAGCGAGCGCTCCCTGGCGCGCTTGGTTAAAAGCGAAACTGGGCTAACCTTTGGCCAATGGCGCAAGCAATGGCAAATCATCGTGGCCTTGCAGAGCCTGGCCGAGGGCGAATCCGTGCAACGCACCGCCGAAGCCCTCGGGTACGAGTCGGTCAGTTCGTTCATCAGCATGTTTCGCAAGACACTGGGCTCGCCGCCAGCGCGGTACATGCGGCGGACCGCAACACGTTAGCGGGGATCCGGCTGGCTGATGAAGCTTTACCCGTCGAACGGCCTAAATTTGCAGAATGACGTGCCGATAGGCTGGATATAACCCAAGGAGGCGGTTTCCCATGTTCAATACAAAAGCCAAGAACCAGCTTCACGCCCAGGCAGCCGAGCTGTTGGAACTGCGCCAACTGCGCGATGGCCTGAACCGTGAAATGCTGACGTTGAGCATCGACTCGACATTCAAGATCACCGCATGCAACGACAACTTTGCCAAGTCGTTGGGCTGCACCCCGGAGCAACTTCGAGGCCGTGCCATGGCCGAGATCGTCCCGCAGTACGTCTCCAAGCTGCCCTGCTTTCATAATTTCCGAGCGGCGGTCGCCGCAGGCAAGTCCATTACCGACGATTACCGCTACCTGCATGCCGACGGCTCATTGATATGGCTGCATGCACATTGGCAGCCGATCACGGATGCGAGCGGCCAGCTGAGTCATGTCACCTGCTATGCAACGAACATTACCGCCCGGGTAGAAAAAGCCTCGGAAAACACTTCTTTCATCCAGGCATTGCTGCGCTCGACGGCGGTGATCGAGTTCGACCTCTCCGGGCATGTCATCACCGCCAATGAACAGTTCCTGCACGCCATGGGCTACAGCCTGGAACAAGCCAAAGGCAGCCACCACCGGATTTTCTGCAAGCCGGAGGAAACCTCGTCGCAGCACTACAAGGATTTCTGGGCAACCCTGAACAGGGGTGAATTTGTAGCCGGCCGATTTGAACGCGTTGACAGCCGCGGCCAGACCGTGTGGCTGGAAGCAACCTACAACCCGGTGTATGACACTGAAGGCGCACTGTGCAAGGTGGTCAAGTTCGCCACGGTGGTCTCCGACCAGGTTGCCCGGGAACAGGAAGTCAGTGGCGCGGCGCAAACCGCATTTGAAATTTCCCGGCAGACCGATGTCAGTGCCGAGCGCGGAGCCGTCGTGGTCAACGACACGATGCATACCATGCATAAAATCGCCGCTGATATGCAGGCGGCTGCCGGTGGAGTCGAAGCCCTCGGAAAACAGTCACTGCTGATCAGTTCGATCATTCAGACCATCAGCAGCATTGCCCAGCAAACCAACCTGCTGGCATTGAATGCCGCGATTGAAGCCGCCCGTGCAGGCGAGCAAGGTCGCGGCTTTGCGGTGGTGGCTGATGAAGTGCGACAACTGGCCGGGCGCACCAGCACGGCGACGGAAGAAATCGCCTCGGTGGTGCTGCAGAACCAGAAACTGGTGGATGAGACCGTCGCCGAAATGGCCAACAGCAAATCCCAGGCAGAGCAAGGTCTTGAACTCGCCACGCAGGCAGGCCAGGTCATTGTGGAAATTCAGGATGGCGCCAAGCGGGTGGTCGACGCGGTGGGCAGGTTTGCGAATCAGGTGGCTTAGCCGGAGCAGTCACAGGGCCGCCTGTGCATGAGGCGGCGAACTGCACGCCGGACATGGGAATCAAGCCGCACATTGTCCAACCACCTCCACTCCCCTTATCCTCGACGCTCCCCGTCCGTCCAAAACCGGAGCCGCCATGGACCTCGCCACCCTCGCCCTGTTCCTCCCCGCCTGCTTCGCCCTGAACATGGCGCCCGGCCCGAACAACCTGCTGTCCGTCAGCAACGCCACGCGCTACGGCTACCGCACCTCGTGCCTGGCCGGTATCGGCCGTCTGCTGGCGTTCGCCGGGATGATCGCCCTCGCCTCCGCAGGCTTGGCGGTGGTGCTGCAGACGTCGGAGTTGTTGTTCTACGCGATCAAGATTGTGGGCGCGGCGTATCTGTTTTATCTGGCATTTCAGCTGTGGCGGGCTGATCCGCAGGCTGAGGCGCAATCGGCAGGCGCGAAGGTGGGTTTATGGGCACTGGCGCGGCAGGAGTTTCTGGTGGCGGCGGGCAACCCCAAGGCGATCCTGATCTTCACCGCGTTCCTCCCGCAATTCGTGGTCCCCGGCCAACCCATCACCCCGCAATTCGCCGTGCTGGGCGCGCTGTTCCTGGTGTTGGAATGGATCGCCATCAGCCTCTACGCCTATATGGGCCTGCACATGCGTCGCTGGTTTGCGGAGCCGCGTGGCAAGCGGATATTCAACCGCTGCTGTGCGGGGTTGTTGTCGGCGGCGGCGACGGTGTTGTTGACCGCGCGCAGGGCTTGAGGAAAAAAACATGACCCGCAACCAACTTGCCGACCTTTACCTCGGCTACATCGACTGCCTCAACCGGCAGGATTGGAACCGCCTGGGCGACTTCGTCCACCCTGAGGTGGCCTATAACGCCAAGGTGGTCGGCCTGGAGGGCTACCGCGCCATGCTGGAGCGCGACTTCCGCGAGATCCCCGACCTGGTGTTCCACATCCAGTTGCTGATCGCCGACCCGCCCACCGTCGCCTGCCGGCTGAACTTCAATGTCACGCCCCGGGGCGAGTTTTTCGGGCTGGCGATCAATGGTCGCCAGGTGGCGTTCTCGGAGAACGTTTTCTACACGTTCGTCGACGGCAAAATCGCCCAGGTCTGGTCGGTGATCGACAAGGCGGCGATCGAACGGCAGTTGGCCGTCTAAACTCCATGGACCCATTGTCCGTGGAGACCGATCATGAAACGCAAGAACACCCTCTGCCTCTGGTACAACGACACCGCCGAGGAGGCTGCGCGCTTCTACGCCAACACCTTCCCCGACAGTACGCTCGACGCCGTGCACCTGGCCCCCGGTGACTACCCGTCCGGCAAACAGGGCGATGTGCTCACGGTGGAATTCACCGTGATGGGCATCCCGTGCATTGGCCTCAATGGCGGCCCGATATTCCCCCACAGCGAAGCGTTTTCCTTCCAGGTCGCCACCGATGACCAGGCCGAAACCGATCGCTACTGGAACGCCATTATCGACAACGGCGGCCAGGCCAGCGCCTGCGGTTGGTGCAAGGATAAATGGGGATTGTCGTGGCAGATCACGCCTCGGGTGTTGACGGACGCGGTGGCACACGCTGATCCGGCCATTGCCAAGCGTGCATTCGACGCGATGATGACCATGACCAAGATCGACATTGCGGCGATAGAAGCCGCGATAAAGGGCTGACCGACTACGCCTACGTCTACGAAGCGAGCACAGACAAGAATGACGTTTTCCACTTCGATGCACACAGCGACACCCAAGAGTACCCAACCATGAGCGACGGCGTGCGTATCAGCCCACGGACCATCCCCGTGCCCTCTTCGATCAGCCCCGAAGCCCAGGCGATGCTCAAGCGCATGGTGGGTGAAGATGGCGTACCGTTGAACGCTCTGCACGTCATGCCGGCGCCTGACGACCACGACGGCTGGCGCCGCATGCAGGCCACCGTTGCCGAGCACTTCGCCGTAGCCACCGCCGGCCAGGCGGCCTCACTGCGCGCGAGCCTGCATACCCTCCGTGTAGAAAACGCGACCGTGCATGTGGCGACGCCGTCGGATCACACCGGCGACGCCTACATTGACCTGCATGGCGGTGCCCTGGTATTCGGCGGTGGCGAAAACTGTCGCGTCGCGGCCGGGAGGCAGGCCGACCTGCACAACATGGTCTGCTACGGCGTGGACTACCGCATGCCACCCGATCATCCCTACCCGGCGGCACTGGATGACTGCATGGCCACCTACCGCCATGTGCTCAAGCATCACGCCCCAGACCGTATCGTGATCGGTGGCCGCTCGGCGGGCGGCAACCTCGCAGCGGCCCTGGTATTGCGTGCCCGCGACGAAGGGTTGCCCTTGCCGGCGGCGCTGGTGTTGTTGTCGCCGGAAGTGGACCTGACCGAATCGGGCGACAGTTTTCACGTCAACCGCACGGTAGACGTGGTGCTGCCCAACCCGCTAATGGGCACCAACCTGCTGTATGCCGCCGGCGCGGACCTGGCCCACCCGTACCTGTCGCCGCTGTTCGGCGATTTCAGTCGGGGCTTCCCGCCCACTTTCCTGCAAAGCGGCACGCGGGATCTGTTCCTGTCCAACACCGTGCGCCTGCACCGGGCCTTGCGCCAGGCGCGGGTGCCGGCGCAATTGCACGTGTTCGAAGCGATGCCCCATGGCGGTTTCATGGGCGCGCCGGAAGATGCAGAGCTTGCACAGGAAATCCGCGCATTTGTGCGTGAACACCTGCAACGCGCTTGACACATTTACTGACATCCCCTGAAGATGGAAGCCTCATTCAGGGTGTGTCAGTTATGTCCGCAACCTCACTCGTTAACCGTACCGTCATTGGCTTGATTGCCAAGGCGCAAGGTTGCGTGGCGCACGCCCTCAAATCGAAGAAACAGTCGCTCATGTGACCGGGGCGCGCTGTCCCGTCAGATGAGCTGACAGGACATTGAGCGCGGACTCCTTCCCCCTTGCACAATTGCCCATGCCCTTCTGACGGTGACTCAAGCGGTCAATCATCAGGAGAAAGTGCATGTCATCGTTTCAAGGTATCTGGGTTCCCGTGGTCACGCCGTTCCAGGATGGCGCCATCGACTTTGTCGGCCTGCACCGCCTGGTCAGCCGCCTGCTGGACAAGCACGTGGCCGGGATCATGGTGTGCACCACCACGGGCGAAGCTGCATCGCTCAGCCGCCAGGAACAACTGACCGTGCTGGATGCGGTATTGCAACAGGTGCCCGCCCACCGCGTGGTGATGGGCCTGGCGGGCAACAACCAGATTGAGCTGCTGCAATTCCAGGCCGAGATCCTCAAGCGCCCGCTGGCGGGTTTGCTGGTGCCGGCGCCGAGTTACATCCGCCCTTCCCAGGCCGGCCTTGAAGCGTTCTTTCGCACGGTGGCCGATGCGTCCAGCGTGCCGATCATTCTCTACGACATTCCCTACCGTACCGGCGTGACCTTCGAGCAGGCGACCTTGCTGAACATCGTCGCGCACCCGCAGATCGTGGCGATCAAGGACTGCGGCGGCAACCTGGGCAATACCCTGGCGGTGTTGGCCAGCGGTGAGGCCGATGTGTTGTGTGGCGAGGACCTGCAGATCTTCAATGCGCTGTGCCTGGGTGCCAGCGGTGCGATTGCCGCGTCGGCCCATGTGTGCACCGAACAGTTTGTGGCGCTGTGGCAACAGGTACGGGACAACCAGTTGGCTGAGGCGCGGGCGACGTTCCTTGGCTTGGTGCCGTTGATCAGCACACTGTTCATGGAGCCCAACCCGGCGCCGGTGAAAGCCGCACTGGCGCTGGAGGGCTTGATCGAGAGTGAGTTGCGGGCGCCGATGCAGCGGGCAACCGAGGCGGTCATCGCAAAGCTGCAAAGGCTTTCACGCCAGGCCCAGTAACCTGTGGTGAGCGGGCTTGCCCCGCGTTGGGCTGCGAAGCAGACCCAAAACCAGGCGCTGTGGTTTACCTGACAGAACACAGGCATCCTGATTGGGGCTGCTGCGCAGCCCAGCGCGGGGCAAGCCCGCTCACCACAATAAGCTTGCGCAGGCTCAACCAATAACGCATTCGAGATTGCACCTCCACGCCCCACGTGATCTGAGGACTACTCCTAACCTGTGGCGAGCGGGCTTGCCCCGCGTTG